>JARGNC010000090.1:0-8368 GCA_029212425.1 Phycisphaerales bacterium
ATTTCAGATATAGGTGACGCAAAAACCGGCGCAGACTGTAAGCATTCGGTCACAGCTCTCCAATGTCTGATCTCATTGATAGACAGGATCGAACCAACAACTGTTCGTGAACTCAAGGATCACTTCGAAGAACAGATTCAGGTGTATTCAGCCGAGTGCTCTGATTCATAGGATGAGGACGAGCATCGCTGCGGCCATGAATGCCATGGTGAGGTCCTCGACGAGTGTGACTTTAGTCATGGGCAGATTGAGTGCTGTTCCTAGGCACGCGCATCGGATTGCTTGTTTGTTGAGCAGTGCTTTGAGTACGCCTGCAGCGCCTACGAGCATGAGGATCAGCGTGATGGTATTTGTCGTCACCGGTGCCCAGGCCATGAGGTACATCACGCCGAGTCCGAGTTCTACGAAGGGGTAGATCCATGCCCATGTAGCAGATTTACGTGCGATCAGGTCATATCCACGATATGCGGAGACGAATCCAGGTGGGTCGAGCAGCTTGAAGAACGAGAAGACGATGAAGAACCCGGCCATGAAGTGGCGCATCATGGGTTGGAGTTCCCATCGTTGCGTTGACCACGCGACAAGCATAGTGACGCCCGCGATGAATCCCACGATCAGGAATAATGGGTACAGACTCTCGTCCGGCTCTTCATGTGCAGCAGAATCGGATTGGTGTGGGTCCTGCTTTGCTGGAGCATCAGAATCTGATTGTTCGATAGAGGTCACTCTGTAGGACCCTGCGCCTTCGATCGCTACTCTGAGTGTTTGCTCGGAGACATTGGTTGGCGCATGAAGTGTCACAATCCCGGACTTTGCAGAGATCGCATCGGTGATTAAGCCGTCGATCGCAGCGAGCGCGTCACGGATTTTGTTCTCACAGCTGCTGCAGTGCATGCCTTGGATGGTCAGTTGGTATTGATTGCTCATGGTGTATTTCCAAAGGTGCTCTTGAGATCGAGCTGGTTTTCTTACGGTTGATTTGCATTGAAGTCCGGTATCGGCCGTGCTTCGGCTTCGGATTCGGTCACCGCGACGCCGTTTGCTTTGATGTCTGCGATCAGCCATTCCATTTCTTTGATTTCACGGCGCTGAGCGTCGATGATCTCATCAGCGAGTTTGCGAACGCGGGTGTCCTTGATTTGTGCCCTTTCGCTTGTCAGGATCGCGATGGAGTGGTGGGGGATCATGCCTTGCATGTAGTCCGTTCCGGTGACGGTGACCTGCGAGCGGACCAGCGCGATCCCGCTAGCGAGCAGGAGAAACGCGACGGCAACAACGACCATGTTCTTGGCTTTGCTGTTGTACATCTTGAGCATGAACAGCAGCATGACGATGATCATCCCGCCACCCATGATCAGCGTCATGAAGAGACGGGTCTCGCTGAACCAAGCGTGATCGAGTATCTCGTAGGAGTGGAGATACATCAGGAAAAACATCACAACCATCGAGGTCGTGATCATGGTCGCGAATCGGAGGTAAGGCGATCCGTGTTTTTCGTCTTGATCGTGTTGATTTTCAGTTTCCATGTTCGTTCTCCTTTGCGTGTAGCTGTGTGACAACCCGATTGGAATGTGTGTGGTCCGTTGAAGTGCGGCCTGTGTCTCCGATTGTTGTGTTGCTGAAGTTTCCTGATTAAGGGTTCTGCTTCGTCCATGCGTCATCGAGTTGCTCAAGGTATTTCGCAGGGTTGTCGATGACCTTGGGTTCACACATGGAGCAGCAGAAGCGGATGAGTCTTCCCGCGAGGACGATCTCGGAGGGTTCGCCCATGGAGCCGAGCTTGCCGCCGATCATGCACTTGTCGAGTGGGTAGTCTGGGCGCTGAGCGTCAGCGGCTGCTTGGTCGAGTTTCGCGATGTATGCACCAGGGTCTTTGTTGAACTCCTTGACGCACATCTTGCAGCAGAGACGCACGAGACGGTTGGCGTGGATGAGATTGATCGCGATGTCTTCGCCGTCCTCGACGAGGGGCTCTCCTGAGATTGCGCAGGTGGTCATTGGGTAGTAGGGCATCTGATCCGCGATCATCTGCTCGTCGATCTCTTTGAAGTACGCGTCTGCGTTCTTCTCGAACTTGGAGACGCACATCTTGCAGCAGAGCCGAACTTCTCGCCCGTCGATCTCTTTGATGATGGGGTCGCCCATGGATCCGAGGGGTTCGCCTGATACTGGGCAGGTGGAGAGCGTGTAGGGTTGGCTCTTGACCGGAGCGGTTGTCTTTGGGATCGCTTCTGCGTGTGCTTCGCCGGGCTCATTTCCTGCTTTTGCGAGGACGACAAACGCGTCACGCTTGGTCTCGTCCCATCCCATGAACTCTTTGTCGCATCCCGGACAGCAGAACGCGATGGTTTCTCCTTTGTATTGGATCGTGGGTACGCCTTCGACGATGGGTTCTTTCCCGATTGGGCACATCGCGTTGACGGGCGTGTTGTTGTCCGCCTGTGCGTAATGAGCATGGCTTTCATGCCCATCTTGGGCAAGTGTGAACGAGGCGCAGCAGGCGCATGAAACGATGGAGGCAAATAGTGTTGCGTTCATGATGAACTCCTTGGTGAGTGCTCGGATCGTCCGAGCGTGTTGTGAATGCGTAATTTGAACTCGGCCCATCCGCTGTAGAGGATGGGCACGACAAACCATGTGATTGATGCGACGGCCATGCCTCCGAATGTGGGGATGGCCATCGGGATCATGATGTCTGAGCCGCGACCGGTGCTGGTGAGCACGGGAAGCAGCGCAAGGATTGTGGTTGCGCTGGTCATGACCGCGGCGCGAATGCGGAGTCGTCCTCCTGTGACCACGCTGGCGCGGATTGCTTCGATTGATGTTGGTTGATCTTCGCGCATGGATTGTTCGATGCGGGTTGCCATCACCACGCCGTCGTCGGTTGCGATCCCGAAGAGCGCGAGGAACCCGACCCACACCGCGACGCTGAGGTTGTACTCTCGGATCTGGAGGAGTTCACGCATGTTGGTGCCGAGCAGATTGAAGTCCATGAACCAGGGCTGGGCGTAGAGCCAGAGCATGAGGAACCCTCCGGACCACGCGACAAAGACGCCTGAGAAGATCATCAGGGTGACGCTCACACGCTTGAACTGGAAGTAGATCAACAGGAAGATGACCACGAGTGACATCGGGAGAACGATCGCGAGTGTCTTGGAGGCACGGACCTGGTTCTTGTACGCGCCGGCGAACTCGAAAGTCACTCCGGGCGGGACAGAAAGTTCCCCTGAGTCGATCTTTGCGTTGATGAAATCGCGTGCGTCTTCAACGACGCGGACCTCAGCGTATCCGGGTTGCTTGTCGAACAACACATAGGAGACGAGGAAGGTGTCCTCGCTCTTGATCATCTGTGGGCCTCGTTTGTAGATGATGTCTGCGAGTTCGCGGAGCGGGATCTGCGCACCTTGCGGGGTTGCGATGAGGGTGTCAGCGAGTGTGTCGGGTTGGTCACGCAGTTCGCGTTGGTAGCGCACGCGGATGGGGTAGCGTTCGCGTCCCTCGACGCTCATGCTCAGGGGCTTGCCCCCGATCGCGACTTCGATGACCTCTTGGATATCTGCGATCTGCAGGCCGTAGCGTGCGATCTTCTCGCGGTTGATCTCGATCTCGAGGTAGGGTTTGCCTACGACGCGATCCGCAAAGACCGCTGCTGGCTGAACTGAAGGGACCTGCTTGAGTAAGTTCTCGAGTTGATATCCGAACGATTCGATTGATTCGAGGGATGGGCCGAAGACTTTGATTCCCATCGGGGCGCGGAATCCGGATTGGAGCATGACGATGCGCGTCTCGATGGGTTGGAGCTTGGGAGCGCTGGTGAGTCCCGGCATCTGGGCGGCTTGAACGATCTCGTCCCAGATCGCTTGGGGGGAATCGATCTCGTCGCGCCATTGTCGGTACGGTTTACCATCGTCGTCCTTGATGAGATTGCCTTGTTCGTCGCGGAGAAACTCGTCTCGATCTGTGTCGTACGCGAAGAGGATGCGGCGGTTGTGCTCATCGACGATGTACTCGCTCTGGTATTCGATGATGGTCTCGACCATGGAGATTGGTGCGGGATCAAGCGGGGAATCGACGCGTCCGATCTTGCCCACCGCGCTCTTGACCTCTGGGACGCTCATGATGCGTTTGTCGAGCTCTTTGAGGATGTCGGTCGCTTCACCGATCGACGCGTGGGGCATTGTGGTCGGCATGTACAAGAACGCACCCTCATCGAGCGCGGGCATGAACTCGGATCCCATTCCGGGGAAGTCGTGCGCGAGCTTAACGATTGGTTCGGTTGCGCGGATTCGGTCTGGCAACCATCCCCAGACACGATCGAACCCGATCCAGACGCTTGCGCCGGTGAGGACGAGGACGAGGACTGGGAGCATAGAGACGAGCTTGTGACGCAGCGTCCATCCGAGCACATGCGGGAACGCGAGTCGGACGACCCAGAATGCTCCGAGCAGCAATCCGATGAGCAGCGCGATCAGCAGCGCGTTGCCTATGAGTCCAGGCTCGGGACCGATGGGTTCCCATGAGCGTGACAAGAGGATCAGCACGCAGAGCACGATGATGATGTTTACGGACCACACAAGCACTCGCGTAGGGGTGGAGCGTGCGATGCGTGCGAAGAGTCCCTTGCGTGGTGACCATCCGAGCAGGACATGCGCGACGCTTGGGAGGATCGTGAGGGCGATCACGATCGATGCGATCAACGCGAAGGTCTTGGTGTACGCGAGGGGTTTGAAGAGCTTGCCCTCTGCTGCGGTCATGGTGAACACTGGGAGGAATCCGACGATGGTCGTCGCGACGGCGGTGAGGACCGCGCCTCCGACTTCCATGGTTGCGTCGTAGATGGTTTCGAGTCTCGAGGCGCCATCGGGTGCTTCGTTGAGTTTGCGGAGCATGTTCTCGGAAAGGACGATCCCCATATCCACGATGGTCCCGATCGCGATGGCGATCCCTGAGAGGGCGACGATGTTGGCATCGACACTCAAGAGTTTCATCCCGATGAAAGTGCCAAGCACTGCGATGGGGAGCATCGCTCCGATGAGCAGGCTCGATCGCAGGTGCATGACCATGAGGATGACGACGATGAGGGTGATGAGGACCTGCTGCTTGATCGCGGAGTTGAGTGTTTCGAGTGTTTCGTTGATGAGACCGGATCGGTCGTAGAAGGGGACGATGGTGACGCGTGATTCGGTGCCGTCTTCGAGGACTTTGGTGGGGAGTCCTGACGCGATCTCGTTGATTTTGGATTTGATGCGATCGATCGCGGCCATCGGGTTCTCGCCAAATCGAGTGACCACCACACCTCCGACAGCTTCGGAACCCTCCTTGGTGAGGACTCCTCGTCGCAGTGCGGGGCCTGTCCCGACCTTGGCGATCTGTGTGAGCAGGATGGGCTGACCATCGCGTGCGATGATCGCGGTGTTCTCAAGGTCATTGACGGATTCGATGAAACCGATCCCACGCACAACATACTCGGCGCGGTTGACCTCGATTGTTCGTGCTCCGACATCAAGGTTCGAGTCGCGCACGGCGTTGATGATTTGGGACAGTGTGATGCCTGCGGCACGCATCGCGTCTGGATTGACATCGACTTGGTACTCTCGGACGAACCCACCGATCGACGCGACTTCGGAGACGCCTTGGACACCTGAGAGCAGGTACTTGACATTGAAGTCTTGGATGGATCTCAGTTCGTCGAGGTCCCATCCGCCGGTCGGGTTGCCTTGGTCGTCTTGTCCTTCGAGGGTGTACCAGAAGACTTGTCCGAGTGCTGTTGCGTCGGGTCCGAGCATCGGGGAGACGCTTGTGGGGAGGGTGCCTGCAGGGAGCGCGTTGAGTTTTTCAAGCACACGGGATCGGGACCAATAGAACTCGATGTCCTCATCGAAGACGACATAGATTGTGGAGAATCCGAAGACGGAGTAGGAACGGATGTCCTTGACTCCTGGGATACCCATGAGCGCGACGGTGAGCGGGTAGGAGATCTGGTCGTCGATGTCTTGGGGGCTTCGTCCGGACCATTCGGTGAAGACGATCTGCTGGTTCTCGCCGATGTCGGGGATCGCGTCAACCGGAACAGGGTCACGCGGGAGGTTTCCGATCGACCAGTCGAAGGGCGCGACGAGGACCCCCCAGAAGACCATCCCGGTCAGGAGGATCGCGACGACGAGTTTCTGGGTCAGACAGAAGCGCACGATTCGTCCCAGTAGACTTCGTTGAGGTTGGTTGTTCATCTCAGTCTTGTTCATCTCAGTCAGGTTCATCTCAGTCACCCCCATGGTTGTGGGTCGGCGCGGGTGCTGGTCTATGAGGCGCAGAATGATCTGGGTTTGGTTCGATGGTGCGGAGGATCTCGCCGCACTGGAGCATGGAGTCACCGAAGTAGGGGTTGTCGATGGTGGTGGTGCGTTGGAGCCAGTCTGCGCCTTCGAAGTCGAACGCCATGGGGCAGTACGCGACATGAACGGTTGCGCCTTCTGGGGTTCCGAACTGATCGACGAGCATGAAGACCGCGTTGCTCATCGGTTCAAAGTCGGCGCGTGCGTGCTCGATGTCGTCGTAGGGAGCGCTGGGTCTCAGGTCGCGTGATGCACTGCGCCACACACTCAGGTCTTCTCCGAAGAGTCCATCGGTTGGGGTCTCGTCGAGGACGCGGATGAGGTGCTGTGCGTGGGTGTTGAACGCGTCGAGATTGTCGTCTGCGAGTGCTTCTTGAGCGTCGAGGTACGCGTTGACGCTGTCCGTGAGGCCCTTGATAAATCGTTTGGGCCGGGAAGTGACACTGGTAGTCGGGGCGGTGGGTTCTGATCCCATTGACATCATGCTTGGTTTGGCAGCGATCTGCATGGCGCTGTCGATTCGGAATGCGCCGTGGGTTACGATCCGGTCGTTCTCTTTGAGTCCATCGAGCACGATGTAGGCATCATCACCGCGTTGTCCCAGAGTGACCTCGACAGGGGTGTAGCGGTATCCGTTCTCGTCCTCGGCTTGTGTGTAGACGATCGAGCGTGTTCCTGTGAAGAGGACAGCGGTTGACGGGACGACGAGCGGGGGTGGTGTGTGTGCTTGCTCGCTTGGTGGATCGATGAGTGATTCGACAGGGACGAGGTCCATCATGCAGATGCTGCATGACCCTGCTTGGTCGTTGATCTCTGTAGGATGCATGGGGCAGACCCAGCGTCCGAGCAGTTCGGATGAGATGGTGTTGGCGTTGCCGTCGATTGGTGCGTGGATCGTGGCGCTGGTGAACATCCCGGGCTTGAGCGTGCGATCCGGATTTTCTACGGCGACTCGCACAGCTGCGGTGCGTGTTGATGGGTTGATGATTGGATCAATGAATGAGACCCGTCCTTCAAACAACTTACCGGGATGGGATTCGACGCTGAATCGAACGGATTGTCCCCACTGGATCTGGGCGATCTGCGATTCGTACGCTTGGAGGTCTACCCAGAGATGGGTGAGATCCGCGATGGTGAGGATGGGGTCTCCGGTCTGGACATACTCGCCTTCTTGGGTCTGGATGTTCGTGATGGTTCCGCCGCGTGGTGCGTCGATGGTGAAGGTGTCCTCGTTGTATCCATCGCGCTCGATCTGCTCGATGAGATCGGGATCGATCCCGAAGAGTCGCAACCGATCGCGTGCGGCGTTGAGCGTCTGGATCGAACTCTTGCGGACGATCTCGCTCATGGTTTCTGATTGCTGTTCAGCAAGCGCGGATTGACGGAGTTCCTCGAACGCGGTGAGCAGGTCGGGAGAGTACATCTGCGCGAGGTGATCGCCTTGGTTGACTCGTGCGCCCATGAAGTTTGCATACAGAGTCTCGATGCGTCCTGGGAAGTACGCGCTGATGTGTTCGACGGTGGTCTCGTCCATGCGGACCTTCCCGAAGAGGCGGAGCGTCTTTGTCGGGATATAGCGCGAGACTCGCGTAGTCTGAACGCGTGCGGCGATGGTCTCGGATTGTGAGAGCACGAGGGTGTTGGGATCTCCTGCATCGTCATCACGGACCGGGATCAGTTCCATGAAACAGATCGGACACTTCGCGTCTGGATCGGACAGCCGCACGCTCGGATGCATCGAGCAGGTGTACATCTGGGGAGTGCTGTCATCTGTTGCATGGACACTTCCCGCGTTCTCGTGCGTGTGGGTTGAGGGGGTGGCGGATGGTTCGGATGGGTTGCCCATTCGGATACCAATGAGGAACGCGCCTGCGATGAGCAGCAGCGCGATGAATGCGGCGGTGTGCTTCCATATCCAGAGGATGGGTGCGGGGATGCGTGGTGCTTTCATCGCTCGGTCTCCGGTTCGGTGGTGGTCGTGGATGAAGTGGTGGGCTGCTCGATGCTCGCGTGGGTTATTCCGATGAGTTCGTTGA
>JARGNC010000090.1:8378-10248 GCA_029212425.1 Phycisphaerales bacterium
TGGTGCTTTCATCGATCGGTCTCCGGTGTACTGATGGGGTTGGTCTTGGTCTGTTCAACGCTCGCGTCGGTGATCCCGATCAGTTCGTGGAGGCGGGCGAGTGCGATGCCTTGGGCGGTGCGTGCGCGGAGGGCGTTGAGTTGGAACTCGAGGAGTGTTCGCTGCGCATCGAGCAGATCGGTGAAGCCGTCAGTTCCGGTGCGGAAGGAGGCGAGGGTGGATTGAATGGATTCGGTTGCCTTTGGGATGAGGGTGTGTTCGTAGAGTTTGGCGCGTCGCTGTGCATCGGTGTAGTCGAAGTGTGATCGGACAATGCGGGCGCTCAGGTCGTTGAAGGCGGACTCTCGCTCATACGCGAGGGCGAGTCTTTTGGCGATCGATTCTTGGACCTGCGCGTTGTACTTGTCGCGCCAGATCGGGAGGTTGACGCTGAAGGTGAGCAGGAGGGGGTCGTCCCCGCTCTCAGCGATGCTCGGATTGATCGCATCGTCGGTGAAGATCGTCTCGACACCGAGCGTCAGTTCGGGTTTGCTCGCGTATCGAGCGACTTTCGTGCGCGATTGTTCTGCGATGACACGCTCGCTGAGCGAGACAAGAAGCGGGTTGGTGCGCTGGGTCTGCGTGATGAGTTCGTCGAGCGGGGTGTCGAGTGGTGGGGGCGAAAGCTCGGTGATCGGCGCGACGGGCGTATCGTGCGGCCTATCAAGCAGCGCGTTGAGCTGTGCGACGAGCGTTGATCGGGAAGATCTGAGTGAGACAAGACGATCGTCGAGCATCCCCAGTTCAACCTGCGTTCGCACAAGATCGGATTGTGAGCCGCCCCCAACGCGGAAGCGCGAGCGGACCGAGTCTTCGAAAGACGAGAGCAGTTCGAGACTCTCGCGTGTGATGTCGATTGTCGCATCGAGTTCGTGGATCGCGTACAGAGCGGTCACGACTCGGCGAGTGATCGAGCGTTCGATCGCGGTGTAGCGGACCCACGCCGCACGCGCTTCAGCAGCGGCAGCGACCTCTGATGCACGCAGTTTGCCTGACCATGGGAGTTGCTGAGAGACCCCGATTCTCGCTTGTTGTGCGCCGACGCGCGTCTCGACCTCGTTGGCAAAGAACCTCACATTCAATCGCGGATCGGGCAAAGCTCCAGCTTGCGGCACACGCTGGGACATCGCGACCCATTGCTGGTAGGAACGCTCAAGCTCGGGAGAGCGGTAGAGCGCCAATCGCACGAAGTCATCGGGGGATGATGGCTCGCTCATGCTCAGCGTCGATGGGCTGGTGTCATCCGCATCACGGAAACGCGAGGGGACTGCTCTATCAGCGGCCGTCTCGTTGAGCGATCGGGTCAGTGTGTGGGTTGGGCGCGGCGCGAGGGGGTCGCTTGTGCAGCTCGTGAGCATCAATGCAGAAGCGCACGCCAGTAACATGATGTTGTCCATGACAAGGGTCCTGGTGGAAGTTGGGACGAATGAGAATCGACTTGGGATCGGTTCGCTGTGCGCGTACCTTCCCTGTTGGTCGGTTCTCTATCGTCTCCAGACACCGAGGAGTGCTTGTGTTTGGTTGTGTGAGAATCCCGAGCGGATCGAGTAGGTCAGCGCGACCGGGATCAGACGCTTGGGGGTATCGGTGGTGATGAGTTGGAATGCGAGCGGAGGTCCACGCATCATCTGCAAGGTCTGTCGCTCTCGCTGGGGAGCGGGCATCGGTTCATCGGGTGCGTGTTCGTTCGCGGGATTGAGGCCGCAGGTGCACGGCCCGTTGCTCATGGGGCAGAAGTCGTCGCTCTGGGTCTGCGTGCTTTGTGTTTTCGAGCTTTGTGTTTCGGTGTTGTCCGAAGGGCAGCAGGAACTCGGGGCAATAACTTGTGGCG
>JARGNC010000091.1 GCA_029212425.1 Phycisphaerales bacterium
CACGGAGGTCTTCGATGTCGTCGGCGTCTTGGCGGTTGCCCTTTGAGTCCTTCTTTTCGATCGCTCCGAGGACGGCGAAGACGCCGACGCTCATAACGCCGTAGCACAGGAGGTAGAAGAGGACGGCGGCGAGGCCGTTGCGATAGAACGGTGCGCCGGCTTCACCGGGACCTGCGAGGATCCCGACAAGCATGTATCCAGAGTGGGCAACGGAGGAGTACGCGAGCATTCGCTTGACGGAGTTCTGGAGGAGAGCGAGGGTGTTTCCGACAAACATGGTGAGGGCTGCCATGATCCAGAGGACGGACTCGATGGTTGCGGGAAGATGTCCCGCTTCGTTCCATCCGACGGTCGCGGCGATCAGCATGATCCCGATGAATCCTGCGGTCTTTGGAACAAACGCGAGCATCGCGCTGACGGGGCTTGCGGCGCCTTGGTAGACATCGGGGGTGTAGAAGTGCATCGGGAATGCGGCGATCTTGAATGCCATCCCGAGCAATGCGAGCAGGACTCCTGCGAGTCCGATGGATCCGAGACCATCGCGAGCGAAGACAGATGCGATGTCCGCGAGGTTGGTTGAACCAGCAGCGCCGTAGATCATTGAGAATCCGTAGAGGAAGATCGCGGCTCCCAGTGCGCCGAGGAAGAAGTACTTGACCGCGGCTTCGCGGGATTGGTTCTTGTGGGTCGAAATCGCAACCATGATGTAGGTCGGGAGGGAAGTAAGCTCGAGGGCGAGGAAGAGCCAGATCAGGTCATCGGCGGATGCGGTGAGCATGAGTCCGGTGATGGAGAACATAAAGAACGCGTAGAACTCTCCGCCATTGGAACGGATGGGGAGGAAGGGGAGTCCCTTGTCGACATCTTCTTCGAGCTCGCGGTCGACGGTTCCTGTGAGGTTCACGAGCAGGAGCAACGCGACGGCGGCGATGACGAACTTTGCGTAAGGCATCAGGTTCGGGAAGAGTGCGTTTGGATCGGACGCGGTGGTGGTTGCGACCATTCCAGCAGCGCAGATGGCGGCGGCGCAGATCCAAGGCGTGAAGCTGCGGATGGCGCGGACTGGCCATTGACCGGTGACCATGACCAAGCAGGTCCCGATGAAGAGGATGATTTCTGGGAGGACGAAGGCGAGTTTCTCGATCATGGCGTGACCTCCGTCAAGGTTTCGAGCGCGGTGTTGGTCATCGCGTGTTCTTCGTGGTGTTCCGGGAGTGGCTGGATGTCATGCGAGAACGCGGCGGTTACGGTCTGGTTGATCGGATCGGAGATCGTATCCAGTAGCAGCGTTGGCTTGAGACCAAAGACGAGACATCCAACAGCGAGCGGGATCAGCGTCCAGATCTCGCGGCGGGAAAGGTCGGTCGGGAGTGATTCGTGCGCGTGGTGGTCTTCGGGTTCGCGGAGCGGACCGAAGCAGATTTTGCCAACCATGTAAAGGAGGTACATCGCGGCGATGACCATCCCGGTTCCTGCAAACACGGCGAACCAAGGGCCGAGGGTTGTGCCCCACGCCCCGGCTTCGTGCGCGGCGGTCCATGCGGCGTCGGACTGGAACGCGGAAATCAGACAGAGGACTTCAGATGGGAAGCCATTGAGTCCTGGGAGTCCGACGGAGGCCATTGCGAAGAAGACCATGAAGAATGCCCAGATTGGCATTTTGCTTGCGAGTCCCCCCACTGTTCGCATGTCTCTTGTGTGGTAGCGTTCGTACATGAAACCGATCATCAAGAACAGGCCGCCAGTGGAGAGGCCGTGGGAGAGCATGTAGAGGATTGAACCTGAGAGGCCGGACACATTGAGTGCGGCGAGTCCGAGGACACAGAATCCGAGGTGGGAGACGGAGGAGTACGCAACCAGCTTCTTGATGTCTTCTTGCACCCAGCAAATGAGACCTGCATAGATGATCCCGATCACTGAAAGCGTTGCGATGAAGGGTGCGTATTCGATGAATGCTACTGGGGTGATGGGGATTGCGAAGCGAAGGATGCCGTAGGTACCGAGCTTGAGGAGAACACCTGCGAGGATGACTGATCCTGCGGTGGGTGCTTCGGTGTGCGCGAGTGGCAACCAGGTGTGCACTGGGAACAGCGGGACTTTGACTGCGAATCCTGCGAGCATCGCAAACAAGACCCACGCTTGGTGCGAGGCGGGCATCTGCGGCGCGATCGCGGTGAGGGTTGCGATGTCGAGTGTCCAGTGTCCGGTTTGTTGTGAGACGAAGTAGACGACATACATGAGACCAGCGAGGGTCATCATGGATCCTGTGAAGGTGTAGAGGAAGAACTTGGTGGACGCGGCGACTCGGTTTGTTGAGCCGTAGACGCGGATGAGGATGAACATGGGGAGGAGCGTGAACTCGAAGCAGATGTAGAAGAGGAGGAGGTCTTGGGCAGCAAAGACTCCGACCATCGCGGACTGGAGGACGAGCAACCAGCTGTAGTACATTTTCTTGTTGTCGGTGATCGCTGTTTTGGATGCGGCGACAACGATCGGTCCCAGCAACACTGAGAGCGCGATGAGGAGCAGGGAGATCGAGTCCATCCCGATGGAGAAGCGGAGGCCGAGACCTTCGATCCATGAGAAGGAGTACGCGGCTTGGGTTTGACCCGCGTTTGCGAAATCAAAGTCCATCACCATCTTCCAGAGCGGGAGCAGCAACGCGAGCGACACAGCGAGGGCTGTGCGGTACGCGTTGTTTGGTTTGCTGGAGAATGCGATGACCAATGCGCCCAAGAGCGGGACGATGAGCAACGCGAGCAGGAGGATCGTTTGGGTACTCATGATGCACCTCCTTGCAGGATAATCACAAAGACGGCGAGCAGGAGAATCGCGATTCCACCTGCCATGGATACAGCGTATCCCTGGAGGACACCGGATTGGCTCGGACGGATGACCCATGCGAAGACGCGTGGGAGGATTCCGAAGAGGTTGACGATGCCATCAACGAGGAGTTTGTCGATCCAGTGGAAGATGTGGGACGCGACGCGCAACGGGGTGACCAAGATCGCCCAGTAGATTTCGTCAACATACCACTTGTTCTCGGCCCACTTGGGGATCGGTCCGAACATGCGTGCGATTGGATCCATCTTGCACTCGGCGGCGTTGGTGCGACCGAAGAGGTGGAGGAACCATGCGAGCGCGATGCCGACGATGCCGAATCCTGCGGAGATGTAGTACATCATCTTGTGCGGATCGCCTCCGAAAACGGGGACTTCGAGGGCGTGGTCGATGGTGCCTCGTGGTCCGGCGCCGGCGTTTGGCGTGTGGGCTTCGTGCGCGGCGTGGATCGCGTGCTCGGAGTACGGCGACTCGAACGCGGCGGTTGAGGACATGACCATTGTTTGTGCGTAGTGCTTGGTGTGCGCGTCCTTGTCGCCTCCGACGAAGTAGAGACCGGTCGCGGCGATGGAGCAGACTGTGAGGATCATGAGCACGGTGTTGATTGCCCATCCCGGCGCGTGCGGGTGGAAATCGCCGGCATGTCCATGATCTTCGGCGTGGTCGTCGTGTCCATGATCGTCATCGTGGTGTTCTTCACCTGGGTGGTATTCGACCGGTCCCATGAAGACGCGGAAGAAGACGCGGAAGGTGTAGTACGCGGTGAGTCCGGCGGTGAACAGCAGGATCCATCCGATCATCGAGTATCCCGGAGTCACGAAGGTCTCGGCGATGATGGTGTCCTTCGAGAAGTATCCTGCGGTGAAGGGGACACCTGCGAGGTTGATACATCCGACGAACATGCCGAGCGAGACGATGCCCCATCCCTTGACCTTGCGGAGACCAGAGAGCTTGCGGAGGTCGAGCTGTCCCGCGAAGCCGTGCATGACGGCACCGCAGCAGAGGAAGAGGAGTGCTTTGAAGAACGCGTGGGTGAGCACGTGGTACGCGCCACCGGTCGGTGTCAATACGCCGAGTCCGGCGAACATGTATCCGAGCTGGGAGACGGTCGAGTACGCCATGATGCGCTTGATGTCGAACTGCGCCATGCCGATGGTCGCGGCGAGGAGTGCGGTGATGGTTCCGATCCATGCGACGATTGGCAGGGCGCTCTCGCTTGCGAGGAAGAGGGGGTAGGTGCGTGCGATCAGGTAGACACCTGCGGTGACCATCGTCGCGGCGTGGATGAGCGCGGAGACTGGGGTTGGGCCTTCCATTGCGTCGGGGAGCCAGACATACAGCGGGAACTGTGCCGATTTACCAAAGGCACCGATCATGAGCAGAAGCGGAATCCACTGGGCGATCGCTGGGATCGCGGCGAAGTTGCCGGTCATTGCGGAGTCGACATATCCGAGCAGCTTGGGATCGCTGAAGAGGACTGCGTACTCAAGGGTTCCGAAGTGGACGAAGATGAGGTAGATCCCCAGCGCGAGTCCGAGGTCACCGATGCGGTTGACGATGAACGCTTTCTTGGCAGCCGCGACGGCTTCTGGTTTTTTGTAGAAGTATCCGATGAGCAGGTATGAACACAAACCCACGCCTTCCCATCCGAGGTAGAGCATGAGGAAGTTGTCTCCCATGACGAGGCACGCCATGGAGAAGACGAAGAGTCCGAAGGCGCCGAAGAATCGGCAGTAGCTTGTTCCGATGTCGTGGGACATGTATTCGGATGCGTAGAGCGCGATGCAGGTCGCGAGTCCGGTCACGAAGAGCATCCAGTAGATGGTGAGGGTGTCGATGTAGAACGAGAAGTTCGCGATCATCGATTTTTCACCGAAGTGGACTTGGATCCAGTCGAATGCGTGGACGGTGTAGGGGGTGCCGTCGAAGTTCAGGTACATCGCGATGGTGCACAGGAACGCGGTTCCTGCGGCGGCGACGGTGGTCCATGCGGGGAGCTTGGTCTTGTTCCCGATCATCGCGTAGACGAGCGAGAGGATCGAGCTGAGCAGCGGGAGTCCGACGATGAGCAGGATCCACTTGGGACCGGTGCCGACCTCGGTTGCTGCGATGGCGTGATCCGTCGCGTGGGTTGTTGCGGCGTGTGTGTCCGGCGCGAACGCGAGCAGGTTGGATAGGAGTGTTGTATTGATCACCCGTTGAGTTCCTTCCAGGCCTGGGCCGAGAGGGTTTCTTTGTGTCTGAACAGGAGGACGACGAGTGCGAGTGCCATCGCGGCTTCCGCAGCAGCGACACAGAGGACGAAGATGACGAATGTTTGTCCATCAGCACCGAGGTGGTGACGACCAAAGGCGATGAGCGCGAGACCAGCGCCTTGGAACATGAGTTCGGTACAGAGGAACATGATGATCATGTTGCGGCGCGTCAGGAATCCGACGAGCCCCATCGTGAACATCGCGGCGGAGACGAACAGGTAGTGCGCGAGCGTGATCGCGGGGACCGCGTCTGGGAAGGCCATTTGCGCGAGATGGAGTGAGCTGGTGGTGTCCATTAAGCGTTCCCCGCTTCCATGCTTTGATCCATTGACTCACCCAGCTTGCGGGCTTGGGCGGCTTTGAGGTCGTCTTCGAGTTCGATGTGCTTGCGGGCGAGAACGGTCGCGCCGAGCATCGCCATCAGAAGGATGATGCCCGCGATTTCGATGGTCATGGGGTGGTCGTGCATCAGGTTGTATCCGAGCCGATCGAGGTTGCCTGCGTTCAGGGTGTCGGGCCATTGGTCCGGGCCGAGGACTCGGATGGTGTTGAGGTCGGTGTTCTCGATGGTGATGGTGCGTGCGGCGATGTCGAGGGCTGCGGTGCCGTCGGCGTTGCGGACGACGCGTTCGCTTTCGGTCAGGATGCCTGCGCGATCGAGGATTCGGTCAACCTTGGTTGGGAGGTTGAGGAGGACGGAGTCTTGTGCGAGTTCTTGGTTGGTTGGAGCTGGGAGGGTGGAGACGCCTCGGAACATTGCGGTGGTGAGGATCGCGAGGAGGACAAATCCGATGATGGATGCGAGGACCGGTTCGCGTGCGACGGCGTCGGTTTCATCAATGAATGCTTCTGCGGCAGATGACGGCGCCTGCGTCGCGAGCATGATGACGAAGAGGTAGGTGATGAGAATCGCGCCTGCGTAGATGATGACGAGGGCGAATGCCATGAACTCTGCGGAGAGCAGGAGGTACATGCCGCAGGAGGCGATGATGGTGAGGATGAAGTAGAGCGCGGAGTAGACAGGGCGCGGGTGGGTGATCATGCGAGCTGATGCACCCAGCGCAAGGATCGCGAATGGGTAGAAGAAATAGTTGGGGAGCGGTTGTCCGGACTTGGTCGCGCCGAGTCCGAGGATGAGCACGGCAAGTCCGATGGCTGATGCGAGGACGAGTCCTCCAGCAATGGAAGCGGCGTTGTTCCTGCGCGGGAGCGCCGCGGCGATGCCGACGGCTCCGAGGACACAGATGAGGTAGAGGGCGATCGGGCTGATGATGGTGTCCACCGCGTTTTCCTCGGTCGTTGATGCCGGTTTGACTGCTGCGCCCGATGGCCGACACGCTGACCTCCGGCTGGGTCAGTGCGCCGCAGACAGAGACCGCGCGGGTCACCTGTGCTGTGACCCTCAGGATAGATCAACAGGGGGCTTTCTTCAACTCGGAGTGGGGTTTGGGCGCGTCTTTGGTTGGTTTGTTGTCGGCTTTCCTTTTGGCGCACTCGTCCAACACCAACAGGTGTGGATAGGATGCACAATGGCACAGATGCAAACAATGATGCAAGCGGCGCAACAAGACCGCAAGGTTCACATCCCCAACATGCTCACGATGGGACGGATCGTCCTCGCGATCGTCTTTGTGATACTGCTTTCGAGCGTTTCCGCTCCCACGATGACCGCTGATGCGACGCTCGGAGAACGGATCGGACAACTCTCGTCCGGATCGACCACCATACTGATCATCTCCGCGGCGATCTTCATCATCGCGGCTTTGACGGATGCTCTCGATGGACATCTCGCTCGCAAATGGAAAGCGGAGAGCAAGTTCGGACGGATCATGGACCCCTTCGCAGACAAGATTCTGATCCTGGGCGGATTCGTAATGCTGTCAGGGCCAAACTTTGTAAGCCCATTGATTTCAGGGAGTTCGATTCAGCTTTCTGCAGTTTCAGGATGGATGGTCGTCGCGATGATTGCTCGTGAACTGCTCGTGACCTCGATCCGTGGGGTGTACGAAGGCGAAGGCGTGGACTTCAGCGCCGGCGCGATGGGTAAAGCGAAGATGATTCTGCAATCGGTCACGATCCCGGTGATTCTGCTGTTGATCGCGTTCACCTCTCCCGGCCCTGAGAGCGGGGAGCGGACGATTATCGTGCTCCTTGTGTGGGCAACAGTGGTTGTGACGCTGCTGTCTGGTCTTCCTTATATTGGCAAAGCACTCCAGCACACGATTGACGAGAACGCTCGGATGTTGGAGATCATGCGTGGGAAAAAGGCGAGAAAGCCTACAAAATCGACCAATGTCCCTGGCGCGAAACCTCGTCCCAAGTCCAACAAGGGCGGACAGAGCAAGAAGCGTCGGTAAACGCTTGATTGGCAAGCACTTCACAGGAGTCCCGCAATGAACACGATCTCCCCCACTGCTGAGGGATTGCTGACGACCTTTGGTCTTGGTCATCTCAAACCTGCTTCAGGGACATGGGGTTCGATGCCTCCGGTGGTGATTGCGGGATTGGTGACGGCCGCGGGAATCACAACTCCTGCGATTCGGGGGATTTATGACATCCTGATGGTGCTGATTTTCATTGTGTTCAGCGTTGCGTGTGTTGTGTGGGGGACGGATGCGGAGGCGCGATGGAAGAAGGATCCTGGACAGGTGGTCGCGGATGAGACTGCGGGACAGTGTGTGACGCTGTTGATGATTCCCACAGCGATGCTCGCGAATCCGATGTCTGCGATTCTGACGCTGATCGGAGCGTTTTTGTTGTTCCGTGCGTTTGATATTTTGAAGCCTTGGCCTGCTGGTGCGATGCAGAATATTCGCGGCGGATGGGGCATCTTGCTGGATGACTGGATTGCTGGACTGATGGCGGGGATTGTGATTTGGGTGATCCACCTGATTCAGTCGTAGATTTGGTGGGGTTTGGTTTTTCTGATTGCGTCAATAGATTGTGTAGAATATACTTATGTGCGCACTGCCGCTGAATCTGAAGACGCCGGGTGGGCTGGTTGCTCTTGAGACGAACTTGATGTTGGCCCCGATTGCTGGGTGGTGCGAGCTCGCGTGGCGCGTTTGCGTGCGTGGACTCAACGGGCCAACAGGCGGGGTGGGACTCGCGTGTACTGATCTATTGAACTCGCAAGGGTTGCTCTGCGACGAGGGTGCGTCGCGCGATCTGGCGCGAACCAATGAGCTTGATCGACCGATCGGGATGCAGCTGTACGGCGCGGATCCGGGACATCTTGCCGATGGTGCTCGATGGTGCGCTGAGCATGGCGCAAGCGTGGTTGATATCAACATGGGGTGTCCCGTCGATAAAATCTGCAAGAAGAACGGCGGCTCAAAGCTCATGTGCGATCTCGGGAGCACATACGAAATCTTTGAAGCGGTCCGCACTGCGCTCCCCGATTCGATCCCGCTTACAGCAAAGATGCGGCTCGGATGGGATCAACAAGCGTGCGACGACGGCGTCGCGGGTGAGCTTGCGGTTGGGTTGTGCGAGCGCGGCGCGGCGTGCATCACGGTGCATGGACGGACAACGGAACAGAAGTTCAAAGGATCGTGCGATCACGACGGGATCAAACGCGTTGTAGAAGCTGTGCACGATGCAACGGGAGAATATGACGGGACGATGGAAGGTGGAATTCCCGTGCTTGGGAATGGGGACATCAAATCACCGATGGACATCATCAGGATGCGGCGTAACACGGGGTGCGCCGGCGTGATGATCGGGCGCGGCGCGTTTGGGAATCCTTGGATCTTCCGATTGGGATGGGCGCTGCAGCAGCGGATCGACGAGCAAGGGATTGATTGGAACGATGACGACACAATCGCGGCGATTGACATGAGCGATCTCGAACCAAGCGAGGATGAGAAGCTCGATCTGGTTCGGGAGTATCTGGATCGGATGATCGAATATCGCGATGAGAAGCACGCGATGCATGTGATCCGTCAGAAGATCAGCTGGCTTGGCAAGACGATCAACAACGGGCACTGCCGAGACTTGCGGGATGGGGTTCGGCTGTCCAAGACTCCGGCTGACGTGGTTGATGCGATCGAGGCGTGGAGGGCATCGATCAGTGTTGTGCAAGAGGGACATGCGTGATGTTCGCGTTGATCGCTGCATACGCGCAGGGTCGGGGTGGGGTGCTCGATGATCGTGGTCGCGTGATTGATACAGGGGTGCACGCTGAGTGGGATCCTGATGAGATCGACGATGATGCGTTTGATGAGGATGCTGAGTTTGCGCAGGATGAAATCGAGCCTCGCTGGAAGCAGGTGTATGGTGTGGCGGTTGGGATTGGGGGTTTCTTCATCACACTCGTCTTGTTCGGGATGGTGGTTCGGTGGTGTTGGCAGCTTTCTGGGTTTATTGGGCACAGGATCTTTGGGGTGCCCGGCGTGTATGGGAACGCGGCGGGGTTGGTGACTGGGGTTGGATTGATCCTGCTCTTCTGGTTGCTCTCGTCCCGGCTCAAGAATGCGAAGCGGGATCTGCGTGCTCGGCGCGGGGAACGCAACTTGGTGGACTGCGGCTCGATCTTCGGCTTGGTGAAAAACGACCGGTGTGGGGCGTGCGGATTTTTGATCCGAAATCTCGAGACAATGAATGATGGGTGTGTGCAATGCCCTGAGTGCGGCGCGGGGTGGAGGCGCGATTGGTGGGAGGAGTATTTTTTAGTTGGCAGAGAAGGAAGCTACGCGGAACTCTCGAAAGAACACTTCAGGAGATTTTGCATGTATGACGCGCGGGATCAGATTGCGCTGATTGAAGCAAGATCGACGGTTGAAGATTGTGTCGCTTCGATCAACGAGTTTCGCGGCTTTATCGGCTTGCGTGACATGTTCATTCTCACATTGATCCTGCTGATTTTACTCGCATGCCTCGCGTTGCTTTTGGGTGTTTGGACGAGCATTGGGAACACCACAGGCGCGATCATCACGGGCGGGATCGGTGTCGTTCTGATTGCATTGATCGGTTGGTACGCGGTACGGTTGTGCAAAGCGGGTGTTCGGCTCAAGTGTTT
>JARGNC010000092.1 GCA_029212425.1 Phycisphaerales bacterium
AGTCTTGGATGAGCGAGCCGAGCGATGTGCTGCTGAGAGCGGAGTGCTGCGCGACAAACGAAACCTCGGCGGGTGTTTCAGTGATCGTTTTCTTGGTTGGTTCAGGACTCGATGGACGAGATGTTGACGGTCGATGAGTTGACGAGCGTTGTTCGGGGTGTGCGCTGGGCGTGCCTCGTCCGATTTCGATGAGTTCGTTGAGCATGCTTGTCGCTTCGTGGGCAACGGTGTCGCGGAAGATGTTTGTGGTTCCGGTTGCGTCGATGCGTCCTGCGGCGTCCACGATCTCGATCGGACGATCGAGGAACGCATCAACGGCGCGGGAGAGTTTGGTACTCGCATCAGCGACCTGCTGACCGGTTGCGCCCATGACGGCGAGTCGGACATGCGGCGAATGGAACGCTTCGTCGTCGGTGTCCCAGACCCCTGTGAGTGTTTTGATGAGTCGGTACGAGGAGACAACCGCGGCTTCGTCGGCTCCGGTGAGGATGGTGATCTCGTCGATTTCTTCTCGATCGAGCAGTTCGGGCTCGGTGGTTTCATCGACTCGGAGGATCACTCGATCTGCGATGGCGCTGACCTTTGCGAGTGCTTCTTGCATTGAAGCGCACTCGGTGGCTTGGAGCGTTTGGCCGCAGGCGATGAGATCGACTGAGGTCGATCCCGCAGCGGCGCGGATCAACGCGACGATTTCGTCGCGTCGGCGTGCCGTGGAGCATGCGTACTGACGCACCCAGAGCGAAGCGCGGACAGGGAGGTGTCCGAGCAGGACCGCTTCGACACAGAGCTGGCGGTTGGTTTGCGGCTGGGTGTGTTCGATTCGGGGCGACACGACAACCGGAGTTTCTGGAACAAGTGCTGCTGTCTTGGGTGCGGTGTTGGTCGTGCTTGTACCTGTTTCCGAAGGCATTCGGAGGCGCGAAGGTGCGTGAGCGAGTGGTTCGACTGCGTCGGTTCCGGTTTGGGAGAATGGTTCGGGGGCGAGTTCGCTTTCGCCGAGGAAGAGATCTGCGAGCGCGTCGTATTCACCGTCTTCGATGCCAGCGAGTTTCATGTAGCCGCCGGGTCCGGAGGGGTTTGTGGTGCTTTGGTTTGCGTGGTCGTTGTTGTTTCCGTTGTGATCCATGTTGAGTCTCCACTCATGCTCTTCGTGCCATCCTGGCTCGGGAGCTTTGCCGTTCTTTGGGTTGTTCAGCTCTGCACGCAGACGATGTTGTTCTGTGAACCGATGCCGTTTTTCACGCTTGACGGGTTGTGTGGATCAAGTATCCACTCGCCGTCGACCACCACTTTGTATTCGTATGTTCCAGCTGGGAGTTGGCAATGGAGTTCGTGGATCCCGAGCGACTCGTTGAGTTTGAGCTTTGTTTTTGCGGGGTTCCACGCGTTGAAGCTGCCTGCGATGTGTACGGATTGACCGATGGAAGCGGGCTGAACGAAGAGGACCCCTCCGGTGACTGGGCGGACTCCGAGCAGGTGTTGGACTCTGCTGATCGGGGTTGCGACCGGTTCAACGACACGATCATCTACGACCTGAATCGCGACGGGGCGGTGCGGCATCATGGATCGACGCAGTGGTTCAGACGCGACGAGGGTTCCACTCGATTCGTGACTGGGGTTCCGTCGGGCTTTGATCGCGAGTTCTTGTGCTCTGGTCAGGACTGGGGTTTCTTCGATCGGTCCGGTGACGGAACTCGCAACGAGTGAGCCGGCTGGTTTGGAATGCGTCGCTGCTTGTGCTGGCTTTGATTCGATGCTCGAACTTGCAGCGGATTTTGATTCTGGGTTGGTGGGCTCAGTGCCTGATTGTGCTTCAAGATCGTCCAATGGTTCAGGACGCTCGATGGTCGCGTGCTCGATGAGCCATTCGCATAAAGATCGGTAATCCTCAGCGCCGGTGGATTCTGGACGGAAGCTCTCGACGGGCTGTCCGTAACTCGCGGCTTCTTTGAGGGTCTGGTCGTAGCGGATCACAAGCGGGATGAGCGCGGAACCAAAGCGATCGCGGAGATCGTCGAGCAGGTCGCGTGCGAGCGGTTGGGTTGGATCGTGCATCGTCGCGAGGACGCGTGGATTGAGACGCATCCCGACACGGCGTGCGATGGAGCGGACGGTCTGCACCTGCTTCGCAGCGCCTTTGAGTGAGAAGAAACTGGTCTCAACAGGGATGATGACCTCGCGACCTGCAGCGATCGCGTTGTATGAGAGCAAACCGATGGATGGGGAGCAGTCGATGAGGCAGACATCGTATCGACGCTGGATCTGACCCGATTCGTCCGCGTCTTGGCTGACGCGGGAGATTCGGTCGATGACGGAGCGGAGACGGAGTTCTTTTTCGGGTTGACCCATGAGTCCGCCGTTGGCGGATTCGATCCCGGCGAGCATCATGTGGCTGGGGATGAGATCGAGGTTGCGGGAGACATGCCAGACCAGACGATCGTGGTTGAGCGGGGCGCGTGGATCGGCGCGGAGTGCGTCGTACACGGTCTGTTCGAATTTTTCTTCTGGGACACCAAGACCTGCAGCGCAGTGAGACTGAGGGTCCATATCGACGAGGAGTGTTCGACATCCGCGCGCAGCGAACCCTGCGGCGAGGTTGATTGCGCTGGTGGTCTTGCCGCAGCCGCCCTTCTGGTTGATGATGACAATTGTCCGCAACGAGGATCATCCCTTTCATCGGTGAACAAGCCCGATGAGGGTTCTTATCGGAAATAGTCGCGCAACAACTCCAATCCTGACCCCTTTGGCACACGATGGTTTGGTGCGGTTCGAGTCGCGTCAGCGTTGGGGTCGAATTGACAAAATTACGCTCTAATCGCGTCAAAACCGGCTTCGAGGGACTCGACCGGTGCGTCTTCGACAACAATGCATTTGCCCCGGCTTGTGGGGATAACCACCCGAATCGTATTGGCGGTCGCTTTTTTGTCATGCGACATGCGCTCGACGAGGTCTTGGTTGCTCGGAAGACCTCCGACTTGGACTGGGAGTCCAGCATGCTTGAGGATCGAGATCATCTCGTTTCCGATCTCGGGATCGAGCCCCGATGCGTGCTCCGCAGCGCGGCATGCGGCGACCATTCCCAGCGCGACCGCTTCTCCATGATGGAGCGGCGCGAGCGACGGATTGGATGGATCGGGGGAGAGGTTGTCGAGGGTTTCGATCGCGTGTCCGAAGGTGTGTCCGAAGTTGAGGAGCATTCGGCCGCCGAGCTTTGAGGTGTCTTCCCGTTCGTCGAGTGCGACGACGCTCGCTTTGAGCGCGACATTCCGTTCAGCGAGTTCAGCCATGGTTGCAGGTTCGAACGATGAGATCGCATCAAGGTGCTGGATCATCCAATCGAGGAGTCCTTCCTGACCGACACCTGCGGAGATGAACCCGTGCTTGATGCACTCGCTGAGTCCGGATCGTCGTTGTCGGGGGTCGAGGGAATCGAGGGTGTCGATGTCCGCGATGACGCATTGGGGTTGCCAGAACGCGCCGACGAGGTTTTTGAGGAGGTCTTCTGATCCATCCGGATTGGTGATGCGGAGGTTGAACCCGGTTTTGCCCCCCACTGATGCGTCGACCATGGACAGCAGCGTGGTTGGGCACTGGATGACTGGGACGCCTCGGCGGTAGCTTGATGCAACGAATCCTGCGAGATCCCCCACGATTCCGCCTCCGAGAGCGATGACGGGATCAACTCTTGAGTGACCGGTCGAAGCGATGTGTACGAGGAGGGATTGGTAGGTTTGGATCGACTTGATGGATTCGGTTGGGGTGATGGTCGCGAGGGTCGATTTGATCCCGAGCGATTGGGTGATGGTGGTGATCTGGTCTGCGAAACGATCCGGGACACCAGAATCGACCAGGACGAAGGCGCGTCGTGCGCCTTTGGAATGCATGGGGTTGAGGACGGCTTCGAGCTTCGAAAGCACACCAGAACCGATGAGGATGTCGTATCCTCGATCCGCGAGATCTACATGCACCGACCGATCGTTGCTCACTCAGCGTCCTTCTTTGATGGAGGGATGAAGGGCGGGACTTCGACCATCGGAGCTTCGGGCCACATGGATTCGAGGTCGTAGTGCGCTCGCGCGTTGGGCTCGAACACATGGACGACGACATCGACAAAGTCAGCGAGCAGCCAGAGGGTGTCGTTGTCGTTTGAGATGTGGAAAACCTTGGTGTTGAACTCTTTGGCGGTGTCGTCCAGGTTTTCGAGTGCGGATCTCATTTGACGCGCTGAGGTCCCTGAACCGATGACGATGAATCCGGTGACGGGTGAGGTCTTGGTGACATCGAGGATTACGACATGCTCGCACTTGTCTCCGAGCAGGGAGGACCCGATCGCTTGGGCGAACTTTCTTGCTTGATCAACTTCGAGGATCCCTTGCGCATCGGACATGGTGGTGCCACCTCCGGCGCTGCTGGATGTGCTTTGAGGATTCAGGTTGGACGGATCTTGATTTGATGAATTGCTCATAGACCCAACGATAGGCGGGTGGGGATTCAATTCCGATCTGGAATCAGCTCAGGACTGGAATGATCCTGGAGAAACTCCATCGTTGATCTTGGGTGGGTTGAGTTCACCCGCTCTTTTGAGCACTGCACCGCACCAACCGCTCCTCTGGCAAGGCTGGAGCGTCTTTGCTGTCTCGATGCTGATGCCGCAGGTGAGGAACTCTTCGAGTATCGGGGCGAGTTGTTCAAGGGAATGCGCGACGAGGACAAGCATTCCTCCGGGATGCAGCACGCGAGCGATGTCTGAAGCTGCTTTCGATCGATCTGGTGGGGTCTGGGCGCCTTCGATGGGATCGACAGCGATGATCGCATGAAACGCGCCGTCTGTTTCACCTATCAGCGACTGGATCCAGTCGAGTTCGAACGACGCGTGGTCTGAGCGGTGTCTCTGGCGAGCGAATCGGATGGATTGTCCGTCGCGGTCGATCGCGACGACCCCACCAGAGGGTCCGACCGCTTCGATGAGTCTTGCGGAACCTGAACCTGTGCCGCACCCGATTTCGAGAACGCGTTGTCCTGGGGTGATGTCTTCAATGAACTGTCCATAGAGGACGGTGCGGGGGTCGTTCCCGACATCGCCGTAGAGTCTGCTTGCGGTGTAGCGGATGCGCATGCTTCTTCTACCTTCGGAGTCGATCCAGGGGAAGCGGACATCATATTTTTTGAGACCTGGGCCGTGCTCGCTGAGTGCTCTTCGGATGGAGATTCCTGAGCGTTCTCTGTAGCGGACTCCATCGGGCATGGTAATCGTTCTGCGGTAGAGACCAATGTATCGCGCGAAGCGTTTGAGCTTGTAGATCACGCGTGAACCGATGCCTCGTTCTTTAGATGTCCGGGTGCGTTCATCGGGCATTGTGCGTTAGTTCCCGGCGAAGAGTGATGCTTGTCGCTCGGTGACTCTTGGGAAGACGAACTCGACCTCGCGTGATCCTGCGTTAATCGGAATCCAAGGCGTTGCTTCGGTTTGCGTAGAGATTGTTCGGATCAGACCATCGTGGCAGTGTTCGTCCGCGGCAAGCTCGGGCGTGTTGCATTCTTGCGAGAGGTGCAAGAGCACAAGGTGCTCGCGTGGTTTCATGCGCTTGACCGCGTTGGAACTGAGCTGGTTGCTCAGGTGTCCTGATCCACCCATGATCCGTTTTTTGAGAAACGCGGGTCTCCCGGAGCTTTCCTGGAGCTGGGGGCAGTAGTTGGATTCGATCGCGAGGGTGTCGACGCCTCGCATGTGTTCGATGAGTCCGGGGGTCACTCTGCCGCAGTCGGTCGCGTATCCGAGGTGGGCTTTGGAGCCGTCCTCGTGGTCGATGACGAAGCGGAAGCACGCGACCCCAAGCGAATCGTGGGAGAGGATTTCGGAATACATGCTGACATTGGGGGAGAGTTCGTGTGATTCGTCGAAGGGTTCGGTGTGGGCGCTGAGGAGTCCCATTCGCTCAGCGCGTCCCATGTGTCCGCGATGGATCATGAGTTTGGCGCGGAAGTATCCTGGACGGATCGCGCGGACCCAACCGGCGTAACAGTGATCGGTGTCGAGGTGGGTGTAGACGATCGCGTCGACTTCGTCGGGACGGATGCCCCGCTCGCCGAGGAGTTTGGCGGTTCGCCGGGGGCTGAGTCCTGCATCGATGAGGTACACCCTGCGCGGAGCGTTTGCGGACGCAGGGATGACCAAGACCGAGCAGTTCCCACGCGAACCCGATGCAAGCACACACAATGCACCGCGCGATCCGGTCAGATCATGATGGGCGAATGGCGACTGGCATTGGTGGATTGGTTCATTCATTCAACAGCTTCAACCCTTGTTTGCTCGTCGATGGCGCGGGTGAGACGACGGCCACCGATCGGGCAGATCGAACGCTTCGCGGCGTTGACGAACTCATAGATATCGTTGACGGCGTTCGAGTTCTTTGCTCGCTCTTCGAGCATCTCAAGCAGCTCTCTTCGGGGTGGGTTCTTGCGGAAGACCTCGGAGTACACACTCTTGACGGCATGGATCTCTTCGCGGCTCATCCCGGATCGACGCATCCCGACCATGTTCAATCCGACGACGGTGTTGCGTTCGACGGCCATGAAATATGGTGGGAGGTCGTTGCTGAGCATTGTGCCTCCGGAGGTCATTGCTTGCTTACCGACGCGTCCGAACTGGTGGACCATGGTCCCACCAGAGAGGATGACCCGGTCTTGGATTTGGCCGTGCCCGCCGATTGCGGTGTTGACGACGAGAACGACATCGTTTCCGACACTGACATCGTGACCGATGTGCGCGTTGACCATGAAAAAGGCGCGATCTCCGACTTTGGTTGGGGTGTGGTCGTTGGATGCGGCGTGGACGGTGCTGCCTTCGCGGAAGATGCAGTCGCTGCCGATGGTGACTCCTGCGGTAGGGTCACCGAACTTGACCTTTGCGTCTTGTGGACCGAAACCTATGGATGCTCCTGGGTAGAAGACGCATCCTGATCCAACGGTGAGCGGACCTTGCAAGGTGACAGATGCGATGAGCTGTACACCCGATCCGAGGGTGATTTCGCCGTTGAGCATGCAATAGGGACCGATCTCGACATCGTCTGCGAGTTTGACCTGATCATCGACAATCGCTGTGGGGTGGATCTTGGGCATGCCGAAAGTCTAGGTCGTGTGCGTATGATCGAGGGTGACGACCCCCTCAAAACCATCGCGGATTGATCTTGGAACGATGCCATATGAGCGTGCGTACTTGATCCAGAACGAGCATCACGAGGCGGTGCTTGCGTCCCGATCCGAAGAAGCTCCAGAACTCGCTCGGGTCTTGATGGTTGAGCATCCCCCTGTCATCACGGTCACGAAACGGCCTGAGGCGGCTTCGCATGTCGTTGCGAGTCAGCAACTGCTTGCACAGCACGGCGTTTCGCTCCACAACACGGATCGGGGCGGGGATGTGACTTACCACGGTCCTGGACAACTGGTGTGCTATCCGATTGTGGATCTCAACGCCGCCAAGCTTCGGATTCATGATTACATCCGCGTGCTTGAATCCGCGGTGATCGGGACACTTGAAGAGTTTGACATTGTGGGTTCGGTTGATGCTGGTGCGACGGGGGTGTGGGTTGATCCTGAGGAGAACCCATCGCTGGAGTTTGAATCCGATCAACCAGCGAAGATCTGCGCGATCGGGGTGCGTGTCCGCAAATGGATCACGATGCACGGGCTGGCGCTGAATCTGGATCCAGATATGGATCACTACAAACTGATCGTGCCTTGCGGTTTAGCAGGACGGCCTGTGACTTCCATCACGAAACTGATCGGATCACGCGGAGCACCATCCATGGAACAGCTTCGCTCAGCATTATTTCTCAACCTCTCGCGTCAACTCATGACGAAGATCGAAACCGAATCGACCATCAACGGGTAGAAAGTAACATGAATCACTTGATCAAGCCAATCGTTCCTGCGCTCGCACTGCTCCTCTGTTGTTCGATTCAAGCCCCTGCGTGGACGATCGCTCATGGACCTGAAACCGCTCGCGAGCTTCGCAAGCAGCGTGCGGAGAAAAAACTACAGAGCAACAAACGCAACCTCGAACGGCTGGCGCGTGATGCGGAGCTTCCTGATGTGGATGCGACCATGCTTAGCGAGTACACACGGATGGTGGATTACATCGGTGATCCCGCTCGCGAAGGGCGCGTGCCGGGCTCGCAGGGGATCGAAGACGCGGCGGTGTTTATTGAGAACGAGTTCAAAGCGATCGGACTCACTCCCGCGTTTGATCTGACAGAGACTGCAGCGGATGACACCGAGATCGTGACCATGTTTGCGACCTATCGACAACCAATGTCGATGGGGTCTTCTCTCGCGGCAACGACACAGACGCTCTCGATCAACGGCATTGACCTTGCGGCGGGGGAAGATTTCTCGCCGATCGCGTTTTCGGGATCGACCTCTGCGACTGGCGAAGTCGTGTTCGCGGGGTATGCGATCGTTTCTGGTCCTGATGCGTACATGAGCTTTGGTCCAAACGAGAATCTCAAGGACAAGATCGCGCTGTGTCTTAAGTATGAGCCGATGGATGAGCACGGGAACTCGCTCTGGAAGGACGAGGGATGGTCGCACCATTCTCGCTTGACCTACAAAATCAGTGCGCTCGAAAGACGCGGCGCCAGCGCGGTGCTCATCGTTGCGCCGGATGAAGCGAACGATGTCAGCGCGGGATTGCTTGACACCATCGACTCGACCTCCCCGCCCCTCTCGATGAGGCGTAACTCGAATGGGCCGAGGTTTGACATTCCTGTGATGTCGATCACACCCGAAACGGCTCAGATGATTCTCGATGCTGATGGATCTGGGAGACCGTTGCAAGAGCTGATCGCGCAAGCAAACCAAGCGGGGATCATCGAGAATCTTGGCGATGCGACGGTGAGCATGGAAGTGGATATCGAACGGACTCCGACTTACACGGATAATGTCGGTGCGATTCTGCAAGGCAAGGGTGATCTTGCGGATGAATACATCGTGATCGGTGGGCACTACGACCATGTCGGGTACGGACACTTCGGATCGCGTGGCACAAGGGGTGTTGTCCATCCCGGCGCGGACGACAACGCATCTGGAACCTCTGGGGTGATCCTCGCGGCGAAGCAACTCTCTGATCGATACGCAATGCTGACTGACGACGACAACGCTCGATCGGTCTTGTTCTTGTTGTTTACTGCGGAGGAATCGGGACTCAATGGTTCGAGGTTCTATGTTGAGCACCCGATCGTGGACATCGAGAAGCATGAAGCGATGTTCAACATGGACATGATCGGGCGATTGGATTCCGATCCGCTGCAGCTCGGTGGGTTCAAGTCGAGCGAGGCGCTGCAAGAACTCGCGGTGCACCACCTCGACGACTACGGCTTGATCTACGACATGGAAACCTCGGTAGGCGATGGACGATCCGATCACGCGTCGTTTGATGCCGCGAAGGTTCCCAATATGTTCTTCTTTACGGGATTGCATGACCAGTACCACACGGAAGAGGACACGCTTGAACTACTGGACATGACTGGTGGAGTGCGGATCGCGACAATCTGTGCCCAGATCGCGTACGACGCAGCACTCGACAGCGAGGGATTCGACCATCGACGCGATCGGAAGTCTTCTGAGGATGAAGAACGCGAGAGCGGACAACCGAAGGTGCGGATCGGGATCATCCCGTCGGATGCCTCGGATGGTGGGATGTTTGTCCAGCGGGTCTTTGACGACACCTCCGCAAGCAGCGCTGGTCTGCTCGCGAATGATCGGATCACCCACTGGAACGGCGAGAAGATCGAATCGGTCGAAACATGGTCACCTGTGCTGCTTGAGCATGAGCCGGGGGATGTGGTGACGCTGACGGTGGTGCGTAATGGGGAGACTCAAGAAATCAAGATGACGCTCAAGGGGCTGGAGTGATCTTGTATGGACCCTGAGATCACCGATCAACTCCGAATGCTGGAGGAGTCACATCTCCAGCCGACGATTCGGATGGATCGGGATCAGCTTGCGTTGATACTTCATGCGTCGTTCACAGAAATTGGCGCATCGGGACAGTTCCACACTCGGCAGGATGTCCTCGACCACTTGCCAGACGAGGATACATCGCT
>JARGNC010000093.1 GCA_029212425.1 Phycisphaerales bacterium
TCCGTCGCGAGAGACGAGTGGACGCGCTCCATCGAGGAGCTGCTGGAGTCGGCGCTGGATCAGGGAGCAGAGCTTGAACTTGCCGCCGACCTTCTCAACGATTTCATCACTTTTCAAAGCTTCGATCATCTGCTATCCTTTGGCATGCCGCCGGTGGGAACGATTCGGAACGCCCGAACACTCTTGGGTATCAGGAGTGCAACATCGTTGGCTGGAGCCCTCAATGCGAGGCAGGGGAGAGTTTAGGCCAATCCAACCGGTTTGGCGACAATCATTTGGGGTGATTCGGATCCCCAATCCCCGCATTGCCAATAGAGCCCAATTACACCGATCAAACTGAAGGTAATTCCGTGAAACCGACCAGCTCGACCGAGATTCAGCGATTCCAGATGGGTGACCGCGTCGTCCACAGCTCCAAGCCAGAGTGGGGGGTCGGCATCGTTTCGACAACCTCTATGGGAGAGCACGAGGGGGTCCCCTGTCAGCGGTTGGTCGTTCGTTTTGATCGAGCAGGACTCAAAACGGTTTCCACCGCGTTTGCAAAGATCGAACTCGCCGGAGATCGGGTCGGGGTGGTAACCGAAAAAGAATCCATCAAAGCACGCGATGATGGCGCCGCGAATCCCGTTCTCAAAGCAACAGGACGAGAGTTACAAGACATCATGCTCAAGATTCCTGATGCCGCAACCGATCCGTTCGCAACCCCAGCGCAACGGCTCAAAGCGACGCTCTCCCTCTACCGATTTTCCAACTCAGGCGGAGCGTTGATCGATTGGGCGGTCATGCAAAGCGGGCTTAGCGATCCACTCACCAAGTTCACCAGACACGAGCTGGAAGATTTCTTTGGGTTCTTTGAGAAGATTCTTTGGAAGCATCTTGGTAAGATGGTGAAGGAAGCACGGGATGTACCAGCAACTGAGTTGGTCCAGATCCGGGATTCCGCTCCGCTCGCGGGGCAACAAGCGTTGCAGCGACTCCACCGCTCGCGTTGATTCTGGGCATCATCCGGCACAGCCGGACTTCAGTCGCGAAGGACGCGACCCGTCCCAGAATCGTCATGGATGTCAAAAAATGGATTGTCTTGATCCCAGGATGGGATTTTTTCGGACGCTTGGTGCGTTCGTTGTTTTGGCACGCCCGATCGGCTGTTTTGGCCGGGCGTGTGCATCTCTGTGATCTACCGACGCATTGGTCGGCACAATCACAAAGACGAAAGGACAGATCATGACCGAAAACGAATTCCAAACACGACTCGCGACCCTCCTCGGACAGATCGATTCACTCCCAGAAGACCAGCGTCCAAAGCTCGCAAAGCTTGCTGCAGAAACACAGGGACGCCATGAGCGCATGAAAAAGACCATCGTTGAGCTTCAAGAATCGCTCGATCACCTCCGTCTGAGTGTCAAGTACCTTGTCTTTGATCTGGAAGCGACTCGTCGGGAGAACAAATACCTTCGCAACATGCTCGAAACCGACTCAGGGCACAACGAGGGTGCGGATTAACACGAATCATGAATCAGGCATGTGGACCTGATTTGAGCAAATTGAAGAGCGGAACAACCGTGTTGATTGGGCACCCCGCTGGTGGGTAGCGGGGTGCTTGATCGATCCGGGGTTTGGGGGAAACTGATCAAGGGATTCTGGCTCACATACGCCTGGGTCCCTTGTTCATTTGTGCTCCGAGGTCTACGCTTCGGGGCTGCGAGCAAGATGTCTTTCTCGCTGTTGGATCGGTGCCCGAGAGGCTGAAGGGGCCGGATTGCTAATCCGGTGTACAGGGTAAACCTGTACCGAGGGTTCGAATCCCTCTCGATCCGTTGAAAACCAAGGCAAATGAATCGGCGTCCTGAAATGGACGCCGCATTGCTTTTTGAGAATCGCTTTGTTGAGAGCGGCTTTTCGAGAAGCAATGAACTCATCAATGGCGTGCTCGAGAGCGTCGATTCGTGGTTTCTCAGCATATCAAACAGCTATCCATCAAAAAGACAACCGCCTCCCAATGTCTGGGAGGCGGTTGAGAGACTGATCAAACGAATAAATCAGCGCGTTGTTTTTAGCGACGGCGACGACCGATGAACCCGCCAGCTCCGAGAAGCACAGCGACTGAGCCTGGTGCTGGGACGGTGTTGAGGGTCAAGTTGTCGAGCAGGGCGCGAGGACCGGAGTACTCTGAGCCGTAGGTTGCAAAGAGGCGGAGTGAGTCGAACTCGCCACCGCTCACTGAGAGCGAGTTGAACGCGATGTTGTCACGGCCACCGAAGTCGGAAATCGCGAATGAGTCCGCATCGACGAGTGCGCCACCGAGGTACGCTTCGAGGTGGTACTGGATACCGCCCCAAGGCCCGTTCTCGTAGTACGCGATCTCGACGGATGCGAAGTCCGCGTTGTTGTCCAATGCCATCGACACGGTTGAGAGTGCACCGAGTGAGACATTGTCGCCGTTGACATACGAACTTCCGAAAGTGAGCGCGTTGTTGGCGCTGCCCCATGTTGGGAAATCGTTGTAGAGCACGGTTGCGTTCTCAACAATCACAGTGGTGCCGAGTCCGTTGATGCCTCCGCCTGCTTCGAAGGTGTCGCCGCTTGGGAAGACGCCATCGACATTGTTGACATCGTGGTAGGTGACTCCGTTGTAGTGGAACGAGTCGCCGTAGAACGATTCTGCGAGGTCGTCGTAGGTGCTGACTGACATGCCGGCGTGTGCGCCGCTTGCGAGGATTGCACTGATCAGTGCCGTGGTTGCGAGTTTCATGTTTCTATCTCCTATGTACTCAAGTGATTGGGTTCTTTAATGTCACAAACAAACTGGCCGATCGGCCAAACAACTATGATTCAAACGATTCCTTCGGGAGGAGCTCGTGTTTCACCATGATGGTGCAGGGGAATGGTGGATACGCGATGCGGATTCGGTAGAGCTCATACTCATCAGGGTTGAGTGAGAGGCGTGAGAAGATGGACGCCGCGAGATCGTGGTACCCTGGAAGATCCGGAGCGTGTGCGAGCGAAATTCCACGGCCCATTTTGCTGATCTTGTCGCTGAGTATGAGCTCATCGGAAGGAGAGAATGTGATCGAAGCGACGATGTCGGAGAAGACTTTGAGTTCCCGTTCGACATTCCCAAAAAGTCCTGCTTTGACAAACAAATCAAAGTGGAACATCTCAGTTGGGGTCCGGACAGAGCTCCCGAAGTGAGCGATTTTATCATTGGGCATCGCGTGTGTTGGCGCGATATTTCGGAGGAGTTCCCCAGTCACGAGCGTGCGTTGTCCTTGGAGCCCGACTTCTGAGGAGAGGAACTCGTCTTGCATCATGCCGTCGTGTGTGCGCGAGCGTTCGAGTTTGGGCATCGGGCTTGAGCAGTATTCCGGGAGTACGGGCACACCGTTGTGTTCGAGCGCGGCCGCGGGATCAATCGCTTGTCGTTCCATCGCTTGCTCGTGCTGGATGTCGTCATCCACTGCAACGGATTGATTGACGACCCATCGCATATCGGGTCGGGTCTGGCGGAATCCCATCATGCCTTTGATTTGTGCCGCGTGAAAGTAGTTCTCGCGGTCTTCCGACGGCATAAGTATGCACAGCGCAAGGAGCGTGTTGCAATGTGCGCCCCAAGTGAAGCTGTTACCTTCGAATGCTTGCTGTCTCCAGCGTTCTTCCGCGCTGTGGTCACCGTTCTTGTTGCAAGATTCGATCAGCATCTCGAACTCTGATCTGTTGGAAGCATGCGATTTGATGAGTGATTGGAACTGTTCGGATGATGAATGGATGGATTCCAAGTGTTCACTTGCCATGCCATGCTCTTGGACCGCATCGGACCAAACCTTCACGCTCTTGGGTGTCGGCATGTGTTTGGCAGCGACAAACGGATCCTCTGCATACGCGACCTTGATCACCTGCCATGCAAGTTTGCGATGGATTCCGAACGCTTTGGCAACGGAGGTCACTGATTTGGAGCCAGGGCATTTCTGTTCGATGATGCGTGCGTAGGTGTCTCGAGTGAACCCAACGACTCGAATCGTTTCCGATTCAAAGCATGTATCAGCAGGGGAAATCATGGCTTGGTCTTCCGTCATAGCACGCAGACTACCATGTTTCCTTTAGCGTTTCAATAACAATTTCAGAAACACTTCTGAAAACAAAAAACACCGATATTGGCTCTTAATGGCCAATTTTTATGACGTTTCAAGGGGAAATATTCAGGAAAAGAAGCCGAAATGGAGAGCTGAATCAGTTATTTTTGAACGCCAGCTCTTGTGTTTGAACCACGAGTTCTACATCGCCTCGTCTCGAAACTGTTGAAGGACTGCTGGAATCAACTCGAAGAGATCTCTTGGGTCAAGCCCGGCAGATGCAAGGTGGTTCTGCGACCACAACTCACCGCATCGTGCGTGGGTTTCGACAGCGATGCACGCTGCATCAAAATCATCCACATTGGGATCGTCGATCGATTGCGCAACGAGTGAGGCAATCATCCCTGCGAGGACATCGCCTGTACCTCCGGTTGAAAGACACGCGTGCCCTTGCTTGCACACCCATTCACGCTCCCCATCCGAGATCACCGTGTGCATCCCTTTGAGGACGACAACGCTCCCGAAGTGTTTCGCAAGGGCTCGGCACGCATCAGATCGCTGGGATGCATCTCCCGCTGGATCGTGATCAATCGCGAGAGCTGTGAGAAGTCGCTTCGCTTCGCCAGGGTGGGGGGTCATGATGGTGGGGAGTGTCCATCGAGCGGGGATCGGATCAAGCATGCACAGTGCGTTGAGCGCATCGGCATCGAGCACAACTGATTTGCAGCGATTTGTATTGGTGATGGTTGAGAAATGATGCACGAAGCGTCGGATATGGACTCCGGTTCCCAGTCCAGGCCCAATCACCATCGCATCGCACTCGGCAGACATTCTTTCAAGCACTCGTTCAAGTGATCCAGACTGGGTGCTCTCCTCGTGGTACGGGAATCCCGTTGCCATCGGAGCGACGGTGAGGATCGAATTGAGAATCGAGTCAGGGGCTGCGATCTTGACGAGTCCACATCCTGCTCGATTCGCGCCCATTGCAACGAGTGCCGGCGCGCCGATCATGCGAGCTAGATTTGATTCTGGATCCCCAGTTGTTCCGCCGAGGATGCCCACGGTGCCGAAGGTCCCCTTGTGGCCGTCGATTTTGCGTGCTTTGAGCTTGGGGAGTCCTGAGCTGTCCATGCTGTATTGTTGACGATCCGGAGCGGTTGAGGAGGCTGTGGAGGGGATAGCCGCGCTATATTCTGGGGTGATTGATACCCATTGCCATCTGACTTTCCCCGATTATGCTGGTCGAATCGATGAAGTGCTCGCGGACGCCGCGTCGCTCGGAGTCACCGGCGCGATCTCCATTGCGACGACGACCAAAGACTCGCTCGACACGCTCCGCTTGGCGCGCGAGCACGAGCAGGTGTGGTGCAGTGTTGGGGTGCATCCGTTGTATTCAGACAAAGGCCCGCACGATTGGAATGTGCTGCGTGAGCATGCGAAGGACCCCAAGTGCGTCGCGTTTGGTGAGCTTGGTCTGGACAACCACTACGACAAACCACCCAAACCAATCCAGCACACTGTACTCGCGGAGCAGCTCGCGACCATCGAGTCGTGCTGGGATGACGGACTCAAACTCCCGATCGTGATCCATTGTCGAAAGGCGTTTGAGGATCTCATTCCTATCTTGAAATCATCGAAGCTCGATGCGGATCGGTTCGTGTTCCACTGCTTTACAGGGAATCCCGACGAGGCGCGGATGGTGCTCGACTTTGGCGCGAGCATCTCGTTTACCGGGGTCGTCACCTATTCCAATGCGAAAGAAGTCGCTCAAGCGGCGTTGCTTGTCCCGAGCAATCGGATCATGGTCGAGACCGATGCACCGTTCTTGTCCCCCGATCCGATGCGTGGGAAGCGTCCGTGTCTTCCCGGATACGCGCGGTACACCGCGGAATACCTCGCGAAAATCCGGGGTGTGTCGTTCGCTGAGTTCCACGAGCAGATCGACGCGAACACCGAATCGTTCTATGGCATCACCGCGACAAAGCCAACCGCGCAAACACTGGAAAGCGTGCTATGAGTCTGAATCTGGTACTTGCTGATTCAGGATGGTTTCACACCATTTCCCCGTACCTCTGGCGGATCTCTGGTGATTTCGGCCTTCGTTGGTACGGGCTCTCTTATTTGCTCGCGTTCGTACTCGCGTACCTGATGCTCCGCTGGTTGTCAGTGCGCGGCGTGACCCCGATCCCGAAGGACCGCGTCGCCGACGCGATGATGCTGCTGGTCGCTGGGGTGATCGTTGGGGGGCGGATCGGATACATCGCGCTGTATGATCCCGCGCTGTTTATCGATTTTTCAAGCGATCCACCGTGGTGGGGGGTGTTCAGATTGACCAACGGCGGGATGTCCTCGCACGGCGGTTTTGCAGGAGTCATCCTCGCGTGCATCTTCATCTCAAGAGGATTCAAAGACGAACAAGGCAACCGCGTCGGCGCGTGTCCCAAGCTGCATGTCATGGACATGTGCGCGATGGTCGCGCCGCTCGGATTGATGCTTGGACGCATCGCAAACTTCATCAACGGCGAATTGCTGGGCAAAGTCATCGCGCTCCCCGGAGCGCACTCCCCTTGGTACGGCGTGCGGTATCCGCAAGAGATTCTCGAACGCCCACTCGATACGCTCCCCCAAACTCCGGAGCAGCTGGATCAGATTGTCAGTCTCTCGACGCAGTACATGCTCCCTGGAGAGCAGGACTGGGGGCTGGGGTACATGCGGATTTTGGATCTGATCCGGAGCGGAGACGAGGCGCTGCGACTGCAGCTTGAGCCATTGATTTCTGCGCGCTATCCCACGCAGCTGATGCAAGCGTTCTTTGATGGGTTGCTGGTTTTTGTGATCGTGTGGATCATCGCGTACAAACCTCGGCGCGTCGGTGTGCTTGGTGGTTCGATGCTGATCGTGTACGCTCTTGGACGCATCCCGATGGACTTTGTCCGCTTGCCCGATGCTGGAGTTTCGCAGTTCGGTCCATTGACGAGGGGGCAGGGGTATTCGTTGTTGATGCTGATCGTGGGGATCATCACACTGATTGTGGCGCATCGGTCGAATTATGTGGTGATGGGCGGATGGGGACGCCGCTCAGTTTCGCTCGCGTCCGAGTCGGGCAATGCCGAGGGTGGCGCCGAATCCAAGCACGATGATCCCGAGTGATCCCGCGATCTGACCTGATGACGGGGTGAACGCGCGCTGTTGCCAGTCTTTCGCGTTGTCGTTCGCTTGCATTTCGGTCAGATTTTCAGCGGTCACAAGTTCGCCTTTGATCGTGTCGCCAACCTCAGGCACCACACCAGCGCGGAACGGGTACAACCCAGCCGGTGCTGCGATGATGAGTCCGAGCAGCACACCGAGGGTGATGCGTTCGTATTTGTGCAGCACCCATCGGAGGACATTGCTGACGACGACGACGCCGAGGACGACCCCGATCCCGACGGGGATGACGATGGACATCTGGCCAATTATTGCGGAGACATCCGCATCTTTGAGTGCGCTGATGGTGTCCTTGATCGCTCCGATGATGGTCTCGTACATTCCCAGCAGCAGGAGCAGGAACGCGCCGGAGATGCCTGGGAGGATCATCGCGCTTGCCGCCGCGGCCCCACCGAGGACCAGTCCGAGCGGGCCGCTGAGTCCTGATGAATCCGCGCCGGATTCTTGGAGGTAGACGAGTCCACCCATGAGCATCGCTCCGATGATTCCGCCGATGACGACCTTGCGTGAGATGGGTCGCGCCATCGCGTAGAGGATGGGGACACCTCCGAGGGTGAGTCCGATGAAGAGGGAGAACATGATCCAGCGGTGGTAGACGAGCGCGTGGTGGATGATCGAAGCGAGTCCACCAATCGCGACGACGGCACCAACGACGACACACCCAAGCGTCAGGATGTTTGATTTGGAGAATCGGAAGCGTGTGATTTCGGAGATCGCGTCGATAAAGCGTGTGTAGATGCCGCACGCGACGAGCATGGTGCCCCCTGAGATACCAGGAACGAGGTTTGCGAGTCCCATGAGCACGCCTCCGAGGATACAGCGGAGAACCGGCACTGGTGATTGCTCAGAGAGGGTTGTTTCAGTCTCAGGTTTGTTCGTTGGTGTGTCGTTCATAGGTTGGTTGGACGATAGGTCAGGTTGCTGGTGAATCTGCGGTATGATGATGTTCAGATTGATCGAGGGATTGAGTGAGTATTTCTATGAGACGAATCGGACAAAACCCGCTGCTTTATACACTTCTTGGGTGTACCTTGTTCGCACTCTTTGGATGCCGAAGTGTGCAGCGACAATCCCTTGGGTTCCAATCCACAGAAAGCGAATCCACAAGCGAGACTGGATTTGGGGACATCAGCCCAGCGAACACCGAGTCGGTATGGCCGGCGCGGTGGGGTGCCGAGTCGATTCAAGCGGGAGATCGTACGGGGATCATCGTTCCAATTGATCACTCAATCTCTGAACTCGCGCCCGCCCACTTGTCCCGCTTCCATCGGTTGCGGACTGGGGAAACGGAATACACGGACATGGACCTCCTCGCGGTTGCGATGGGGATTGAGGAGCCGTACAAGTTTCAAGCGGAGGGTCCAGGGTGCTATCTGTTCGTTCATCAACCTCCGATTGACGGAGAAGACCCCAAGCCATCGAAGGACGGCGAACCTGAACTGTTCATTAAATACATCAGTGCTCAGCATTCGACGAAGGTGAATACCTCTGATGAGCCCCAGCTCGAGCTTGAGCGCACATGGTTTACCTATCGAACCCCGAGATCCGGACAAGATTCAATCGGGACGATCCTGTTGATGCCTGGGATGTTTGGAACACCGGAGCCGGTGATTGATGGCGTCGAGCGGTACTTCCGCGCCAAGGGGTGGTCGGTGCTCCGGATGCTGTCGCATCCTTCTCGCTTCACGCAGCGCAAGCAGTTTGGGGTGCCTCCGGGTTCTGAAGCATTCATCGCGCAGCGCATCGCGGAGATGTTTGACACACGCACCGCTGAAGCGGCGTATGCCGCGTCGTCTGCGATGCGATATGTGCACAAAAAATATCCAGACGATGCAGAAAAACCGGTCGTCCTTCTTGGAATGTCCGGCGGTGCGATGATCCTCCCAACCGTCTACTCCTTCGACCCATCGCTCTACAGCGGCGGGGTCCTCATCGCAGGAGGCGGAAACTTCCTCGAGATCAACATCCGCTCCAACTATGCGAAATGGATTGATGCGATCGACCTAGATGCGGACCCGTCGGAGCCTGAGATTCAGAAACCTGAGAAGGAACAACTCCAAGAACTGAGCAACCTGTACATGACCATGTCCAAACTCGATTCCTTGCACACCGCAGAATCGATGCGAGGTGTTCCTGTCCTCATGCTCCATGCGAGCAGCGACAAAGCTGTCCCCGCTTCCACAGGAGATGCGCTCTTCGAAGCGATCGGCAAACCGGAGCGGTGGGTTTACCCCGTCGGTCACGAACTCATCTTCGCGGGACTTCCGCTTCAAACAACCAAAATCGAATCGTGGGTCCGCGAGCAGGTGCTGGGTGAAGATTAAAACGCATCGTTCATGCGGAACTGGGCGATGAGTTGCCCGCTCCCGATCGGGTTCTCGCGGTCAACCTTGAATCCGTACAACTGACCTGGACGCATTGAGTGGAGTCGCGGCGCGGATGGGCCGCCGACCAAGATATCCGCGGCTCTCCCGACCAAGGGATTATGCGACACAAGCGCAAGCGATGGTGCGTCGCTTTCTTCAATCACCGACATGATGTCCTCAGCAAACCGGTCCGCAGCGATCCTGGGTTCATGCTGTACTCGCTGTCCCAACGCGTCCCAGATCGGTGTCGCGGTCTGGGTGGTGCGTGTGTAGGGGGAAGCGAGCACGACGGTGGGTTGGTCCTGCGATTCATCCGCAAGGAACGCTGCAATTGCCGCGGCTTGCTCGTGCCCTTTGTGCACAAGCACTCGATCCGCATCGTGTCCGGATTCTGATAGATCCTCGGCCTGTCCATGTCGGATCAGGTACACGATCATGCTGTTGCTCCTGTGG
>JARGNC010000094.1 GCA_029212425.1 Phycisphaerales bacterium
GTTTCCTGGTGCCGCCTACTCCGCCGCCTGCGAAGGGTCAGAAGTTCTCGGCAAAGGATGCAATCGGGTTTGATGCGTTGTCGCTCATGAAGGACCGCTCGTTTGCGGTCTTTGCGGTGTGCTCGTTCCTGATCTGTATCCCGTTGGCGGCGTACTACAGCTTTGCTGGGACATTCGTCGGCGAGATGGGCATCAGCAATATTGGTCAGACGATGTCATATGGGCAGATGTCTGAGGTGGTGTTTATGGTGGTGATGCCGCTGTTCTTTGCGAGGCTCGGGGTCAAATGGATGCTCGCGGTCGGGATGCTCGCGTGGGTGGCGCGGTATGGGTTCTTTGCGGGCGCTGCGGATGAGCAGATCAAGTGGATGGTCTTGAGCGGGATTGTGCTGCACGGGATCTGCTATGACTTCTTCTTTGTGACGGGGCAGATTTATACCGATCAGGTCTCAGGCGCGAAGATCCGAGGTCAGGCGCAGGGGTTCCTGGTGCTGATCACGCAGGGGCTGGGGATGCTGATCGGGGCGCAGCTTTCTGGCAAACTGGTTGGGAAGTTCACGACGACTGTCGGCGAAGTGAACACAACGGATTGGAACTCAGTCTGGATGTATCCAGCGGTGTTCTCGTTTGCGGTTCTGATCGTGTTCGTGCTGTTGTTCAAGGGTGCTAAGACCAGCGTTCCAGCCGACGGTGAGTTATGAACTGAGTTGCACTTGCGATTGGGTTTGGAGGCTCTTACGCTCGGCTTGGAGTATCTGCGCGACCTGATATGCCTCTTCTATTGCTGATGATTCTCTTGTAGATTTCATTCCGTTCGATTTGTTCCGGATCTGATCGAGTGTGTATCGGATTTCATTGTCGTACCCTGTCCGCGCGGAGGTTTGGATATGGGTGGACTTGCTGTTCTGATGTAGCAAGAGTTGCTGATCACGGTTGATATCAAAATCGAGGGTGGCTTGCTCGAAGGTGATGGTGCATTTCATTTGAAAGCCGATACCGAGATCTTGATCCCAAGCGCCTTGGGCGGTGACATGGGGGATGTCTTTGTAGCTGTAGACAGTGGTGAGATGGAGTTGATCTCCAGTTGAGAAAACCGCATCGGGTTTGCCGAAGCAGTGGTAGATGAAGTCGGTGTCGTGGATGTGGAGGTCGTGAAGGACTCCTCCGGAGCGTGTTTGATCAGCGTAAAAATCGGCTGCCCAACTCGGGCGGGAACCGAGCCGGTGAAAAACCGCGCTTCTGACTTTGCCGAGGGTGTTTGATGAAATCAACTCGTTTATTTGTTTCCATGCGGGCCAGTGTCTCATGCACATCGCTGGGATGCAGAGTCGATCGGAGTTGTCGGCAGCGATTGCGAGGCGCTGGACATCGTTTGGGTTGATCGCGATGGGCTTTTCCACAAGCACATGCTTGCCTGCATCGAGGGCAGCGATTGCGAGTTCGACATGGGTGTCTGTGTGGGTGCAGATGGATACGAGGTCAATATTGTGGTCAGAAAGGATTGCGTCTGCGTTTTGGTGGAACTGGATACTCGAGGTATCGAGTTCTTGTTCTCCAGTTGCGATGTTGCCGAGGCTTGGAGATTGATCTGATGCGTTGTAATTGGGGTCGGCGATTGATCGGATGGCGCATTGATACCCGTTACGGTTGGCTTGCTGGTAAGCAAGCGCGTGGGTGTGTCCCATGAATCCGAATCCGATGATGCCGACACGGATTGGTGTGTGCTGCTGAGTCATGGTGTGTATCCGTGCTTTGCTGCGAGTGTCCTCGCTTGGATGATGTCTGTGATGCGTTGGTCCCCTGATTCGCGCTCGATGACGACTGGAATTGTTTTCTGTTGCGATTGAAGTGTGCTGAAAAAATGCCCCCAATCAACATGTCCATCGCCTGCTGGGACTTCGATTCCCCAAGTTCCTGGTATTGATGTTGGGACAGCGTCTTTCATATGGACTTGGACTACTCGGTCTACAAGTAGTTCTAGGGCTCGTGCAGGATCACCCATGCCGTAGAGAATCATGTTTGCGGGGTCAAAGTTGATTTGAATTGTGGACATGTTGGGTAAGTCGAGCATTTCGAGGAGCGACTCTGCGTGCTCTTGTCCGGTCTCGAGCGCGAGGGTCACCCCTTGGCTTTCAAAGATGTTCGCGATCACTTTGATGCGATCGGTCAGGGTTATGTATTCGTTTGAATCGGGTTGTGGAATGAATCCTGCGTGGAAAGTGACGAGGCTCAATCCGAGTGTCCGGGCTAATTCTGCCGTTGCTTTTGCACGCGATTGATTCGCTTCCCAATGTTCATCTGGGCGGATCCCTCCGGTCAGTCGGATTGAATCCATAGACGAGTAGTCCTCACCGATGGTGGTCATCATTCCTGAGCAAATGGTGATGTTTTCGGATTCGAATGCTTCTATCAGTAGATCGTGGTTCCACTCGTGGCTTGTGAGCGGGTCGAGTGCGAGTTGTGTGGAGTTGATGCCGCAGCTTTGAATTGCGTTGGTCAGTTCAGTAGGTTTGGCAGGGTTCAGAGACCACGAGCACACGCTGAGTCTGTTGGTTGGGTTGGCTGGAGTCAAACTTTCCCTTTCATCACATTTGGGTTTGTAAAGCCGACTCGATCATGGTACTCTGATCCGCTCTTAGCAACCGTATTGATGAACTGATCCAGGAGGTTCTCTCGATGACCAGCAAGAATGTATCCCACACCCCACAGGGCGCCAATGATTCACGGCGAACTTTTTTGACTCAAACCGCTGCACTTGCGGGAGTTGCGAGCGTAGGAATGCTTGGGGGCTTCCAACGAAAAGAATCCTACAAATCGCTGGTGCCGAGTGTAAAAAAAGCTCGTGTACAACCTCCAAAGGACGGTGAACCAATCCGGATGGCGATCATCGGCACTGGAGGCATGGGAGGAGGTCACTTGCATTCGATCATCTCGCTTGCGAAAGCGGGAAAGACCAATACACAGATTGTTGCGGTTTCGGATGTATGTGATTCCAAAATGGAAGGTGCGAAGAAATCAGCTGAGGAGAAACAGGGGATTGAAGTTCAGGCGTACGGCGATTACCGCGAACTGCTGAAGAGAGATGACATTCATGCGGTTTTGATTGCTTCACCAGAGCACTGGCACGCACAGCACATTATTGATTCGCTCGAAGCGGGCAAAGATGTTTATACTGAAAAACCGATGACGCTGCGGCTCGAACAAGCGATGGATGTTCGTAACGCGGTGCTGGCACACCCCGACCGGATCTTCCAGGTCGGGACGCAGATGATCATGCTCCCCAAATACAACAAAGCTCGCGATGCAATCAAGGAGGGGCGTATCGGGAAACCTGTTTGGTCGCAGACGAGCTATTGCCGAAACTCAACGACCGGCGAGTGGAACTACTACGGGATTGATCCTGATTGGAAGCCGGGTGTGAACCTTGACTGGGATGCTTGGCTCGGCGATCTTGGGCCTCGCGAGTGGGACCCAAAGGTGTACGCACGCTGGCGCCGATACAAGGATTTCTCGACCGGGATCATTGGTGATCTGTTGGTGCATGTGATGACTCCGCTGATCTTCGCGCTTGATTCTGGTTGGCCGACGCGTGTGATCGCTTCTGGGTCGCATGTGATTGACCACGACATGGAAAACCATGATCAGGTGAATCTCACAGTCCAGTTTGAAGATGGACACACGATGGTCATTGCTGGATCAACCGCGAACGAGGTTGGTCTTGAGACCATGATCCGTGGACATAAGGCGAATATGTATCTCAACTCCCGTCACTGCGAGATTCGTCCCGAGCGGATCTTTGTTGACGATATTGATGCAGAACGCATTGAGTGCGAAGATATCGGCAACGACCAGGACCAGCTGCGTCTGAACTGGCTTGAGTGCATACGGACGCGTCAGCCGGCGAAGAGCAACATTGATCTTGCATCGAAGGTACTTGTTGCGGTCGATCTTGCGACCCGTTCCATGTGGGAAGGCCATGCATTTACCTTTGATCCGAAAACCATGCGTGCTTCCAAGGCGTGAAAATGATTTCGATCGATACACCCCTCTCGCGTTTGACGCGATGGGTTGCCGATTCGAGATTTTGATCGATGCAGAACGATCTTCGATGGATCGTGGTGATTGTGTTGCTGTGTGTGAAAATCTGCGTGATCTGGTACTTGACTGGCATCGGAGATTGTCGGTATTTGAACCAAGCTCGCTTGCTTCTCATATCAACAGAGCACCTGCAAATGATCCAATCTGTGTGGACGAGGATATGTTTGCATTGCTAACGCATTGCGACCAACTTCGCGAGCGAACCGGAGGCGCGTTTAATATCGCGTGTGGAACATTGATGATGGCGCACGGGTTCCGAAACGATACCATTGAGGACCTTGCTGGGCTTGATTTGAGCTGTGCATTTGAACTCAATCGCTCTGATCGAACTATTACTAAAACTGATTCCAGGATTGGATTGGACTTTGGTGCGATCGCGAAGGGCTTTGTCCTTGATTTGATGCGTGATGAACTCGATGACCTCGGTATCGAGCACGCGTTTATCCACGGCGGCACATCGAGCGTTTTGGGAATCGGGGATGAAAAAGATGGACAGCCGTGGTCGGTGTTGATTGATACCGGGATTGAGATTCGACTGAATGGATTTTCGATGGGCGTATCCGAGTTGTTTGGACGAAGTGTCCAAACAGATTCGGTCACTTCTGGTCATCTTATGAACCCTGGTTCGCTTGCTCCTGCGACTTCGAATCTATCGAGAGTCGTGTGTGTCCATCCGAGTGCGGCGATCGCTGACGCATATTCAACCGCGTGCAGCGTTTCTCCGCTGCTGATAGACCAGTTGGGGGACGAATCGTGTACACTAGTGGCCTTGCGAGAAGACAACGAACCTGTATTCCATGATCCGCTTGGGGTTGTGTGTTTCAAGAGTTGAGGAATGAGATGAACGAGATCGATAGACGGATGTTTTTGACCCGAGCCGCAGGTGGAATGGCGGCGATGGCACTTGTTCCAAACCTGCAGGCGTTTGGCGGCCTGTCCGCTGAGGATGCTTTGCGAGTTGGTGTCATTGGTGTTGGGAGGCAAGGCCGAGAGATTATGGGTGAGCTTGGGAAGATTCCAGGAGTGTCGGTTGTTGCCGTCTGCGATGTTGACGAGCGTCGATTGGCTTCTGGGCTTCGTCGTGCGTCTGGAGCAACTGGATACGCAACGGTTCGGGAGATGCTTGATTCAGGGGGCGTCAATGCGGTTGTGGTCGCAACTCCAACACATACCCACCGCGAGGTTGCCGTAGAATGTCTCAAGTCTGGGGTGCATGCGTATCTCGAATGCCCGCTTGCGCATACTCGAGAGGATTGCATCGCAATCTCAGATGCTGCGCGCTCTTCGAAAGGCGTTGTCGCTGCTGGGTTGCAGGGACGATCGAATCCTGTCTATCAACTCGCGCGTGGATTCTTCTTGTCGGACTCGGTGCGGGACCTGGTCTCTATGCGTGCACAGAGTAATCGCAAGACCAACTGGATCACCCCATCGAACGATCCTGTTCGGAAGGAAGCTTTGAACTGGAAGCTTGATCCGAAACGGAGCAATGGCTTGGCAGGCGAATGGGGTACACAGCAGTTTGATGTGTTTAACTGGTACACCGGGAAGTATCCGACAAGGGTCTCGGGGCATGGCGGCATCCGTTTTTATGAGGATGGCAGAAAGGTTCACGACACGATCTCTTGTACGCTCGTCTACGAGGACGGCGCGACACTTGGGTATGACGCGACGCTCGCGAACTCCTATGGCGGCAAGCACGAAGTATTCTTTGGTTCAAATGCAGCGATCAAACTCGGCTGGTCGCACGGCTGGTTGTTTAAGGAATCTGATGCGCCGACACAAGGATGGGAAGTGTATGCGAACCGACAACAGTTCCATAATGACGAGGGGATCACGCTGATCGCTGGTGCGACCAAACTAGCAGAGCAAGGCAAACTCAAGGAGGGCATCGGTCTTCCGAATCCAGCAGTTCATTATGCATTGGTAGATTGGGTAACGGCGATTGCTTCGAGTGGTTCAGTTGCATGCTCGGTTGATGAAGCGGCACGCGCGACGATGGTCGGGATTGCCGCGAACGATGCGATTGTTTCTGGGAAGAGTGTTGATATCGATCTCTCTGGGCTTTGATTGATCTACAACTTTGAAAGGCGGGATAGTTGATGTCAAACTCTCCGACCATGTCGCTTCGGGCACTTCCGTTTCTATACCGGGTTGGGATTGCTTTGCTGGTGGTAACTTTGCTGGGTGGGTATGTCGTATCCGGTTTCTACTTGCGGGTGCACTATGACAATCGGGATGAGACTCCCGGCTTATCAATGAACGACATCATTGGTGCATACCACGGCGTACAAACACCATCGCCTTTGATTGAAGCCCTTGAGTCTGGACACCCTGACACCATTGAAGAGTATGAACGGGCTTCGCTTCTTACATGGCTCCGCAGCGACCGGGTCTCGCAGGACTACGACAATCTTGACCTTGGTGATGAAGCACCATCTGAGATTATCGCGATGAGTTGTTTGGATTGCCATACACGAGGCGCGACTGAGGAGGGCACATACGCTGAAGTGCCGCTGGAATACTGGGATGATATCCAGAAGCTCGCGGTGTCAAAGGACATCAAACCAGCAGGCCCAAACATCATTGCGACCAGTCAACACGCGCATGCTCCGATGATGGCGGTCGTGTTGATTGTGCTGGGTATGCTCGGCTCGATGACTCGGTTCTCGAAAGGATTCATCGGAGTTGTTGTGAGCATCGCTGCGGCGGGGTTGCTTGTTGATATGGCGAGTTGGTGGATTACTCGTGAGATCGCAGCATTTGCTTACGCGATTGTTGTAGGAGGTATGTTGTATGCTGCAGGTACGATGCTTGTCGGGTTCCTTGTGATTTTGGATTGCATTCTCCCAGCCGGCAAAGCCGATCCATCAAGCTGAGAGTTCGTCGCGTACAGACTCGAGGAGGGTTTTGGTCAGCTTGCTTCCCTCGCGAGGGGAATGCTTTGACCCCTCGTATTCCACTCCGATCCACCCCCGGTACCCCGCGTCGATCACAATCTTGAGCATCTTCCGGTAATCGGTGTTGATCTCGTTTCCGAGTTCATCGAACTCATAGGACTTCGCGCTCACCGCTTTGGCATAAGGCATGAGTTCTTCGGTTCCCTGATAACGGTCGTACCACGATTTGGGATCGTCGGACTTCGACCAGTCCATACAGAAATTCCCAAAGTCGGGAAGCGTGCCGCACATTGGGTGATCGACGAGTTTCATAACTTCTGCGAGCCATTTTCCATTGGACGAGAGGCCACCATGATTTTCCACGATGACATTGATACCGAAGGACTCGGCAAACTCGGTGAGCTTGCGTAATCCGTCCGCTGCGAGTTTCTGCTGCTCTTCGTAACTCCCGGAACTTGCGGCGTTCACCCGGATCGAATGGCAACCAAGTGTCTTTGCGGCATGGACCCATTTGTGGTGATTGTCCACAGCAACGGTTCGCTTACTGTCATCGGGATCTCCGAGGTTCCCCTCGCCATCACACATGATGAGGAGCTGCCTGACTCCTTGGTCTTCAGCGCGTGTATTGAGACCTTTGAGGTATTGCTTGTCGTTTGCTTTGTCTTTGAAGAAGCTGTTGACATATTCGATGCCGTCGAATCCCATAGACCTTGCTTCACTCGCAAAGTCGTAGGTGGTGATTTCATCGGCATAGATCAGTTTATGAAGTGACCACTGCGCGATGGAGATGTGAAACAACGGTTTAGATTCAAATATGCTCAATGAGGATCCAAGCGTTTTCTTGGCTGCTAGGGCTGCGATAAGACCGCTCGCACCGATGATCTGAATAGCTTCTCTGCGTGTGTGGTTCATCGACCCAATATAGCGTTGATGGGAACTGAGCACAACAATTGCACGGCAATTCGCCGGCTTATTCGTTGTACAACTCGTCCATGAATAGCTTGTGGATGCGCCGCATTTGATCGAGCCAGCTGCTTGGTTCACGATAGCCATGTGGTTCGATGGGTGCGAGAGCGAGTTCCCAGTTCTCTTTTTCAAGCTCGATCAGACGCTGTGACAGGCGGATGATGTCTTGCGCGACAACATTGTTGTCTTGCATGCCGTGGAGCATCAGGAGTCGCCCTTGCAATCCCTCGGCGTGATAGATGGGAGAAGATCGCTCAAAAGAGTCCGGATCTATTTCAGGAGTATTGAGTATGTTTGAAGTATATCCGTGGTTGTAATGCGCCCAGTCCGTCACCGATCGGAGGGCGGCACCTGCTTTGTAGGTCTCTGGTTCGAGAAACATTGCCATGAGTGTCATGAATCCACCGTAGGAACCGCCGTAGATTCCTACGCGTTCTGGGTCGGCGTTGTAGTTGCTCACTGCATAGTCGATTGTGTCCTTGAAATCTTCGAGTTCAGGGTATCCCATTTTGCGGTAGATCGCGGTTCTCCAGTCCCGACCGTAACCAGACGAAGCACGGAAATCTGGCGCAACGACGATGAAACCGAGTGATGTCAGGAGTCCATGGTACATGTGCTCGCGCGAGTAGTAGGACCACTCGTAGTTTGCGTGCTGAAGATAACCAGCGCCATGAGAGAACACAACCAATGGGCGTGGTCCTATGTACTTTTGTGAATCCGGGAGGTAGACGCGAGTGTAAATTGGGTGATCGGTATGGGATGACGGCACCCCAACAATCTCGGGGGTTTGTATACCTGTATTCAAGAACTCGTCGGTCACTGTGTGGGTGAGCTTCGTTGGATCCGAATCTGTCGTCAGATCGACGAGGTAGAGCTCTGGGGGCGAGTTGATGTTGGAATACATGACAACTGCATGCTTTTCATCCGGGGAGAGCTTGTAGGAATCCACGGTTCCGCCCATTTGCGTGATTGGAGAGAGCTGATTTGTTTGTAGATCAAGGCGTTCGAGCTCTTGGATGCCTGGGTGGGTCCGATTTGTTCGTAGGTATGCAGCTGATCCGTCGCGTGTGATCATCACCGAGCGGACCTCAAAGGTGCCGGAGGTTCGTTGGGTTACCGTTCCATCTGGAGTTTTGGTGTATAGATGACCGTATCCGTCTTCTTCAGAGAGGTACCAGAGGGTGTCTGAATTTGGAATGAACCCAAAGCTGTTGAAACCCCACCCAATCCATGCTTCATCGCGGAGGTGGTGTGCAGAAACAAAGGATGGATCTTCTGCGGCCGTATCCACGAGTGCAATCCAGCGATCTTTGTTGTCGTGCGATACCAGCATTACTGCTGCGAGTGTGCCCGCTTGATTCCAGCGGGTGCCGTAGTGCGAAACAGATCTGGGCTCCAGGTCAGGTTCTTGTGACTCGGCATTTTCGGTGCTACTGTCGTCACCTTTGGCTTGATCGATTTCTGAATTTGAACTCTGTTCGCCCGATTCAACTGCAGCCACGATTTCACTTTCTGCAGTGACATCGGCTTCATCCAGTTGTTCTGCTTTGAGCCATGCGAGTGGATCGTCGGTGATCATCGGGAGTGTATCAAGCGGAAGATCAATGACTTCCTCGCTCTCAAGATTGAGCAGCGCGAAGGTGTTTGGTGTTTCTGTTGCATTGCCGACTTTGGACCGGACGGTTGATGTTGACACATAGCCGTCTTCTGTGACATAGTTGGGCATCTGATCGGTTGGATCGGTTGGTCGATCCTTTGGTGACATTGCGACGAGCATGTATTTTGCATTTGGACTGAGTGAAACACCTGCGGAGCGATTGTCTTTACCAAGATAGAACGGCCCGGCAACCGCGTTGGGATTGGTGTCCCGCCATGCTCGTTGGTCATCTTCTCGTGTTTGCTTGCGTTGATCTTCAAGCTGGATGATTTCGAATAGCTCACGCTGCTGCTCTTGGAGTAAATCGTGATCCGGAGCTTCGGGGTCATCT
>JARGNC010000095.1:0-8160 GCA_029212425.1 Phycisphaerales bacterium
GAACTGTTCAGAATCCAATCGCGAGCGTTGGTGTCTTTCTGAGCGAGGTGGAGCCAGGTCCATGTGCCGGGAGGTGTTGATCCATAGGCATCGTCGAGGTCTTGCCCGCGAGAGTTAATCGCGAGCAGGACGCCGTTGGGTGCGCTAGATGGATCGGTGTGGATGTTCATGCCAGATTACGCGTTGACTCCGAGCAGCTCTTTGACCGCACCCACGATCCGCTCTGGGTTCGGGAGGTACTCGTATTCAAGACCCTTCGCGTAAGGCGTCGGGACATCCTCAGTATTCAAACGCGCCGGAGGGGCATCGAGCCAATCGAAACAACGCTCGCAGATCTGCGTGATCACCTCGCTCGCGATCGACGCGAAAGGCCAAGACTGATCCACAACCAGCACCTTGTTCGTGATCTTCACACGCTCGATGATCGATTCGATATCCAACGGACGGATCGTCCGCATATCGAGCACATCAACCTCGATCCCCTCAGCCGCGAGTGTTTCCGCGGCTTGCAGACAGAAGTTCACCGGACGACCGAAGCTCACCAGCGTCACCGCATCCCCCTCGCGAGCGAGCCGTGCTTGACCGAACGGGATGTAGTACTCTTCCTCAGGGACATGCGCCTTGTCTCCGAGCATCCGCTCCGACTCCATGAAGAACACAGGGTCCGGATCGCGGATCGCGGTTTTGAGCAGCCCCTTCGCATCGTAAGGATTCGATGGGATCGCCATCTTCAGACCAGGCACATTCGCGTACAGCGCCTCAACACACCATGAGTGCGTAGATGCAAGCTGCCCACCCGCGCCGTCGTTCCCGCGGAACACAATCGGACACCCGAACTGACCACCCGACATGTACAGCATCTTGGGTGCGTTGTTCAAGATCGGATCCGCGGCAACAAAGCTAAACGACCACGACATGAACTCCACAATCGGACGCAGTCCCGACATCGCAGCAGCGATCGCCATCCCCGCAAACCCGTTCTCTGAAATCGGTGTGTCGATGATCCGCTTCGGACCAAACTCATCGAGCATGCCTTGGGAGATCTTGTACGCACCGTTGTACTGCGCAACCTCTTCACCAAGCAGGAACACACGCTTGTCCCGCCGCATCTCTTCGCTCATCGCTTCGCGGAGCGCCTCGCGGTACTGGATGATCCGGTCGCCTTCGAATGGTGGGAGCTGATCGTTGGGCAGCATCGCAGGCATCTCGAGGTTGTGCTCGATCGCAGGATGGATGTCGGAAGTGACGGGTTCAATAGTGGGGAGGGTGGTCATGATGGGTTCTCGTGTTCGTCGATCGGATCAAGGGTGATGACAATCGGTTGTGTGTCGTTCGTTTGTGCTGCCGGCGTTGCTGTACTCGGTGATGATTGGTTCCGTCCAAAGACGAGGGTGATGAGGACTTGGCCCGTCAGCAGCAACGCGAAGACGATTGCAAGCGCGATGAGTGGGCCGTTGATCATGGGGTTACAGCAGCGGGTTGTTCAGCCCATGCGTATAGACCGCAGTGGGGGACAGGTTCTTTTCTGGGTTCGCGTACACATCGGTAAAGAGTTCGCTCGATTCAGGAGCCGGCGATTCCTCCGCGAACTTCATCGCCGCGCGGACCTGCTCTTTGATTTCCTTCTGCATCGCTTTCCACGAATCTTCCGTCATGTCTCCGGAGTCCATGAGCTGACCCAGCAGCCGTGCGATGGAGTCTTTTTCTTTGTACTCTTCGACCTCGTCCTTCGTCCGGTACTTCTGCGGATCGGACATCGAGTGTCCCTGGTAGCGGTAGGTCTTGAGATCCACAAACCCCGGACGCGAGTTCTCTCTGCACTGCTCAACGAATGGTTTGAACTCGTTGTAGAGGTCGCAGATATCGAGCCCGTCGATCTCCACAGAGTTGATGCCATAAGACTGTCCGCGTGAGATCAGGTTGTCCGCATTCGCAGTGTGCCGATGGATCGCGGTGCCCATCGAGTACCCGTTGTTCTCGATGATGAAGATGCAAGGGATGTCATGGACCGCGGAGTAGTTGAGCGCTTCGTGGAACGCGCCCTGGTCGATCGCCCCGTCTCCGAGATACGCGAGCGAGACTTTTTTCTTGCCCTCACCCATAACTTCGAGCTTGTATTTTTCAGCAAACGCGAGCCCCGCTCCCAGCGGTGTTTGAGCGCCGACGATGCCGTGCCCACCAAAGAGCCAGTTCGGTTTGTCGAACATGTGCATCGATCCACCCTTGCCCTTCGCGCAGCCATGGATCTTGCCAAACATCTCCGCCATGCACGCGTCTGGTGTCATGCCACGCGCCAGCGCGTGCCCGTGATCTCGATACGCCGTGACGACCGGATCATCGTCGTTCACAGCAGCAATCGTCCCCACAGCACACGCTTCCTGACCTGTATAGATATGACAGAACCCACCAATCTTCGCTTGTTGGTACGCTTGCATCGTCCGGTTTTCGAACTCGCGGATCAACTGCATCTGACGGAGCCATTCAAGCTTCATCTGCGTGGTGATCTCGAATGATGTGGGCTGGCTGGTCATGGATTGTGCTGCCTTGGATTCGGATTGAGAGGTGGGTGCTTGTGTCATGCGTTGCTCATCTCTATTGAGCGGGCGGATTCCGGCAAAGGTGCTCCGACCGATCTGCTTGAAGTGTCCCGACTTACGCTCCGGACACCTGTTTGCGCAACCTTGTGAATATCGGTCGCTTGGGTGCCCTATTTGACTCGGGCCGAGGGGATCGCGCAGATCTCTTGGCCGATTCGCACATTGTAGGGGTATTCCGGGGTTGAGGGCGGGAAATAGGGGTCAAATTGGGGTTCGATGGAGCGGATTGGCACCGGAAGTATGCCGAATTTTGGACCGATCGGGGTCAGTTTGGGGGTCAACATGAAAGAAGAACAAAACATCCCTCTGATAGAGAGTGCTTTGTTCTTCTTTGAGAAGAGATCAGTTCGGGGTGGATCAGCGTCGGCGCTTCCCAGCAATCAGACCCGCGAGTCCCATCATCGCGAACGCGGATGGTGCTGGGACTTCTCTCCATGCGATGTTGTCGATCCCGAATGGATGGAAACCACCGCCGGTTCCGTACCACTGGACCTCATCGACATTCTCATTGAGGAACAAGGTAGACCAATCGTTGAGATCGCCGAAGGTGATGGTGATGGATTCGACGAGTGTGCTATCGCGGTATCCCTCGAGCGTGAATGTGTCGCCTGAGGATGAGCCATTGGAGCGAGATGCGTCGAGTTGGAAGGCGCGAACAGTGGTATCAAAGAGCATGGTTGAGCCGTAGGAATCCCCGTTGAAACCCATGAACTGAGTGCCGTTGGTTCCTTCGATACCCCAGTTTCCCAGATCACCACCGGTAAGTCCGTCCCAGACCGCTCCGTCATCTGTGTTCACAAAGGTGACCCCGATTCCAGCATACTCATTGCTCAGAACGGCGCTGTTGGAGTTTGATGCGTCGAACTCGTCGAAAGTGATTTGGAGTCCCGGAGTCCCTCCAAGTGCTCCAGTTGCGATGCCTGAAACAGCTGTAAGAACGATCGATTTTGTGATGAGTTTCATTCTGTACCCCTTCGAGATGTGTGTACCCATGATCTCGGCTTCGGACAGTCCGATAGCCTTCAACTAGAAGATACTTCTATTCTGTTTATTCGCCACAAGAGTGAGTGTAAAGATGTCCTAATTTCATTCAATATGGGGTTTGCGTCCCAAAAATGGGGCTTCGAGATGGCGCAGAACAACCCATACTTTGGATTGAGCAGCTTTGAGCCTCGGACCATCCTGCGGAGTCGATGTCAAAAACCCGGCTTCCGCCGGGCTCAAGAGCAACGATGATTTGTATCTGAAATCAGTCGAACGGACTCAGTCCTTCATCGCAGATTTGGCAATCGTGCCATCGACCTGTGATTGGAGCAAGACCAACGCAGTCTGGACCTGCAGATCGATCCCGTCCGTGATCAGCGTGCTTGGGTCCGGACGCTCCGCATCGACAATCTCATTGCCGTCTTTGTCGATCGGATAGATGTCCGCATCGCGACGCAGCAGCAGCGCCTCAGCTTGCTGGGAGGGAAGCATCTCGACATGCAAATCAGGTTCGATCCCCCATTCGGTCGCGCCTGGTGTCTTATGGATCATGCGAGGCGAATCAATTTGATAATGTTGTGTGGTGAGCTTCATCGCAGACAACCCGCCTGGGAGCATGTACACATTCTGAACCGAGCCTTTACCGAACGATCGAGCACCAACAACGAGTGCTTTGTTCTTCCCTTGATGCGCGCCAGCTTGAATCGCTCCCGAGACAATCTCGGATGCGGACGCGGACCCCTCATTCACGAGAACCACCACAGGCAGATTCCGCAGCGAGTGCTTCGGATTCACCGAACGCACATCCTGACGATCCTGCGTGATCCCGGATGCATCAACCGTCTTGACGACCATCCCCTCAGGGACAAAGCGTGAAGACAACTGCACCGCTTGGTCAAGCAATCCGCCTGGGTTGTAGCGGAGATCAAGGACGAGCGATGTCAATCCTTGTTCTTTCATCTTGTCCACAGCACGATCAAAGTCTCGCGTCGTGTCCTGCGTGAACCCAGTGAGCCGGACATACCCGATCCCCTCATCGCGATCGATGAAGTAATCCCACTCGTCATTGCCCGGACCAGTGCGTGACCAGCCCTTCACCGATGGCAGGTCGATCTTCGCGCGAGTGATGGTGTACTCGAACTCTTTGAGTGTTTCTTCTCCCGACTCATCTTGCACCTTGCGCTCGATGGTCAGCGTGACATCAGTGTTTGGTGGACCGGTGATGACCTCCACCGCTTGATCGAGTCCAAGACCAACCGCGGAGATGCCATCGACCTTCTTGATGATGTCGTCCGCTTCGAGCCCAGCACGCTGTGCTGGGGTTCCAGTCAATGGAGTCACGATGGTGATGTTCTGAAGCTCATCGAGCTGGATGCGGATGCCCACCCCGATGAACTCACCTTGTGTCGAGCGTTGGAATCGAGCAACTTCATCAGGCCAAATAATCGCGGTGTAAGGATCGAGCGTCGCGATCGCGCCGTTGCCATATTCATGCAGCAACGCCTCAGGCATCACCTGCACACCATCGCGAGATGCGGAGAGCATCTGGTCAATGGATCTACGCAGATCGTACGCGCTCGCTGGTTTGGCAGGGTTCGCATACTTCACGCTCAGCTCGTCAAGCGTCGCGATAAACGCTTCACGCTTGGACTCGTCACCGAATCCATCGAACGCGCCCTGGAGGTCGGTGGTGGTCGCCATCGTGCGGACCGCTTCGAGTCCTCCGAGGATGAGGTCATTCATGGAGACCCCATCAGGATGTTGCCGTGATTGTCGTCCGACATACTGCGCCGCGGATCGTTGGATCGCAGTGCGGACAGTCACGGAGTCCACGCCTTGAAGTTTGTCTGTGTAGAGATCGCCGTATGGGTTGTAAGGCGGGAGCCCTTCAAGCCCTTCAGCGAGTCTGCGTTCGTTGCGGAGTTCCCAGAGTCGTTCAGGCACATACATACGGATCATCGTGAGTCGGCGTGTGAGCCGATCAACATCGTCCTTGAAGGTGCCCGCTTGATCGTGGATCGCGTTGAGTCGGTAGAACAACTCGGACGCGATGAGCCAATCGCCTCGCGCTTCTGCGTTCTGCGCCCCGATGATCGCGTTCTCGATCAGATCCTTGATCTGTTCGTCCGCGAAGAATCGATCCTCGTTCTCATGGAGCATCTGCAACGCGACGGCAGCACTAAGCGCCTTGGACAACTCAATCAGTGATTCATTCTCCAGAAACAGCGCGAGGTGCTCGTCAAGTGTTTCTTGTGCTTCCGCAATCGACTCAGCGCGTGTGACCTCTCGTTTCTGGAGGTTCTCTTGGAGCAGCGCGAGCGAGCCGGTAAACCCGTCGATGCCGTCGGTATCCCACGCTTGAGGGGTCAGCAGGTCCGCGATCCCGGAGTCGTCCCCTTGGGATGCAAGCTCCCAAACAAGATCAGGAGTCGCAGGCTCAGTGATCGAGATCGGAATTTCAGGAGAGAGAGCGTGCGCGTTGATCGTTGCGAGTCCGATGGTGGTCCCAAGGACCGCAAGAAGAAGCGAGCGTGCTGGCGTGTTCGATGATTTCATTTCAACTCCGTAGAGAGACCCAATTCGACAACGAGAGAACAGATGGAAGGACACCCCAACTTCACTGAAAGCGGAGAGTCACAGGATACCGGATCGACCGGAACCGCGCCCAAAGCGGGATCATGCCGAGGTTTTGGCCGATCCACAAGGTATCGGGCCAACCAATCCAGACTGGCCCACATGAGGTGTACGACTGAGTCCGAAAAAAGATTCCCATTCGAACGGAAGTTTTTGGATCGATTCCAAACTGGCAATCCGCGCACAACTGGTAGAACAACAGTCAAGTTCGCCAAAGAAGAACCATCATCCCCAGTCAGATCAGATCAGAAGACGCTCTGAACTTCTTCGATCTTCTGAACTCACGCCGACTTGGTGTGCTTGCGTGCATTGGCAATCGCGACCCCAACCATCGTCAGCACCACAACGCTCGTCACCGCGATGACGCCCGCGCCCCCTGCCCACACCATCCCACCAAACAATCCACACAACGGCCCAACCGTGTACCCAACCCCAATAAACGCCTCGTGCTTCCCGCCCGCATCCACATCCGCGTTCCCGACCGCCATCGCGTAATAGAGCGCGCCATAGTAAGTCGCTGTGATCCCAACCCCCGCGAGCGACAACCCCGCGACGAGCAGCACGACACCCATCACATTCACACTCCCCGCCTCGATCGTCCCAATATTCGGAGACACCATCGCAAGGGCAAACCCAAGCATCATCGACCCCATCCCAAACCAAGGCGTCCACCAGCGCCCATGCCAACCATGCCAACGCTCAAAGACAACAAAGAAAATCACACGCACCGTCAGCCAGGTCGAAGCGATCGGAGTCCACCAAAGCTCAGCGAGCCCAAGCTTGCTCTCAATGCTCGGCATCAACGGGATCATCACCGACAAAATCACATAACTCGCGATCAACATCATCCGGAAAACCTTGAGCAAAGGCACATACACCGCAGGGTGCGGCTCATGCGCCTCGTCAAGGTGGCTTTCGATAACATGCTTCGCAGGATCATCAGGCAACTGCGACACAAACAACGCGATCACAATGTGCAACCCACCGAGCAGCGACACAATCAAAAAGGGTTGCTTCTCAAGCAGCGGCGCCATCATCCAATACACCAACACAATCGCGCTCGACCACACAATGTTGAACTTCCCAATCGCTTTGCGAAGATCCACACTCCGACGACCACCCGACAAATACGCCTCAACGATCGGCCACTGCACCCCCGTCGCGCCCATGAACACCAAACCCATCAGCCACAGCGCCGCCTCCGTCAGCAGCGGCGCGTTCGTGCCCCCAAAACGATCCGCAAGCAATGGACCCTGCGCAACGACCGACAGCAGCAGCATAATCCCAAGCAGCACCCGCCTCGTTGTAATCCCAGGATTCCGCCGAACCAACTTGCGAAGCATCGGGCCGCTGAAGAGCGCAAACGGGATATAAGTCGCGCCGATGACCAACCCAAGCACAAGGTTCTGCGTGCCCGAATACCCGAGTCCCTGGTCAGCGATAAACGCGATGCCGTTGGTTACCACCGCGGTCCCCATCGATCCCATAAAGGTGATCAGCAGCACCCTCCAGAGGTACGCAACGCGCGTGGTCTTGACCGCTTCAATGACAGGCACTTCAGGATTGGTCGGTGGGATCGCCATGCGTGGTTGTGCTGGTTCAGCGAGTGGTGGGGGACTGGTTCGCTGGTTGGGGTGGGGGGGGCGGGTGGGGATTGGGGTTAGAGGGTTAGTGGTGTAGTGGGGGCGGTGGGTTTGCTTTGGGTCGGCAGAGATCGTAGACTCCCTGCGCTCCCCCCAGACGCCAGAATCTTGCTCGCAAGACGGGTTCTCAACTTTGGGGGGAAAGGGTCCCGTAGCTCAATTGGATAGAGCGTTGGCCTCCGAAGCCAAAGGTTCTGCGTTCGAATCGCAGCGGGATCGCTTGAATCAAATAAGATCCAGAAGAACAAAACACCCCTGTCTGGGGGTGCTTTGTACTATTTCTTCACACAAATCCCATTCGT
>JARGNC010000095.1:8170-9922 GCA_029212425.1 Phycisphaerales bacterium
ACCCGCCAGACCCCACTTCAGGTTTGGCGGCTTGCCTTTGAGAAGGAATGACCTTCCAAAAGCAAAGCTGATCGCTCGACACTCGACCGTTCTTATGGACACCCAGCCGCAAACGCGGTCAGGAACGCACTCACATCAAGGAAGTTGAACATTCCATCAGGTGCAAAATCAGCTTCCGGCTGACCATCAGCAAACATGGATAAGAAACTGGACACATCCAAGAAGTTCAGCTCTCTGTCATCGTTCAAGTCAGCTGGGCACGGAAGGCTAATTGTGTAGGATCCGTCCATGTTCAGTCCCTTGAAAACCAGTCCTTCGGGGAGTGCCGAAACGGACACCGAATCGAACTCGCCAATCACAGTCTGTGCGCTGTACAGTTGATAAGTGCCCGGCTCAACAATGCGCGATAGATCAAGATGCAGGGTGCCATCGAGCGACATGGTCTGGCCAACCGTGATGCTTTCCTGGAACGAGAGTGCATCAATGCTGATATCCGAGTTCTCCCCGAGTAGGAAATCGCCGCTCAAATCCATCGCGCTCGCAAGAGTGATCTCGAGTGTTGCATTGTTTTCAAACGAGTTGCCTTCGAGCCTGCCAAACTCGATCTTGACGAGGTCCTCGTTTACAAAATCCCACCAGCATGTCATGAGATGGGATCGCACGCTCACAAGACCATGGTTTTCTAAACTGCACAAGATATCGACCCGTCCCGAAAGCGCATCAGAATGGATAGCTCCCTCGTTGTAGATCAATGCGCTCTGTCCGCCCCCCAACCCGAGTTTGAGCTTCCCCGCAACAATCGCGTCTGGACCAAGATCAAGCCGGTTCAAAGATGAGAACCTGACATCGAGTTGCTGCCCATTGGTCGCTGTTGTGAGGGAGTTATTGAAGTAGCTGGTGCCGTCTTCGTAGTTTTGCTCGCCGAACGCGATGTTGCCGTTCGGTCCAAGAACGAGACCCCCATCCCGGATACTGATGTCATCGAAAATGACCTTCGAGAATCGTGTCTCCGCGAAGTCAACATCGACATAGAGGTCCCCTCCGATGAACTCTGTGTCGGAGATGTATCCGTAGTACTCGCTGAACTTCAGCCAGTCTCCAGCGACATCAATGGTGCCGTTGGTGATCTCCCCGCGATCGCCACCGGATCCGCCAGGGTTGTCGTAAGTGAGATGAACATCACCCTGAAATGTCTCGGCATTCATAGTCCCCCCGTCGAGGTTAACTTGCCCGGTGATCTCGATTCGTGCCGTCTCATCTCGGATAAAGGTGCCAAGTTCGGAGAGTTTAAATGACCCGATCCGTGCGAGCGCGTGGTCGGTAACGCTGAGTGTCCCAGTGCTCGACCAGTAGTCTTGGTTGAGTGGGTCGTTGAAGAAGAAACTGCCATCGATCTCGAACTTCGCGCCACTACCGCTGACATCAATGAGTCCCGTATTGTTGAAGAATACATCAGTACCGTTGTCGGTGACATAAATATACAGCGAAGCGTTTTCTTGGACGGTCATTGTTCCTTGATTGTCGCCATACATACGGAGTTCTCCTCCAGCGACATCGATCAGCCCGTTATTGATCGTGTATTCAATGCGAGATTCCCCGCCGTCAAGCCGGACAGTCCCGTTGTTGATGAAGGATGCGGGTAAGAAGTTTGGAAAGCCAGACCCTTCCGGCTTAAGCCAGAAGTCCATGCCGCTAATAGTCGCGTCTTTCGTGATTTCGAGCCCATCGATATTTGTGATCAGCTCGTTGCGT
>JARGNC010000096.1:0-5063 GCA_029212425.1 Phycisphaerales bacterium
TTGAACTTGGACTCGAGTTGTTCGGGATTGAGTTGTGATTGGAATCTGATGCTGCTGGATTGGGGTGAGATGTCGATGAACACGGTTGTGGACTGTGTGCAGGTGCATTGGATTACGGATCATCTCGATACGGATACAGACTCGGATAGTTTGGCGGATGGTGTTGAAGGCTTTGCAGCGACTTGGACATTCTGGGATGCGGTGAACTTTGCGCCGATCGAGACTGTTGAAGAGGTGGCGGTGCCGATTATTGATTTCACTTTCTTTAGTTTGCCTGGTGTGCATCCGACGGATGAAGGGATGTTGGCGCTGTGGACTGCGGATGTTGATCTTGGTGGGAGCTTCGGGACGAGTCTGGTCTTTGAAATCGGGGATACCGATTCTGATCTGCAGGGCGCGGCGGTGCACAACGCGCGGTTTGATTTGCGTGATGAGGATTCCAATGGGATCGCGGACAATGACTACAACCAGAACGGGCTCGCGGATTGGGGTTGGTCGGTGTTCTTTGTTGAGCCTGGCACAGCTGATGTTGATAACGCGGACAGCGATTCGGATTGGAGTACAGGGATCGATGGTGAGTATCGGTCCGATTCGGTGAGTGCGATCCGGATTGCATCGCCGACTCCTGGGCACGCGGAGTATGACTCTGTGGATGATCGTTGGGACTGGGTTGGGGATGGTCCTACAGCTGGGATAACTGACGATGCGGTGATCTACGGTGCGCCGATGAATCCTGATGGGAGCGGTGGGTTTTATGAGTTCGCACGGATCTGGTTCGGCGGTTTGAACTGTTCTCCAGGTCAAGAGTTTGGATATACCCCTGCGGCACACTTTGCGATGGTGTTGTTTGGGCCCGCCATTGATGATTTTTGCCGCGTTGATTACGGAGGCAATCCTGATGGCTCTCCTGACGGGTCGTTGAACTTTCTTGATGTTTCGATATTCTTGACTTTGTATGCGAATGGCGACCTGCTTGCGGATCTCACTGGTCCGGAGGATTGTGTGCCTGATGGGCGTGTGAACTTTCTTGATGTTTCGAAATTCATCATGCTGCTCACATCGGACTGTGAAAGTTGCTTCCTTCTTTGATGTTATGATTGGACAGGCCGTCTCTTGGGGAGCCCTTCATGGAATTCTGGAGACGGTTTTTTCATTTTTGAGCGATGCTCAAATGTACTGATTCTGATGCAATAGCTGTGTTTTTATGGTTGCTTTAGGTTTTTTTGGGGGTGCGGTAGTGGGTTCTTCCTACGGCGTTGGTAGTAGTGTCTGTTTTGAGTGCGATGAGGCGAAAGTTGTTGCGGTGAGTATTGGAGGGATATATGTTTGAAGAAGAGGGCCGGTGTGGGTCTTCTGATTTGTTTGTTGGATATATGCGATGTGTATGTATTCAGGTATTTTGTAAAGGAGATCGAAATGAAGAATGGAACACTCAGTGCATTGATGCTTGCGGTCATGGCGGGGACTGTGATCGCGGGTGATACTCCAGTTGAGATCGATGCAACCGAAGGCGAGCTTCGTCATGCGGGGCATCTGTATTTCAATGTTTCAACGGGCGAGCGTTTGATCACCATGATTGATGGTGTGGATGCGCAGCGCGGCGTCAATGGTGGGGAGGGCGAAGAGATCTGGGTCATCGGTGGTGAAGCAACCGGTTGCCCGGACGGTGCATTTGTGAACTTCTTCTTTGGGCTTGATGGTCTGACAGACAACTATGGGGCGCAGACGAGCCCGATGCTGCTTGATTGGGGGGATATCGAGAACAACACGGTTGTCGATTGTGTGCAGGTTCACTGGGTCACGGATCACGCGGATACTGATACTGATTCAGACAGTTTCGCGGATGGCGTTGAGGGGTTTGGCGCGACTTGGACTTTCTGGGATGGGATGAATGGTCGCTCGCCTCAGCTTGATTCGATCGCGCTTCCGATTGTTGACTTTACATTCTTCAATCTTCCTGGAGAGTATCCTGTTGATACTGCAACACTCGCGTTCTACACAGCTGATGTTGATCTGGGTGGGACTTTTACGAGTTCGATTACCTTTGAGATTGGTGATGACGATTCGGATCTCAATGGTGCGGCGGTGCATAACCCTCGCATGGATCTGAATGATGCGGACTCGGACAGTGTGCCTGACATTGATCCGGATGGAGATGGTCTTGCGGACTGGGGATGGTCGATTGATTTCATCCAGCCTGGTACGGTTGACTTTGACAATGCGGACAGCGACTCGGATTCGCAGACTGGTGTTGATGGTGATATCAACGCGTTTGCGACTGCTGGTGTGGTGTTTGGGTTGCCTCAGCCTGGGATGGCGGAGTTTGACTCTGTTGCGGGTGCATGGGATTGGGTCCCAGGTCCGGGCGCGCCGTCTGTCGAGGATGCGTTTGGGCTCGTGGATGGTGGGGTGTACGATGGGCCGTTCTTCTTTGGTGGGTTCAACTGTGAGCCTTATTCACCGATGGCTGCGTTCTCTATTGTGTTGTATGGACCACCGGTTCAGGGTGATTGTGGTGACCTTGCAGGGAATCCGGATGGAACGCCTGACGGGGTGCTCAACTTCTTGGATATTTCTGCGTTCCTTTCGTACTTTGCGCAGGGTGATCTGGTTGTAGATTACGCTGGGAATCCGGATGGATCACCTGATGGGGTGCTCAACTTCCTTGATGTGAGCGCGTACTTGACGATCTTTGCGGCAGGATGTCCATAAGAACTTCTTTTCGTCCACATCTGGATGGTGTGTCATTGTTCGTGACAACGCGCGGATGATGACGGGACGATGCGGGGCACTCTGTTTGAGTGCCCCGCGTTCAATTGAAAGACCCCCTCGCTTGACGAATCGAGCGAGGGGGTCGTGTGCGTCTATCGACTCATTGCTTTGGGATGGTTATGGGCAACCCGCGGCGTAGAGGGAGAGGAACTGGGAGACATCAAGGAAGTTCCAGCTTCCGTCGTTGTTGAGGTCTACACGAGGATCGTGCAGGCTGAACTCGTTTAAGAATGCGGAGATGTCGAGGAAGTTGAGCACGCCGTCACCTGTGCAGTCGACTGGGCAGGCGATGCCTTGAGCACAGTCTGGTGCGGTGATGCAGACCTCGATGGAACAGCACTCTTCGAGGTTCTGTGTGTGCATGGTGAGGAGGAAGCAGACTTCTTCGCCTGGGAGTGCGCCGCAGATGGTGACAGTGACGGTTTCTGTGCCGTAGCTGACCATTGGTGGGAAGTCCCAGCGGCTTGGGTCGATGTTCCCTGTATCGATGCTGACGCCTGCAGGCGAGAGCGGGGCGAAGAATGAGTAGTAGATGTCGTCACCGGTGAGGTTGTCGACATCGAAGGTGTAGGTGAAGCATCCGGAGCCATCGCTTGAGCATTCAATGAACTCGTCATGAACCTGAGCACAGTCGCACTCTGGGATCACGATGCATTGTTCGATTGAGCAGCACTCTTCGAAATCAGCGGTGTTGAGACTCAGGATGAAGCAGAGTTCGTCTCCTGGGAGTCCGCCGTTGAAGGTGATGGTGACTTGGGTGGTGTCACCATCGAGGAGTAGTGATGGGAGGGTGATGAGTCCTGATGGGACAACATTGGCGCCTCCAGATTGTGGGAGCACGAGGAGGTGTGCGACATCTTGACCAGAGTTGTTGGTAAGGTCGAAGGTGAGTGTGTAGTTCCCGGAAGGATCAAGATCGCAAAGGATGCTTTCTTCTGAGATCGTTGCGCAGGGGTCTTCGACGAATCTTGGGCATGAGATTTCGACTGATCCCAGACCAGATTTGTCTTGGAACAGGATTTCAGCATCCATGTCAATGAGGATTGAGCTTGCAACATTGCCCCCTGATTGCGGGAGACCTTGGATGCCGTAGACATTGGGTCCGACACCTTGTGTGCCGAGGATCATTGCGTCGCTGGTGACCCAGACGCGATCGTCTGGAGCTGCGGCGTAGGAGTAATCAACTCCACCTGCAGAGTCGGCGCTGTTGCTTGCTCCGCCTCCGACTGAGAACGCGTTTGGGGATGGGAGCCAGACACCGCCGCCTTGTTCTTCGCAGATGTATTCAAGTGCTCTGGATTGGTGTGGGGCGGTGTTGAAGCGACCTGTAGTAAGGTCGGTTTGCATGGTGCGTTCTGCGATCATCATCTGACCAGCGGAACCGAACGCGATGTCGGAGACTGGGTTTGAGTAATCGTTGAACAGTTCTGGTACAGAGATTTCGAGTTGTTCTGTTCCTGCGATAAACTCGCCTGCAGCGTCGTATGCGACGGACCAGATTTCGTTTGCGCCTGGTGATCCGGTTGTTGAGTCTTCGACCCAGAGTGAGTAGTAGACTCGGCCGTTGAATGACTGGACGGCCCAGACGCGTTCTCCGAGTCGTGCGGCGCCTTCGCCGTCACCTGCTTCTGGGGTGCAGTCAGACACGATTCCGGTTGCGTGATCCCATGTGCTCAGGCAGGTCCCTGATGCATCGATTCGGTAGATTCGGCCGTCTTCGAAGTTCGAGACATAGACCATTTGTTTGTCCACATCGAAGCAAAGGTTTCCGAGACCTGGGTAGGATTCTGCGATCCCGTCGGGTGAGGCTGCGATGACAGGGTCGCTGTTGTTTGGGAGCGTGGCGAACACGGATGGTGCGCCGGTGACGGAGTCGATGATATAGACCTGTCCGGGTTGTCCGCCGATCGATCCGATGTTGTCGGAGAAGTAGATCGCGGTGTGGGCGGCGTAGATGTTTCCTCGATCGTCGAGCGCGACGCCGAAGACTTGACCCATTGTTGAGCGGACCCATTCAGGGTGTGAGTAAATGCTGGTTGGCCAATCAACCCCCAGCGGTGCGGTGGTCTGACCGGTGAGGTCGTAGACATTGAGTACGCCTTCGCTGTCGTTTGATCTCCACTGTGTTGCGGCGGCGATTTGTCCGCCTCCAAAGCTTTGGTATTCATCGGCGGTGAACTGTGGGCGTTCTCCGTCGCATTCTCCTGGTCCGACATCAGCGTGCAGAGTTGCAGTGATGGCGGTCATGGCTGCCGCGGCGATCCAATTGGTTCGATACATGGTGTACCCCT
>JARGNC010000096.1:5073-9883 GCA_029212425.1 Phycisphaerales bacterium
TCATGAGTTGTAGAGGTCGCTGGAGGACCCCTCGAGTTATGCGGTGTGTTTGAGCTTTCAGAGGCTCAGCAGAATCGGACGAGAACCGATAACACTCGCATTTTCCAATCTACTGCGAACGGCAGGGGCTTACAAGGCAATTGGGTTGGTGTGGTGGAAATATCTGGTTGAGTGCTGTCTTGCGCGTGAATTCGGCATGATGGGCTTCTATTGGATAGTCCCTTGGGGGCTATGTTGGGTGTGTGGTTGAACCTGTGAATATCATCGCAGGCGGGATTCCCAGTTTCGAATGGGAGTTGTGCGTTGATCGGTGTGCAAACCGATCGGTTGGTTTGAAATGTGTTACGGAGTTACACCGATGTCGGATTTCGATGGCATGACTGTGGCTGGATGGCGCGAGCGTGTGGATCTTCCTGAGTGGGGGCTGCGGCGGGTTCGCGCGAAGCTCGACAGTGGGGCAAAGACGAGCGCGATTGATGTGGCGCAATACGAGATGATCGATGATGAGCACGTGCGCTTTGAGATTGTGTATCGGGATCGTCCTGTGCGGAAGACCAAGTGGGTTGAGGCGCGTTGCGAGCGGGTGACAAACATCAAGCCGAGTAGTGGGGAACCGAGCGAGCGGGTGATCTGCAAGACGATGGTTCGGATTGGTGATGAGGAGTTTGAAGCGGAGATCGGGTTGGTGTGCCGAAAGGGGATGCTGTGCCGAATGCTGATCGGTCGGCGAGCGATGGCCGGGCGATATTTGGTGGATTCTCAGCGGAAGTATGTGATTACAAAGAAAAAGATCGATTCAACCACTAAGGATCAACTATGAAACTTGGAATTCTCTCTACCGCTCCACGCTGCTACAGCACTCGTCGACTCAAACAAGCCGCGGAGGAGCGAGGGCACACTGTCAAGGTGCTCAACACGCTCCGGTTTACGCTGGAGCTTGAGGAGGGGGAGCCATCACTGTACTTCCGATCGAAGCCTTTGAGCGAGTATGACGCGGTGCTGCCTCGGATTGGTGCGTCGATTTCGTACTTCGGTACGGCGGTGGTGCGTCAGTTTGAGCAGATGGATATTTATACTCCGAACACCGCTAATGGGATTACCAACTCGCGGGATAAGCTGCGGTCGATGCAGATTTTGAGCCGACACGAGATCGGGATTCCGCATACGACCTTTGTGCGTGATCGTGCGGATGTGCTGCCTGCGATTGAACGGCTGGGCGGAGCACCTGTGGTGATCAAGATTCTGGAGGGGACGCAGGGGGTCGGGGTCATTCTTGCGGAGACCGTGAAGGTCGCGGAGGGGATCATTGAGACTCTGCAGAACGCAAAGCAGAATGTGCTTGTCCAGAAGTTCATCAAAGAGAGCAAGGGGAAGGATGTTCGTGCGTTTGTGATCGGCGACACGGTGGTGGCGGCGATGCGTCGCGTGGCGCAGGGGGATGAGTTCCGGAGCAATGTGCATCGCGGTGGGAAGACGGAGCGGATTGAGCTGCCTCCTGAGTATGAGGAAGCGGCGGTTCGTGCGGCTCAGATCATGGGGCTGCGGGTCGCGGGGGTTGATATGCTGGAGGGGGATGATGGGCCTCAGATTATGGAGGTGAACTCGTCTCCTGGTCTGGAGGGCATCGAGGGGGCGACGGGTCTGGATATCGCAGGGGCGGTGATTGATTACATCGCGAGCCAGGTGAACTTCCCTGAGATTGATGTGCGTCAACGGCTCACGGTTTCAAAGGGTGTCGGTGTTGCGGAGATCGTGATCCCGGAAGGTTCTGATCTGGTCGGGAAGACGATTACTGAATCTGGATTGCGGGATCGAGACTTTACAGTGCTGAACTTGCATCGGGGGATTTCGGTGATCTCGAATCCGAAGTCCTCGCGTGAGCTTGAGGCGGACGATCGGCTGCTTTGCTACGGGAAGCTTGAAGCGATGAGGGATCTGATTCCGGCAAAGAAAAAACGCAAGCGGAAGGCGAAGGCGAAGAAACTTGATCAGCGACTGATCGATGATCTGGAGACGAACTGATGACTGCTGGAAAGAAGGGTGGGGCTTGGTTTGGTACTGATGTCGCGCCTGGGAGTTCGGCATCGTTATCTATGATTGTGTCCGAGGGGTATTCGGGCGCGAATGTGGTGACGCCGGTCTATGTGTGGAGGGGGGTCAAGGATGGGCCGACGGTCGCGATTACGGCTGCGGTGCATGGCGATGAGATCAATGGGACTGGAGCGATCCGCAACATCATTCGGCAAAAACCATTTGAAGTAGTCGCGGGGACATTGGTCTTGGTTCCGGTTGTTAACCTGCTCGGGTTTGAGCGGCATTCGCGGTATTTGCCGGATCGGCGTGATTTGAATCGGAGCTTTCCTGGATCGAGTTCGGGGAGTTTGGCGAGCAGGATGGCCAAGTCGTTCTTTGATCAGGTGATTCGTCGATCGGATTACTGCATTGATCTGCATACTGCAGCGATCCGTCGTACGAACTTTCCCAATGTGCGTGCGGATATGAAGGACGAGCGGGTTGCAGAGTTTGCTCGTGCGTTCGGTGCGGGTTTGCTTGTGGATGGGAAGGGGCCAAAGGGGTCGCTTCGATCGAGCGCGTGCAAGATTGGGTGTCCGACGATTCTTCTGGAAGCGGGGGAGCCTTGGAAGGTTGAGCCGGGGGTTGTGGAATACGCGGAGCGTGGTATTCGAAACTGTCTTCGCCATCTGGGTATGGTTGAGGGGAAGATCGTCGAACCTGCGGCACGGATTGAGATCAAGACAACCAAATGGGTCCGCGCGATGCAGGGCGGATTTCTTGAGTTCCATATCTCGCCTGGCGATGTGGTGCACAAAGACCAACCCATCGCGACCAATACGGACCTGATCGGTGATGAGCAGAACATTATTTTCGCGCCCAAGAGCGGGATTGTGTTGGGGATGACGACCTTGCCATCGGTGGCGCCTGGTGATCCGATCTGTCATCTCGCGTATCCGACCAAGGCAGCGATCAAGCAGTACGAACGGGCGGTTGGAAAGATGGGCAAGAGTTCATTGCATGAACGCGTCCGTGATGATCTCTCGCGAAGCATGAAGGTCGTTGAATCGGATGCTGAGCAAGAGTGAGCAGGGCCTTGTATTCGGGTTGGTCTTGTGGGGCTGAGCTGGTGGGTTGGGTTCGAGCGATGACTGTTCTAAGTTCCGAGTGGTGTATCCAGTTGTATTCGATTGCTTTCAATCCATTGTGATGGGTGAATGCTGTAAATTGCCTATTGATCTACAGGTTTGCTTGTGATATTTTGATAGCATTGTTTACATATGGAGATGGAGGTTCATCGTTATGTCGTACTACAAGGGTCAATGTGTCACGATCTGTGCTGTTGCGATCAGTGGGATCTGTGCAACGCACGCGGCTGGGCAAGCACTCAGCGAGGATCACAAACTCATCGCTTCGGATGGTCAATCGGGAGATGGATTCGGACAGTCCGTCGCGTACGCTGATGGGATCATTGCGGTGGGAGCGTATAAAGACGATGATTTTGGCAACAATTCGGGTTCGGCATATCTCTTTGACGCTGATACAGGTGCTCAGCTCTTCAAGCTTTTGCCGAATGATGGCGCGCCAAATGATCTGTTTGGAGAATCAATAGCACTGGGATCAGGCGTTGTTGCGGTGGGTGCGATTAAGCACAACCAGTCTGGTGCTGTTTATGTGTTTGATACCAGCACTGGTGTACAGATTGCCAAGTTGGTTTCAGATGACATTGATGACAACGACGACTTTGGTATCTCAGTTGCAATCGACAACAACATCGTGGCTGTTGGTGCTCGGTTCGACGACGACAGCGGTGTGTCCTCAGGCGGGGCGTATCTGTTTGATGCGTTGACAGGTACCCAACTCTTGAAGTTGACTCCGGAGGATGTTCGTCCTGGTGTTCAGTTTGGACATTCCATCGCGATTGATGACGGGATCGTTGCTGTTGGAGCGATCATGGATTACGAGAATGGTAACAACTCAGGTTCGGTGTACCTTTTTGATGCGAACACTGGTGTTCTACTCAACAAGCTTCTTGCGACCGATGGGGCCACCGGTGACGTTTTTGGATATTCTGTCGCAATCGATGAAAATGTTGTTGCCGTGGGGGCTCGCGCTGATGATCCGAATGGCACCCAATCCAGTTCTGCGTATCTGTTTAATGCTTTTACCGGCGAGCAGATCATTCAAATTCTGCCGGATGTTGGAGGAGTGGACGATTGGTTCGGGTACTCCATCGATATTCACAGAGGGCTTGTTGCGGTCGGTGCAGAACGAGGCTCTTCAGTATCAAATCTTCCTACAGCGTACATCTTTGAAGCAACTACAGGTACTCAGGTTGCTGAACTGATTCCGAGTGATCTGGGGATGAATCAATATTTCGGTCGCTGTCTTTCCTTGGATGACGACACGATTGCGTTTGGTGCGTTGGGAGGTACTGTTAACGGTGTGTCTACAGGTTCAGCGTATCTCTTTGAACTGCCTGATCAGTTGCGTTGTCATGCAAACCTGAATGGGGATGCGGCGTTGAACTTCTTTGATATCTCAGCATTCCTCGTGGCTTTTTCAGAGGAAGATCCGTTGGCGGATTTTGTGGAAGATGGCGCTTTCAACTTCCTTGATGTATCTGCGTTTCTGGCGGAGTTTGCTGCTGGGTGCCCTTGATCTGCTCGGTAGGTTGAGCGGTTTCATGCCTGTTCAGCGAGGCGGGTGGCGATTTGTTGGATTCGGATTTAGAAACTCGAATAATTTTGAGCCGCAATTGAAACAGGGATCAGCATGTGTGCTGATCCCTGTTGGT
>JARGNC010000097.1 GCA_029212425.1 Phycisphaerales bacterium
CGGGACTCAAGGCGGCGGCGGGCAAGTGCATCATCAACAGCGCGAACTTTGAAGAGGGGGACGAGAAATTTGATGAGCTGTGCGCGATGGCGAAGGACTACGGCGCGGCGCTGGTGATCGGGACGATTGATGAAGACATCGAGAACGCGATGGCGCGGACGGCGGATCGCAAACTTGAGATCACCAAACGCGCAATCGAGCGGGCGACGAAGGTGCACGGATTACTAGTGTCTGATCTGTTTATAGATCCGTTGGTGCTGCCGGTTTCTACTGGGATGGACTCGGATCGGCGGAGTGCGTCGGAACTGGTTGAGGGGACCAAGCGGATCCGCGAGTCGTTCCCCGATGTGCAGCTCACTTGCGGGCTTTCCAATGTATCCTTCGGGCTCAATCCCGCGGCTCGTGTGGTGATCAATGCGGTGCTGCTGCATGAACTGACGCAAGCGGGGATGAGCAGCGCGATTCTGCATGCGTCGAAGATCACGCCGCTGCATGCGATGGACGAGGGGCAAAAAAACGCGGCGATGGACCTGATCTGGGATCGCAGGGATGAGTCGGTTGGGGGGACTGGGCTTCCGGAGGGGATCAGTGATCCCAAGCATGATCCGTTGTCGCACTTGATTGATTTGTTTGAGGGTGAGCAGGAGCAGAGCAGCGCCAAGGCGATTGTGAATCTGTCGCTTGAGGAAAAACTCCAGGCGCACATTGTGGATGGGGAGCGGGATGGGCTTGAGGAAACCATCGCGGAGGCGCTTGGGAAGTACAAGCCTTTGGAGATTATCAATGACCATCTGCTTGCGGGGATGAAGACGGTCGGGGAGTTGTTTGGTTCTGGACAGATGCAGTTGCCGTTTGTGCTTCAGAGCGCGGAGGTGATGAAGCGTGCCGTGGCGCTGCTTGAGCCTCATATGGAGAAGGACGATGTGAGCTCAAAGGGTTCGATTGTGCTTGCGACGGTGAAGGGGGATGTGCACGACATCGGGAAGAATCTCGTGGATATTCTGTTGTCGAACAACGGATTCACTGTGCACAATCTCGGGATCAAGCAGCCGATTGATACGATCCTCAAGGCGTTCCATGAGACGAAGGCGCAGGCGATTGGGCTTTCTGGGCTGCTCGTCAAGAGCGTGAATGTGATGGAGGAGAACCTTGGGCATCTGAATGATGCTGGGGTGACGGTTCCCGTGCTGCTTGGTGGCGCTGCGTTGACGCGGAGTTATGCGGAGGGGCATCTGACGAGCGTGTATCAGGGGGATCTGCATTACTCGAAGGATGCGTTTGATGGTCTGGACACGATGAATGCGATTGTGAGCGGGACGAGCGGATCGCTCTTGGAAGCGGCGAGGGAACGCGCGAGCAGCCGAAAGAAAACCATCGCGGCGCACAGCGAGCGCGTTGAGAGTGCGAACGCAGCACAAACGGCGGTTGGTGTACTGGAGCGATCGAGAGTTGTTCGGGACAATCCGGTGCCGACGCCTCCGTTCTGGGGGACTCGGGTGGTTGAGGAGATCAGTCTGCCTGACATCTTCGCGTACATCAATCCGACGGCGTTGTTTAGCGTGCAGTGGCAGCTCAAACGCGGGAAGCAGGAGAAAGCAGCGTATCAAGCGATGCTGGATGAGGTGGCTCGTCCGAAGTTTGAGGAGCTCAAGCGGGTGTGTTTGGCGGAGCCGATTTTGCAACCCAAGGTTGTGTATGGGTATTGGCCTTGCAGCAGCGATGGGGATTCGGTGGTGGTGTTTGATCCGGATGATCATGATCGGGAAGTCGAGCGGTTTGTGTTCCCGCGTCAGCCTGCGAATAAGCGGCTGTGCATTGCTGATTTTTACCGTGACCTTGATGAGTGCAAAGCGACTGGATCGCGCGATGTGATCGCGATGATGTGCGTGACGATGGGCGAAGAAATCAGCCGGCACACGAAGCGGTTGTTTGATGACAATCAGTACCAGGATTATCTGTACTGGCACGGGCTTGGGGTCGAGGCGGCGGAGGGGCTTGCGGAGCTTTGGCACAAGCGGGTTCGTCAGGAGCTTGGGTTTGGGCACGAAGATTCGAGCGTGATGTCCGAGCTGTTCCAGCAGAAGTATCGCGGGTCGCGCTACTCGTTTGGGTATCCCGCGTGTCCGGATATGAGTGCGCATGAACAGATGTGGTCGCTGCTTGATCCGACGCGGATTGGGTGTCATCTGACGGAGAACTACCAGATTGATCCGGAGCAATCGACCTGCGCGATTGTGTCACACCATCCTGAGGCGCGGTATTTCAACGCATAGACCTATTGGCTTGCTTGGGTCGTTCGTTGTTTGAGCAGGAGTGCGAGGAAGACTGGGCCACCGATCAACGCGGTGAGGACCCCGATGGGGATGCGTCCTGCTTGGGTTTCGATGATTCGTGAGAGGACATCGGCGCCGACGACCATCGAGGCCCCCACTACTGCGGAACCGAACAGGAGACTTGCGTGGCGTGGTCCGATGAGGACGCGGACGATGTGGGGGCTGACCAAGCCGACGAATCCGATGGGGCCAGCAAGGACGATTGAAATTGTGGTCAGGAGTCCTGCGCCCAGAAGTTGCGTGGTGCGGATGGGTCCGACGCGGAGTCCGATACTTTTGGCCTCGTCGTTTGGGAGCGATCCCGCGTCGTAAGCGGTGGACTGGAACAGGCCGATCGCGAGGACGGCGAGGGTGATGATGGTGGATGCGGAGAGGTGGGTTTGGGAGAGGTCTTCGCGGATGTTGCCCATCATCCATCGGCTGGTGCCGAATCCACGGTCTGGCATCTGGGACGCGACGAGCATGGTGGCGGCTCCGAGGATGACGGAGACGATGACGCCGATGAGGATCATCGTGACAGGGTCGATGATGCCTCGGCGCTGGGAGAGGGCGTAGACGAGGGCGAGGACGGCGACGGCACCGATCAATGCGGGGATGGTTGCGCCTCCGACGCTCAGTGATGCGCCGGTGATGAAGATCGCGAGGGTGACGGCGAATCCCGCGCCGGCGCTGAGTCCCATGAGGTCGGGGGCGGCGAGGGGGTTGCGGAGGAGTGATTGGAGGAAGACCCCTGCGATTCCCAGCGTGGCGCCGACGATTGAACCGGTCCAGACGCGGTGGATGCGGAGGTTCATGATGGTGTCGTTGTCAGGGAATCCCCAGTGGTTGAGCTGGGAGAATCCTCCGGTGCCTGCGGCGAGGCGGATGGTTGCGAGGATGAGGAATCCGAGCATGAGCGCGAGCAAGGTGATGAGTGACCGTTTGTTCATCAACGCCTTTCCGCGATTGGGCTCGATCAGAACTTCATGCGTTGGGACATGGCGCGCTGCATGTCGCGTTGGTTTTCACGATCAGCGATCGAGTTGCGTTTGTCGTGCTGCGCTTTGCCCTTCGCGATCCCGAGCTGGATTTTGGCGTGCGCTCCGGAGAAGTAGAGCTTGAGGGGGACGAGGGTGATGCCTTTGACATCGACGGCTCTCGCGAGTTTTTCGATCTCTCGTTTTTTGGCGAGCAGGATGCGGTCGCGTTTGGGTCTGTGGTTGAGTGCGCCGGCGGGTTGGTATGGGGGGATGTCGACTTGGTGGAGGGTAAGTCTTGGGGGATCGAGATCGACGGTGATGAAGCCCTCTTTGAGCGAGCAGCTGCCGTCGCGGATGCTTTTGACTTCGGATCCTTCCAGAACGATCCCGACCTCGATCGTGTCCTCGATGAAGTAGTCGTAGCGGGCACGGCGGTTGTCGTACACCGGGGTGTCGGTCTTGGATTTCTTTTTCTTCTTGGCCATTGCTGTGGGAAGGATAGGGAGGTTTGGTGGGTGGATCACCTACTATTGTCGTCTATGTCGATGATGGGCCGAGTCATTCTGTGTGTGTCGATGCTGATTGTGCTGTTGGGGGCGGGTGGTTGCACTCGAGGGGTCAATGCTCGATTGGAGCTTGGCGCGAAGCATCGGACCCCCACTTTCGCTGGTTCGGCTGACTCTGATGTGCTTGATCGCGTTCCGATGGAGCGTGCTCGATGGGATACGACGGTGGTGATTGCGCCTGTGGATGGGGTGGTGCATGGGGCGGTGATGCGGCGGGTGCCTTTCCCTCGTAAGAGTTTTTCACCGAGACGCTATGGATTGGTGCCGACTTCGGAGACGGCTCTTGAGTTTCAGCGCGAGGATGGGATCGGGGCGAGTCTGGGGATGGCCTTTGGAGTGTGCGATGAGATTGGGTCTTCGTTGACCTGTATCTTTGATCCGTTTGAGATGCACTACGAGCTGAGCAATACACTGTGGAGTCCGATGCAGGTCTGGAAGCGGGCATCGCAGGAAGACAACTGGTCGTCGGGGCTCCCGATTCAACACACACAGGATGTAGACAATGAATGACAACCCTCCGAACTATCCGTTCAACGAATCGCTTGAGATCAGTGTTGTGGAAACGAATACGAAGCACTCGTCTGGTGCGAAAGATTTTTTATTGCTCGATGTGCGCGAGCCGCATGAACTGGCGATTGCTTCGATTGAGGGCGCGACGCATGTTCCGATGGGGGACATTCCTGCGGCTCTTGCGGAGCTTGACATCGAAGAGGACACGCTGGTTGCGGTGTTGTGCCGAACTGGCAAGCGTTCGCTTGATGTTGCGATGTACATGCAGCAGCAGGGCTTTACTGGCGCTCGCTCGATCGCGGGCGGGATTCATTGGTGGTCGGATCGGCTTGATCCCACGATTACGAAGTATTGATTATGAACAGTACCGAGCTTATTGAACTCAGTTTGGCGCACTCTCCGGATTCTGATGATCTGGTGATGTGGTGGCCTTTGACTGGGATTACGAATCCGGATGGGACTCCGATTGATGGGCCGCTTGGGAAGCCGCAGTTTGATACGGGGTCGCTGCGGTTTGATCTTGTTGCGCGGGATGTGCAGGAACTCAACGAGCTTGCGATTGATCCGGGCGCGGGGGTGCCTTATGACATCACGGCGATTTCGTGTGCGGCGTATCCCGCGATTGCGGATCGGTATGTGATTACACGCTCTGGTGGGTCGTTTGGTGAGAACTATGGTCCCAAGGTGGTGGCGCGGGAAGATTCTTCGTTGCGATCGCTTGGGGATTTGACATCGGAGACGGTGATCGGGGTGCCTGGTGTGAACACGAGCGCGTTTTTGACGCTGAATCTGATCGCGCCGGGGTTCAAGTTTGTCCCGATGCTGTTCTCGGATATCCCAGGTGCGGTTGCATCTGGGGATGTGGACGCGGGGTTGTTGATTCACGAGGCGCAGCTGACCTTTGGGGAGAGCGGGCTTCGTCAGATTGGGGATATTGGTCAGTGGTGGCATTCGGATACAGGTGGGAAGCCGTTGCCGCTGGGTTTGAATGTGGTGGCGCGGTCGCTCGATGCGAGGTTTGGTGAGGGGACTTGCCAGCGGGTGGCTGACCTCCTAACCGCGTCGATTGAGACAGCGGTGCGGGAGAAGGACGCGTCGAGATTGCACCTGCAGATCAACAAGGGGGAGCGGACGGAGTGGGATGATCCGGAACTGGTGGATCGGTATCTGGATATGTATGTGTCTGGGTTGACGCTGGATATGGGTGTTCGCGGACGCGAGGCGATTGAGCTGCTGCTGGGACGGGGTGCTTCTGCTGGTTTGTGTCAATCGGTGGGAAGTGTTGAGATCATGTAAGGGACGGCTCCTACGCTTTGGGTGGTTGCTGATTCTGTCTGATTCCTGACTGTGCTTTGATTGGGAGTTCTTATGACCCGTGCCGTGCATTTGCCCGTCTTGGATTGCTCTGTGGACGATCGCCCGAAGGAGGAGTGCGGGGTGGTCGCGGTCTGGAACCATGAGGATGCGGTGCCGTTGGGGTATCTTGGATTGTTTGCGCTCCAGCATCGCGGACAAGAAGCTGCTGGGATGGCGGCGAGTTCAAATGGCAAGATTCATGTTGAGCGCGGACAGGGGTTGGTGTCCGATGCGTTGACTCCTGAGCGGCTTGAACGGCTCAACAAGTATTACCACAAGAACGGTTCGACCAAACGCGGGGTGATTGGTCACACGCGGTATTCCACAGCTGGGGGTTCGGGGATTGAGAATGTGCAGCCTTTGGTTGAGACGATGTTCGATGGTGTGGTTGGGGTGGCGCACAACGGGAATCTGATCAACTCGACGATCTGGAGGCAGGAGCTATCGCGGCGCGGGCAGATCTTCCATACCTCGTCTGACACAGAGGTGATGATCCACCTGCTCGCGTCACCAGACACACGGGACACGGCTGATCCGACTGCGGCAATGCTTCGCAACTTGCAAGGGGCGTTCTCGCTTGTGCTGTTGTTTGAGGATCGGATCGAAGCGGCGCGAGATCCTTGGGGATTCCGTCCATTGGTGCTTGGGGAGCTTGAGGATGGATCTCCTGTGGTTGCATCGGAGACTGTGGCGCTCGATGTGATGGGGGCGAAGTTCATCCGGGAGATTGAACCTGGGGAGATTGTGACGCTTTCTGATGAGGGTGTGCGGTCGCGGAAGTATGCGCAAGCGATGACCCCGCTGGCGCGGTGCGTGTTTGAGCATGTGTACTTTGCGAATCCTGCTTCGGAGGTGTTCGGACAGAATGTGCTTGTGTCGCGGGAGAAGTTTGGTTCGCAGCTCGCGAAGGAGTCTCCGGTGGAGGCGGATATTGTGATGCCTATGCCTGACTCTGGGAGGAGTGCGGCAAACGGGTACGCGAATGAATCCGGGATCCCGTATCGGGAGGGGATTGTGCCCAACCGGTATGTCGGACGCACCTTCATCAAACCCACGCAAGCGGAACGCGCTGCGGCGGTTCGATTGAAGCTCAATGTGGTCTCCGAGATTGTCAGCGGCAAACGCGTGATCATCGTGGATGACTCGATTGTGCGTGGGACGACGACTCGCGAGAAGATGAAGCAGATCCGTGCTGCGGGCGCGAAAGAGATTCATGTGCGGATCTCGTGTCCTCCGATCACGAACCCTTGTTTCTTTGGGGTGGACTTTGCGACCCCGGACCAACTCATTGCGCATGAGAAGAGCGTTGAAGAGATCCGCGAGTTCCTTGGGGTGGACTCGCTGCACTACCTGAGCAGGGAGGGGATGCTTGGGGTGATGGAGAATGCGGAGAGCGGATACTGCACAGCGTGCTTTACGGGAAACTACCCGATCGATCCGGCGCGTCCGCTTGCGTGTGAGGTTTCCGCGAAGGCGATGGTCTGACACGGATCGAGGTGTTCGTTTCTTGCGTGCGAGTGGGTTCGGCGATTATTGATTCAGGAAGTCGCCGCGAGAACCGACGCTGGTGCCTGAGGTTCCGAAGGGTCGGAAGACGAATCCGATGCTGGTTTCGGAGTTGATGTTGTCGTAGTACACGGAGAGTCCCAGCGTTCCGATCTGGAAGCGCCGATCCACTCGCGCGAAGAAGGTTTGGAAGTCGCTCTGGTCGAAGTTGTAGTCCGCGGAAGTTGTGATGGAGTATTTGTCTGTGAGGATGTAGGTGATGCGTCCGAAGAGGAAGCTCGCGTCCACTGCTCGGATGTCGCGGTACTCGATCGAGCTTGAGAACCCTTGGTGGTTGACGAGGACACCTGTGCTTGTGCGGGATGCTTTGTCGAGGTCGGTGTCGAAGACGAGCGATCCTGAGAACGCGAGGACATCGGTTGGGGAGAAGACGAACTCGGATCCGACATAGGTTCCGGGGTTGGAGAGCTCTGGACGAGGGGCGTAGTAGTGCGGGATGACGCTGGTGCCTGCTCGGTCGCTGGACCAGACATACTCAGTGTTGAGCTTGAGGATGTCCGCGTCGCGCCAGCGTCCTGGTCCGCCGCGTTTGGTTTGCCAGGTTTGATCCACGGCGGCGCGGAACATGGTGCCTCGGAGCAGCCCTTCGACATCGTCGTCGAAGATCGGGGTGTCGGTGACGGCGTATCCGGAGTCGGCTTGCCAGATCGTCATGGATGGTTCGACGATGTGGCGGATGCGGTGGATGTCAAGGAAGTCGCTGCTCGCTTGGTCGTTGACTCTGGTGAGCGTGGTCGCGACGGAGACTCCTGCGGCGCCCCAGTAGCGGACATTGTCGGTCTGGTTTGGGGTGAAGGTGTCGAAGGATGTGTCGTACGCGGTGATGCGTCCAACGAGGAAGGGGTTGACTCGAAGAGCGCCTGCGTCGAATCTCGCGCTGAGTTCGTGTCGTGTGTCGAAGCGTCCGACGAGGTCTTCGTCGAGACCGAGTGCACGCTGTGCGTCTGCGAGGGATTGGGTTGGGGTGATCCCGAACGCGGAGTTGGAAAGTCCTGGGGTGAGGAAGCCGTATTCTGAAGCGGTGGGTTCTGAGAAGCGGAGTCGCATCGCGCCGATGGATGCTTCGTATTGGTAGTCGAAGATTCCGGGGAGGGTGTTCTCGAAGGGGTCGAGGTAGGTGGAGACGAATCTTGCGTCGGGGAGTTTGTCGACGGCGTATCCGGGTGATTGGAGTTGGTGCTCTGCGGTGAAGAAGTCGTTTGGGTTTGCGGAGAGCTCGATGGCGAGCTGGGTTCGCTCTCCGGTGCGCTCTAAGCGGAGCATGGAGTCGAAGTCTGGCACGGTGCGTCCGAGGTCTCGCTCGAAGGCGGGGATGTACGCTTCGTCGGAGATGTAGGTAGCTTTGGTGACGAGGGTCCAGGCGTTGTCGAACTCCCAGATGTCGTCGATGCTGATCATGCCTCGGGTCTTTCCGGAGCGGTCTATTTTGAGACCTGTGGACATGATGTCTGTGCCGTTGTCGTCTGGGACGATGTAGGAGCGGAGGTTTCCTCGGTGTTGGTCTGTGTTCCATGTGGAGTCGAGACCGAATCCGAAGCCGCGTTCTCCGTAGTAGTCGAGTTGGAGACTGGATTTGACATTGGGGATTGGGTCAACGCCGAAGAGTGAGTATGCGTCCCAGCGTGTTCGGATGCTGATGCCTGTTTGGTTGGAGTCACCTACGCGGATTTCTTTGAGTGGGAAGGAGTCGGTGTCGCCTTTGATTTGGGGGAGCCAGAAGATGGGGATGGAACCGAGTCGTAGGGTGATGTTTTTGCCGTCGATGAAGACCCTGCGGACGAGGTCGGTTCCGGGTTGTGCGGATTGGTCTGCGAATCCGTCGACATTGTCGTCTCCAGCAAATCCTTGCAGTCCGGCGCTGATGCCGTTGGAGAGGTTGCCTGCGAGTCCGAGGAGTCCGGATTGTTTGGGTCGTTCGTCGCGGACGGAGACTTTGAGGGTGGAGACACCGATGCTCAGGTCGGGTTCATAGAACGCGCTGTTGGAGATGCGTGCTTTCTTCGCTTCGAACTCTCCGAGCGAGGTTTGGCGGACGGACTGGGCACGCAGGTACAACGGCATGTTGGTGCGTTGGTCGGTCGTCCAGAAGACCGCGTCGAGCATGAGCATCTTGTCGTTGATCAGGTCGATGTAGATTTTGGGTGAGCGGACGGACCAGTCCGCGTTCCCAGCGAAGACTCCGCCTTCGAGGTAGATGCCTTCGATTTCGGATGCGTTGAGCTGGGTGGGTGCTGCGGTTTTGGTGGTGTCGTCTCGGAGGAAGATGACGACGCGTTGTGCTTCGAGGTCCATCGTCTGACGCGAGGCGGCGTCTTGGTATTGCATGGTGACGCCGCCGAGGGCGGTGATGGTGGCGGGTCTGGAAGACTGGTTGGTGATGTCTTCGATACCCTCGATGCCTTCGAGTGCTTCGACGGCTTCTTGTGGTCCTTGGATGGAGACTTTGCCGTTGATGGAGATGGAGAAGATGCCTGTGGAGTTGAAGATGGGGGACTGCTCTGGTCGG
>JARGNC010000098.1 GCA_029212425.1 Phycisphaerales bacterium
CGAACTTCGATCCCGCATCAGGTCTCCCTGAAAACCCAGAATCCCCAAACGCGATCAAGCTCGAACAGTTCGTGTTCGACGCGATCGCACTCGCGGATCGATCCATCGTCGTCGAAACCGACCGCGTCGAAGAGTTCGCACCGGTCAAAAATGCAAGCGGCTCAGACTCCATCGAAACCTCGAAACAGCTCCAATCCCAGCGAGCAGCAAACTGGTTGATCGCCAACGGCGTCTCCGTGCCAATGAACTCAGACGGCACCGTCAACGCGACCATCGAACTCTCACCCCTCACCGCACTCTGCCCAGAGGACCTCGAAAGCAAAGACCTCCCCGACGCAATCGAAGCGGGATCGAGCATCAAACTGTGACCCAGTACCCAACCGTAGACGACCGCTTCAAAGCACTCCCCAAATCCCTCCAAGCCAAGTCCAAACACACTCGGCTCGGAGCTGATGTCCCCGCGCTCATCGTCCATCCGCAGCTCGACCAACCAACCCAATCCCCCTGCCCCTGGGTCCTCTGGATCCATGGCCGAACAGTCTACAAAGAACTCGACCCCGGACGATACAACCGCTGGGCACGCGCCGGAATCGGAGCGGTCGCCATCGACCTCCCAGGACACGGCGAACGATACACCCAAGGCGCACACTCCCCAGACCAAACCGTCCACACCCTCACCCAGTGCATATCGGAAATAGATGGCATCCTCGAATCCGTAGCCGAACTCGGAATCTTCGACATGACCAAAGCCGCGATGGGAGGCATGTCCGCAGGTGGTATGGTCACCGCAAGACGCTGTTGCGACCCCCACCCATTCATTGGGATATCGCTCGAATGCACCACAGGTGACCTCATCGAACTCTACTTCCCTACGAACCCCACCGAGGGTGGCATCTGGCGCGTCCACCACGATCGATCCGAGGTCGAAGCGATCGACACCCCCACCCATCTCGAACACTTCAAACCAATCCCAGTCCTCGCGATGCACAACCGAGGTGACGAACTGGTCCCCTTCGAAACCCAGTCCAACTTCATCAACACCCTTCGCAAGCACTACGCCGAACACAATGCAGATCCAGAAATGGTTCAACTCATCGAGTTCGAGGACACCGGCGCAATCCAAGAACACGCCGGCTTCGGAAAGTTCGCTACCCAAGCCAAAGACCAGCAACTCGAGTTCTTCAAATCACTCTTCGACATCCAGTCCTGACACCTCCAAACCGAGTACAGTGACACGATGCCCAAGCTCTTCCAGAATCTCAACAAGCCAAAGGAAGTACTCGCGTGGGGACTCTACGACCTCGCGAATCAGTCTTTCACACTCCTCATTATCACACTTCTATTCCCGATCTACTTCAAATCCGTCGTCGTTGGAGACGAACAACAAGGCGACTCGCTCTGGTCCATCGGAGTCTCCGCCGCGCTCCTCACCGTCGTCCTGCTCTCTCCGTTTGTAGGCACCTACGCCGATGCCCGATCCAAACGCAAGCAACTGCTGATGATCACAGGCACCATCTGCTCATTGCTCACCGTCTCCATGGCGTTCATCTCTCCAGGACAATGGTGGCTCGGTCTCGCACTCTTTATCCCAGCAAACATCTGCTACCAAATCGGAGAAAACCTCCTCGCAAGCTTCCTCCCTGCGCTCTCCACCCCAAGAACAATCGGACGAGTCTCCGCAATCGGTTGGGCAATGGGATACCTCGGATCACTCATCCTCCTCATCTGCGTCATCAGCGGCGTCAAGCTCTTCGGTTGGCAGCAAGTCCAAGACTGGAACTGGTTCTTCATCCTCGCTGGCGCATGGTTCCTGATCTGGATGCTCCCTGCCGGTTTCATTCTCGACGAACCCAAACATCACAAAGCTCCAACGAACACCAACGGCTTCAAGCTCGCCATCCAACGACTCATCTCAACCGTCAAAGAAGCGTCCCACTTTAACCAACTCACCAAGTTCCTCATCGCATTCTTCATCTACGGCCTTGGAGTTCAAACCATGATCGCCTTCGCCGCGATCCTCGCGTCAGACTTCGGAATCAGAGAAATGGGCCTCTTTGTCTTCACCCTACAAATCGCCCTTACCGCCGGCATTACCGCGATCGTTGTCTCCCGATACCAGGACCGCATAGGTGCCAAACCAACCATCAGCATCTTCCTCATCGTCTGGATGCTCTCAACAGGAGGACTCCTCCTCGCCAAACTCACTGGAGCCGCGAGTGGATCAAATCAATGGATCTTCTGGGTCATCGGCAACGGCATCGGCATCGGACTCGGTGGAATCGGCCCCTCCAGCCGCTCCATGGTCGGACTCTTCGCACCATCCGAGCGAGTCGGTGAGTTCTTCGGACTCTGGGGAATGACCTACAAACTCGCCGGCGCGGTCGGGGTGCTCTCATTCGGTCAAGTCAAAGCATGGATCGGCGACGCCCCAGCCCTTGCCCTGCTCACCGCATTCTTTGTCGCGGGACTAGCCCTACTCACATCCCTATCGGTACCCAAAGGAATCCGAGCCGCCAAACAAGCAAATCGGCGAGCAAGCACGACCGCGCGTATGATCCAGCCATGAGTGCCATCGATACCAACAAAGCAGAACAACAACGCCCTATCTGGGCTTACCCCGACGAGAATGGTCGCTACGGCGACTTCGGAGGTGTCTATGTCCCTGAAACACTCCACGCCGCATTAACGCAGCTCTCCGAAATCTACTATAAAGTCCAAGACGATCGCGCATTCTGGGAACGCCTCGACGACCTCAACCGTTTGTATGTTGGACGCCCCACACCGCTGTACCGCGCCCCAGGACTTTCCCGCCGTGCACGCCAAATGGAGAAGAACCCCGAACTGGGAGCAACCATCTGGCTCAAACGAGAAGACCTCGCGCACACCGGCGCACACAAAATCAACAACACACTCGGACAAGCACTCCTCACCAAAAAAATGAAAAAGAACCGCGTCATCGCGGAAACCGGTGCAGGACAGCACGGCGTCGCTACCGCAACCGCGTGCGCACATCTCGGACTCAAATGCGATGTCTATATGGGATCGGAGGATGTTCGGAGACAACACCTCAATGTTGTCCGCATGAAAATGCTCGGAGCCAATGTCATCCCAGTAGATTCAGGTTCAAAGACACTCAAAGACGCAACCAACGAAGCAATGCGAGACTGGATGGGCTCAGTAGACTCCACCCACTACATCCTCGGCTCAGTCGTCGGCCCCCACCCATTCCCCATGATCGTCCGCGATTTCCAATCCATCATCGGACGAGAAACCAAAGCACAATCACTCCGCAACTTCGGACAAATGCCCGACACCATCGTCGCATGTGTCGGCGGAGGCTCAAACGCCGCAGGCATTTTCTATCCATTCGTAGGTGAAGACGAAGTCACCATGGTCGGTGTCGAAGCCGGAGGACGATCAAGCGAACACGGACAGCACGCCGCCCCGCTCTGCCACGGAAAGCCCGGCGTCCTCCACGGCTCCATGAGCTATGTCCTCCAAGATCAACACGGCCAAACCCAAGATGTCCACTCGTGCAGCGCAGGACTCGACTACCCAGGTGTCGGTCCAGAACACAGCTTCTGGAAAGATCAAAACCGTGTGCAATACACCAGCGTCACCGACGAACAAGCACTCGAAGCATTCCTCTGGTGCTGCCGCGACGAAGGCATCATCCCAGCACTCGAATCATCACACGCCGTAGCTCACGGCGTTGTCCTCGCGTCCACGATGCCCAAAGACACCAATCTCATCATCAACCTCTCAGGACGAGGCGACAAAGATGTCGAGGAAGCCTCACGCCTCCTCGCAGACAAACTCAAATAACAGATTCAAAACTTATCGCACCGGACGAGCAACCAGCGAACGAACCGGACGAGTAATCCGCTCGACCCGACTGGTAATCCATGTCAAGACGCCAAAGACCGTCCGGATGCGAAGTCGAAGCCGAAGACGACGGAGCTGCGCATCATCTGGATCATGGCGCAGCGCCTGAGTCAGCCAGTAGCGTGCACGGATGTACTGCCCCTGCCTGTAGTACGCGAGCACAAGGTTGTGCATCGCAGGCACAAAGCTCGGACGATACTCCAATGATTTTTTCGCAGCTTCGATCCCCGCTTCATACTCCGAACCCTCAAGCGCCGAAACACTCAATCCGTGATATGCCTTGTGGGAAGCCGGAGCGACTTCGAGAAGCATCTCGAATACTCGCTTCGCCTGACGGAGCATCCCAGCTTCAATCAGTGTGCGACCAAGCTCTTCGAGATCTTCTTCGTCATAGGAATCCGACAAAGGTTTGGATTCAGTGTTTGATTCAGCCACCGCCTCACGCGCAGGACCGCTGACACCATGACGAGCGGAAACCTCAACAAATCCTGACGATTGTTGAGCCGGAAACTCGATGGACCGGATCTCTTTATTGAGCAGATCACGAATCCGTGGTTGATCTTCTTCACGCCCACGCTGCAGCAGCGTCTTTGCCAGCCGCGTCCGAGCCGTCGCATACTCTTTGTCAAGACGCAGCACGACATCAAAGTGAACCAACGCGTCGGGAAGTCTCCCCTCAACCTCCGCGAGTTCCGCAAGCGAGAAATGAGCATCCGCATTGTCCGGGAACAACTCAAGCACTCGGCGGAACTTCTCCCCCGCTTCCGTGTACCGGTGCATGTCAACCAACAGTTCTCCGAGTTCAAGCAAAGTGTCCGGATCACCCGGATCAACCCGAAGCTCTTGCAAGTACAACTGACGAGCACGCTCAAGCCGCCCAAGACGAGCATAAGCACTCGCAAGATGCGCCCGAACGCGAGGCAGCCCTGGATCGAGCCGAGCCGCTTCGCGCAAACACCACACCGCACGCTCATGATGCTCAGACCGCTGCAGCGTCTCCCCCATCACCGCGTACAGTTCTGGATATTCTGGATCGATTTGCTGACCAACATAGAATGCTTCTTCAGCTTCTTCGTATCGCTCTAGATCAGTAAGTGCTTCAATACGATGCACCACGATCGCAACATTCATCGGTTCGATTTTCTCAGCAGCATCCAGCCATGTCAGCGCCAACTCCGCTTTCGACGATCGGATCATGTTCACCGCTGCAAGCAAGGTCGAGTTCGCATCCGGAGAAGCATGCTCCATATTCAACTTCGAACATTGCACAAACGCCTCAGCCGCCGCCTCATACCGACCCGCTGCTTCGAGCGTCAAACCAAGATTGAACTGCCATTCCGCTTGGTATGGATTCAACGACAGCGCCTGCCGAAGCTCGACTTCCGCCTCATCCCATCGCCCGGCATCGTAATGCTCATGAGCGAGTTCAACATGATGTTCTGCATCAACCCAATCGTTCATGAGTGACCAACCAACATCCTTTCCAAGTCCATACCGAGGACGATCGCCTCAATACGACCGAATCCTAACCGATCCCCCCCATAAACTCAATACCACCGCATCCCCTGACAGGGTTTTGATCGTAAAACTGACCATTATTCCTCCAGAAAGCCGACCAATAATACTGGGACCAATGAACTACTCCATTCCAAACATATCCCGACGAGTCTCCAAGCTGCTCGCCATCAGCGGCACCTGCGCCATCCTCGCGGCTTGCTCAAAACAAAACAACAACGACTGGTTCAGATTCGGCAAAAACAACACTCAACAAGAACCCACCCAACAAGAAACCGCTCAGAACGATTCAAACACCAATCATACCGAAATCTTCCACTCCCCAGACACCCACACCGATCCAGATTCAGTAGCAACTGAATCCGATGAATCACTCCCAACTCGGATTACAGAACCAGCTCAACCTGAACCAAAGACCATTCCTGCAGAACCGATCGAACAGACCGCACAACCAGACACCCAAAGCACAACAGATGTGGACGAAGTCGTCCGGCTCTATCGCAGGCTACATGTTGAAATGGAACCCACCTCTCGGTCCCAGCTCATCGTCGAGCTCCTGAATGATCCGCGCGAGCGTGTCCAACTCCTCGGCTTCGACCTCGCCTCACGCGACTTGTCTTCAGGCGCAACACTCAGTGCTCAAGCCGCAAACGCAGCAGTCAACCTCCTCAACGACCCACTCCCAAGTGTCCGCACTGGCGCAGCACGCCTCATCACTCGCCTCGCCCTGCCCGACGCGATGACCTTACTCACAAACGCCCTCACATCAGAAGACAACCCAGCCGTCGCTGAATCAATCCTCCAAGGTCTCCAGCGTTGGCCAAACCCAGACGCACGCGACGATGTCCTTCATTGGTACCAGTCTTCAGGATCTGTACGAGCCGCCGCCGCCGCTGCAGCATGGGGACTCGCGGACCTCAATCTTTGGAACAGGGAGAACGACGCCCCCATTCTCAGGAGCGTGTACCAGTCCTTACCAGATGCTGAGCTCACTGATGCGGATCTCAAAATCATCGCATCCACCGGAACCTCAACGGACATCCAACGACTCATCAACCTCGCCCGCGACCCTGAAAATCCCGCTCGCACATCCGCGACCTCCGCACTCGTCCACACCCCTCGAGGCGTTGATCCGCTTGTCAGCATCGCTTCAAAGGAACCCGCATACTCACCCACGGCTGCAACTGCTATTGAAATCCATCGACTCAATCCCGAAGGCATCCGCCGCCTTGCTGCCCTCCCATGGACCGATCCCCAAGCCCGTACCGAATCCATCATCCGCGCGTGCGACAAACTCGACCATGACCAGCTCGCAAGTGCTGTCCGCTTGTCACGCTCAGACAACTCCATCGACGACATCCTGTCCATCCGACTCTTAAGCCGCTTGGTTGCCGGAGCCCAAACCGTCTCCGCCCGATCCGTTCCAGGCGTCGTCATGCTCGCAGCTCTTGAACTCAACAACCAACGCCCCGACCGCGCCCTCGAGATCATCTCGCTGCTCCCAGAATCCGGAATCGATCCAGACAGCTCGCTCCAAGCAAACACGACCAAAGTCACGGCTCACATCCTCCTTGCTGAGTACGACCAAGCCGCCTCGCTCGACACCAACGCGAACACCTGGATCTCAGCAATCGACCAACAACCAAATCAACACGCCAAAGTCGAGATTGCACAACAAATCATCACACGCGATTTCAACCTGTCCGATCCGCAACGAAGCACACTCGAATCACTCATCGAATCCACAACTCCTACGACAAACGAATCCGATACCCCAACGGACACACAGACGGAGTAACGGACCATGCCCGCAGTCCTCTTTGCCATCATCGCGGGACTCTGCTGGGGAATCGGAGAAGTCTGCGCCAAAGCCGTCCTCCACACAGGTAAGATCGGTCCATTCGCCGCTGTAGCAATCCGAACCTCTCTCGCACTCCCTCTTATCTGGATCGCGTTCTGGATCGCCCATAAAGCTGCACCAACCAAAGCAGGACAAAGCATCGGCGCACTCACACCAAAAGAATGGCTCCTCCTCCTCGGCGGCTCAGGACTCCTCGCAGGCGCCCTCGCGATGATCGCGTTCTACATCTCCATCTCGCTCGGGGAAGTCTCAAGAATGAAACCCATCGCATTCTCCGTCGCCCCCGCAAGCGCCGTCCTCCTCGGAGCCCTATTCCTCGGCGAATCCCTCACCCCACGAAAACTCTTCGCAGTCGCCCTCATCCTCGTTGGAGTCGTGCTTCTTGGTCTCAAACCGACCCCCAAACCATCAGCCCAGATCGACGAGAATACCCACCAATCAACGCCCCCAACTCCCTAGCATCCACCAACCGGGAAGACTACCATACAGACCATTCCTCAAGTCCCCTTAGGATCAACCGCCATGACCAGAGATGAAATCCTCGACACCATCCGCGAAATCCTCGTTGACGCCCTCGCGGTAGACGACGACGAAGTCACCCCCTCCGCAACACTCATCGGAGACCTCGGTGCCGAGTCCATCGACATCCTCGACATCACCTTCAAACTCGAACAAGAGTTCGGCTTCAAAATCGCACAAGGCGAACTCTTCCCCGAAGGCATCACCCAAGACCCAGACTATGTCCAAGACGGCAAAGTCACCGCCCGCGGACTTGAAATGCTCAAAGAACGAGGACCACACTTCGACATGGCCGCACTCGAAGCCGACCCATCCGTCGAGAATGTCCGCAAAATCTTCACCGTCGAAGCACTCATCAACTTCTGCGAACAAAAGCTCCAAGCCGCCGCGTAAACCTTCGCATCGACCACAAACTCCTGAGGTACACCCATGCGTTGGATGTGGATCGATCGGGTCATCGAACTTAAAGCAAAAGAACGCCTCGTCGCAATAAAGCACCTCTCCATGGCAGAGGAACATCTCCACGACCACTTCCCCGCCACCGCGACTAGACCACAACTCCCCGTCATGCCCATGTCCCTCATCGTCGAAGGCATGGCTCAGTCCGCAGGGATCCTCGTCGGTCACGCAAACGATTTCAAAGAGAAAGTCGTCCTCGCCAAAGTCGCCAAAGCATCGCTCACCAAAGACCCCACCCCAGGATGCACCCTCCGCTACACCGCGACCATCGACCGCTTCACAGACAACGGCGCATCCACCAAAGGCACCGTCGATCTCTACCACCCAGAGCAAAGTTATCTGGACGATCAGCCCGCGCAACCCGAACGAATCGGAGAAATCGACCTGATTTTCTCCCATCTGGATCGCAACTCCGCAGGGACGCAGTATCCTAAAGAGAACTTCGTGTTCAGTGATTCCTTCCGCACCATCCTCCGAACCAGCGGCATCGAATCATCGTTCTAATCCAGTATCGTCCTAGAATCAGCCGATACGAGCACGATCAGACATCAGGAGAGCAGCATGACCGTCAGCAGAACAAAGACATCCCGCTTCCTCATCGCCACCGCCGTTGTCGCGACAGGCATGATTGGCTTGACCGGATTGACCGCGTGCTCATCCTCACGAGAGATCGACCGCACAGAACGCAGACCACACACCGCACACCGCGGCGTCGCGTACAAACGACTCATCCTCACCCTCAACGAAGCCAACGCCCTCGCGTTCCGCGCCGAGGAATACGCCGAGCTCATGTATGCTTCCGAAGATGTGGACGACGCAACCAAAGAAAAAGCAATGCGTCTGGTCGACGACACCAAAGCCTTCGCCGACGACATCGAATGGTCACTCGCAAACAACCAACGCATGACCTGGCACCGCTCCGAAATGAACAACCTCTGGGGCAAGTTCAAAAAGCTCTACCCAGAAGACAAGGACTACGCCAAGGGCTACACCGCTTGGTCAGTACGCAAGCCAACCCCAAAACTCCGCCTCAAGCTCAACTACGACGAAAACTACGGCATCGAAAAATCCAAACCACGTTGGGACGACCTGCAACCCGTCATCCGCGAGTTCTACGAAACCGAATAAACCGTTCTGAATACGCCTGCCAACCAACTAAAATTACAAAGGCCGGATCATCACCGACCCGGCCTTTTCTTTCATACACCTCCGGGTGGCGAGGAGGCGTCGTCATTGACTCCTCCACGATCTTCACTCAACTTTAATTCCCAAAATCAACTCCACCCAATCCACCCTTCGTCCAACGGAACCGCAAGTCCCACTTCGTGAGTTCCCCAAGCCCCCCCATCGGCACCGGAAAAGTATCCAAAGGCACATACCGCTGCTCCCAAACTCCTGTCGGATTCTCATCGTCATACGCCGAGTTCGCATCCTCCACCATCTCCTGCCGAACCGACCCATCAAAGAACGCCATGTTGATCATCGCCTCCGGATAAGCCGCATAGATCCCCTTCGGATCACTGAACCGATCAAAC
>JARGNC010000099.1:0-8063 GCA_029212425.1 Phycisphaerales bacterium
GAGGTGGATCGCGTCCCGCATCAAATCGGGGAGTTGGACCAAGGAATTCCGGAAACCAGAAATCTTCGATAGGTTCGTCCGGAGATGGGCTATGTTCACGATGTGGTCGCTGGTGTCTAGGGGGATGTTGCGGTGGTGGCCGGGAAGAGTCATGGTTCGGTCGAGGTCGTTCGTCTGCTGCACCATTGCGACGGTACTCTGGGCCCCACGCCAGTTCGAGCCGCTCAACAAGTTGCGTATCAGTATGAATCCATACTTGGATCGCATCAGGCCCCGGTTCGATGGCCGATCGATTCCGGATCGCAATGAGCTTTGTAATCCTGCTTGTGCTCTCCGAATCAATCTCGAGTTCATAGCTTTCTTTGAGTTCGATTAGAAAATCATCGAGCGAAGCGATCAGAATTGTTGATTCACCGATGTTCAACCATCTCGGCGCAGCACCCCTTGGATCAGATCGTTCGACTGTCCCATCTCGCCGGACACTCCAATCGCCCTGGTCATCCGTTCCCATAATGAAGTCATGGCCTTGCAGGGTTTGAATCTGGATGCGCGACTTCGATTCCTTCATGTCGAGTGTTCCGATGTATCCCAATTCATCATCAGACTCTCGAATCTCGTATCGAAGCGCCGCTGACGAGCGAGTCGCTTCGATCGCACTATTGACAATCGCGTATGCTTTCGGTTGCGGGGTGATCACAAAGAGTGTAAACGCGATCACCATGATCATCGCTGCAGAAGCGAACGGGATGATTCTTCTCAGTTTGTAAATCTGATGGGGACGCTCCTGCATTTCAGGCGACTCAATCTGATCGAAAACACCCTGTATCCGGCGCTCTTTCTCTTCCTCAGAATCACGATGTATGAATCCCAGCAATCCGTGAATGAATCGGTCATTCGCAATGGATTCCGCTGACTCATCTGGATTATTCTTGGTAGCGTTGTCATCAAAGTCCGAGTCTTTCATGAGGGTTCTCCAGTCGCTTTCAAGCACTCATAGAGTTGTTCACGAGCACGCTGGGCGCGCTTGCGAATCGTTGCCGCTTGATCATTGAGGGCAGCCGCGATCTGTGTATATGACATGTCTCTTGCATAAAGCATTTCGACAATCAATCGAAGTCGATCGGAAAGCCGCTTCATGCAGCTGAGTAAGTCCTCGGCTTGCTCGCGAAAGGTGCCACTGTTGTTCGAAAGCAACTCTTGGAATCGAGTCTCGATATTGTCAAGTACATCAGTGTTGTGCCATACATGAGATGCGCCGATCGATCGATAGTGCGCAAGAACCAAGTTTCGCGCAATACCGCGAAGCCATGGAGCGAATGGACGCGACCTGTCATAATCATGGATCCTTTTCCACGCAACAATCATTGTTTCCTGAAAGAGATCATCCACTGCAATCGAATCATCCACGGTGCTTCGCAGATATGCCAAGAGCATGTCTGTGTTCTCACGAACGAGGATCTCAAAGATTGCCCTCGCGCTGCGAGGGTCCTGGGAAAATGGCATGGAGCTCTCCAGTAAACAACAGAAATCAGAATGATCTCATCTTGTATTGCGGCAACACGATTGATTTGTGACATCGGTTCCAGAAATTATAGCATTTTTGCGAAAAATGTATTTCTGTAAAAATGAGAATCTTGATGTCACAGATCGCCCCTTTCCGCACAACTGTCTATGGAAGAACCCACTTCCACAGATGCAAAACGGTATGCAAAGGAGGCACACCATGATCAAACGACCTCTCGTCACAGTTATCCTTTCAGGCACAGTACTTGGAGCGTTCAATACCCCGGCTGCAGCTCAAGAAGGAAACAAAAAACTCTCAAAGAGCCAAGAGATCGGATACTTGGGAGCGACGAGCCGATCAGAAATGGCACGCAATATCCTCGATCGCCTTCGGAGCCAAAGGGATGTTCGTCAGGTTGCGAGCCAGATGGACCGCGTGCTGCTCTGGCATGAGATCGCATTGGACTCGGTTGCGATCGACCACACTCCAGATCCCGACACCGGCGATGTTGGCGCTGCAAACGCAGGTCCAACCCGTACCAGCCGCGCTTTAGCAATGACTCAGATTGCTGTATTTGATGCCGCGAATGCCATCTTGGGTACCTACACCCCATACAACGACATCGGGTCTGCACCAGCTGATGCTTCGATTGACGCCGCCATCGCTTACGCGGCGTACACCGTGCAAAGCACCCTCTACCCTGAACAATCCGAACGATTGACCTCGTTGCTCGTATCCGACCTCAGCCAGATCAGCGCAAGCTCGGACAGCATCGCCGCCGGACAGTCGATCGGTGTTCTCTCAGCCCAGACCATCGTTGATTTGCGTTCCGATGACAACTCGGCGCATTCCGAACCAGACTTCGGAGATGGAGGCCTAGTAGCAACCGGCGACACAACCATCAACGGAACCCCAGTCAACGGCGGAACAACACTGCGCTTCGAGTGGGAACCCGATCCCTTGACACCGATCGATTCCGGCGAATCCGGTCTCGCGTTGGGCGCATACTGGGGGTCGGTAACCCCGTTCGCGCTCCAGAGCGGCGACCAGTTCCGCGCCCCTCCCCCACCACAACCAGGATCACAACACTACATCGACGGATACCGAGAGGTCCAACGAGTCGGCGCATCCGTAGACACCCTCGGGAGTCAATCCACACCCCATACCCGCTTTATCGGGAACTTCTGGGGATACGACGGCACCCCACTGCTCGGGACTCCGCCGCGGATTTACAACCAGATAGCCGCACAGGTCGCTGTCGAACAAGGTCTAGACGATGCGCTCGAAATGGCGCGTTACCTCGCGATGATCAACACCGGACTCGCGGATGCAGCAATCGCATCATGGGACAGCAAATACTACTACAACTACTGGCGCCCGGTCACCGCGATCACCAAATCCGATGGTGTTCAACAGACAATCGAAAACCCAGATTGGAAACCAATCGGAATTTCTGTGATCAACACCGAACTCGCGATCACACCAACGCCACCATTCCCTGCATACCCATCCGGCCACTCAACCTTTGGCTCCACAGCCTTCGAGATCATGCGTGATTTCTTCGGGAACCGAACCCGTTTCACCTTTGTATCTGATGAATACAACGGAGAAGGCGTCGATCCGTTGGGAACCCCTCGACCACTGGTTCCGGTTCGATTCACATCGCTCCTTGAAGCACAGCAATCCAACGGCATCAGCCGAATCTTCAATGGCGTGCACTGGCAATGGGACAACATTGCTGGACAAAACATGGGCGAATCCATCGGGAACTACATCGTTGCAGAAGGATCCGCATTCCAACATGTCTACTGCCTTGCTGATATGGACAAGAACAGCGAGATGAACTTCCTCGATGTATCTGAGTTCTTGCGTTTGTACAGCGAAGGAGACGAGTCTGCAGACATGGATGCGGACGGATCTTTGAACTTCTTTGACATCACACTCTTCATCGAAGCGTTCCAAAGCTGCGACTACTAAACAAGACCGTGCCCCGCCTGGTCAAACAGGCGGGACGCTTTGCAAATCGAACGACAATCAGGAGCTATTGATGAATGTATACAAAACCGCATCCTTGATCATCGCACTTTCCGCCAGCATCTCCTTTCTTCGTGCGTACACCACGACTCCATCCGGATCAGCACAGCACACCACCGAAGCATCGTTGACAATTGTCCAAAACGATTCGGTTCAATCACCGATGGATTCTGCGTCTGGGACAATTCCCGCAGATGCCGACATCAATCAATCAGAAATCAGTGAAGAAAAATCACGCTTTGTCGTGCAAGAAATTACTGAAATCGATTCGCCGTTTACACGAGAAACCGTGCTGAAACTCAACGCAATCGTTCAGCGTTCATTAAACGCCATCAACGAGTTTGACAACGCGAGATCATCCGACAATATCTACCCTGATCAGCTCTTCAATGTGTACACCGACCTCTCTGGGAAAGCAGCCTCAGCACACGCGGACATGGTGTTGGCATCAAACAAACTGATCAGCAGTAATGAGCGCTACAACGAAGAAATTCTCTCGGCGATGGTTTACTTCGTTCAACAAGTCGACGACGAGATCCGCGAAGAGACCCAGCAACTGCACCACGCTCAACGATCACAAGCGGACTGAAACCATCGCTCCAAAGTACATGTCAACACAAAGTACACACTCGAAGGGATTCATGATGACAACAAAGTTTGTGATAACCATGTTCTGCGCAATCGGACTCAACGCCAGTAATCTGTTCGCACATGACGGCGTTATGCACAACGAACACAACTCGATTCAACCCGGGTCGCAATCCGAAGGTGACCCGGCACTTCAAATTCGCCACGGTAAACCAATGGAGCGTATCGATCTCCCTGATCCATTTGTGTCAATTCACATTGATGGATCAGTCAGAATCATCAAAACAAACACACTCCCAGATCATGAGATCGGCGAGTTTCCCAATCCAAGCAATCCCAATGCGCTTCGGAGTATCGAGAGAGAATTCAGAATCCCATTGAACCCGCAGTTGGCGAATCGGCGCACGCCATCAGCGCCTGAGTTTGGTATCGGTCTCAACGGCGTGATCTTCGATTCAGGGACAGGCGAGTTCTGGACAGCAAGCGGGGCGCGCGGGCGATCCGCTTGGAACTATGACGCTGGGAGCGAGAACAACCAAGGGCGGTTCGGTGTTGACTTCAACCACGGGCATGTTCAGCCGACCGGCAAGTACCACTACCACGGGGTCCCGACCGCACTCATTGAGTCGCTCGGTGGTGAGCACGCGCATGATGGTCATGTTCATGAGATGATCCAGCTCGGCTGGGCGTTTGATGGGTTTCCGGTGTATGCCGCGTATGGATACAAAGATCCGAATGATCCGTCATCGGAGCTTGTTGAGCTGTCATCGAGTTATCGACTCAAGAAGGGAACACGTCCGGGGAATCCGGATGGGCCGGGTGGTGAATACGATGGCACATTCACAGCTGACTATGAATATGCAGAAGGACTGGGGGATCTTGATGAGTCCAACGGGCGGACTGGTGTGACTCCAGAGTTTCCACAGGGAACCTATTACTATGTGATCACTGATGAGTTCCCGTCCATCCCGCGCACTTGGGTCGGAACCCCAGATGAAAGCATGCGGCGGGGAGGTCCAGGTGATCGTCCACAAGGCAAACCTGGTGGTTCAAGACCAGATCGGCCGAGGGGTGATGCTGGTATGTTGCGCGGTGACTCAGCGGTCGCGGTCAATGAGCAATCGAAGACGACTCAAACGTTGAATCCATCTTACTTTATGGAGGAGGCGTTGGTTGAACCCATCGTGACCGAGATGCGGACGCTTTCGGATGGGACGGAGGCGTTGTGTTATGTGATCAAGACTTACTCAGAGCCGCATGAGCATGAGATGGGTCCTTGGGCTCCGGAGCACATTGATGATGGTCCCGAGGATGGCGGCATCTGGTTTCACGAGGGGGAGGTTCTTGATGTCGATGGCGCATTCGTCCAAGGGGTTGGGGAGTTGTATGACGATCCGGAATGGAAGTTGTATCGAGATGATGGATCAGTTCGCGTGACGGATACCGAGGAGGCGTTCTTTGCCGCGGCTCGTCCGGATGTGGATCCTGAATACAAGAACTATGTCGTTGAAGGAAACCCCGATTGGATCGAGCGGAAAGTCTTTGAGTACGCGATCCCCGTCCAGCCGGTCTATCAAGAGAACCCCACATCGATCGGTGGCTTTGGTCGAGGTGGGATGCCTCCAGGAGAACGAGGCGGACGACCACCTCGAGATCACAGCGAGCACTCGGACAACCACACACATCCTCCGAGTGATGACGGCATGGACCATGCTCCAGCACAAACGATTTTGGGCATAGCCCTCAACGGTGTAAACTACGACCCCCCAGCTCCGGTGGACGCAATCCTTGCCGCGTACACCATCGCGCCATTTGATGATGCGGGCGGGCACATCAATCCGTACAACGGCTACCACTATCACGCCGTGACCGGTCACACCAAAGAAATCAAACAACCCGATGGGCACGCGCCATTAATCGGATACATCATGGACGGGTACGGTCTATATGCGCACAGCAACGAAGACGGCTCAGTTCCAAATGACCTCGATGAATGCGGAGGGCACTCCGACGACATCCGAGGGTATCACTACCACGCATCGGCAGCAGCGGACAATCAGATCATCAAGGCATTCCGGGGAGTTCCTGGGACCATGACGACCAACTGAGACATCTATCCATAGCTCATCTCATCATCCGCACGATTGCTGTGTGAACCGGGACACTTTCATGAATGAACAGCAGGAGAATGACACTCGGCATGCGTGCTCTGTAGACGCTGCTTCGGAGGTTCTTTCGAATCTTCGTGTTTCCAAGGCTCGGATGGAGCTTTCAGAATTTGGTGATGGATGGGAAGGTGATCGGAACCGACTCAGGTGTTCATTTTACGCTGTGCTCGACGGCGCGCTGAGTATTGTGTCAAATGATGGAGTCGAAACACACACGCTCTGCAAGCATCAGTTCGCGTTTGTGTTCGGGGACCAGTATCTTGTTTCCAACACTGTTCGTGACGCGTATGAGCCTTGCCGCGGGATTCGCGGGTCATTTGAGCTGTCCATGGGCGCGATGACGATTGGGAAGAATCTGATGCCGCCACTTCTTGTATCGCGGCGTGATGAATTTGGGTTGTCTCAGCAGATCCAGTTGCTTGAGTGCGAGATGAGCAAGCCGGTGCATTGTGGTCGTGCAGTGGTGACGAGCATGATCACAACCTTGCTGCTGAGCACCTTGAGTGATGCCGTTGAACAAGGTGACCAGTCGGCAATGCTGTTGCAGGTCGCAGGGGATGAGCATCTTGGGCCGGCGATTGCGTTGATGCACGAATCTCCGGGAGATGCATGGTCATTAGAACGGCTGGCGAATGAATCGGGGCTTTCTCGAACTCGTTTTTCTGAGCGGTTTCAGAGCACCATCGGCAGATCCGCGTTCGCTTATCTGAGAGAGCTCCGTTTGTCTAAAGCATCGATCTTGCTGACTACGACTTCTATGACTGTTTGTGAGATCGCGACTGAGGTTGGGTATTCATCGGAGAGCGCGTTCTCGTCTGCCTTTCAGGAGCATTTCAATGAGACACCTGGTCGGTATCGTCAATCGTATCGGGTCGCCGGTGGCTCCGCCGCCGGTTAGCCGATAATTGCTGTTGGTTTACGCGTCGGAATCAATGAGTGATCCGATCGGAAGATTCTGGAGCATCTCAAAAATACTGTTGCCATCAAATTCTGCCCCTGCTGATTCAGCGGCTCCAAATCCACCAGACCCTTTCGCTGGCGGACGCCCACCAGTCAGGCTCGACAATGTTTCATGCAGGACATCAGTGTCGATCCCAGCATCTTCAAGCACCGAGTCCAGCGCCTGCTTCATTTCCTCAGGTCCTTCACCGCTCTGCTTGACCGATTCCGCGGTTTCGTTAAGCTTCGCCATGAGGTCCGAGATTTCTGATGAATCGAGTCCTGACTCTGCTGCGAGTGATTCGATTGCTTCGGTGTGTCCCGGCGGTGGCCCAGGAGGCGGCCCGCTTGGGCGCCCGCTCGACTGCAGTTGTTGCAGCATCGAGCTCGAAGCGCCGATTCCATTGATACTTGACATGATGAATCCCTTTCTAGAGTACATACGATGCGAACACACACGCGCCCGCTGATGAGTTCATCGGACAAAGAAGGGATCACCGCGTGTCAAATCAACCTCGTCTAAGTCCCGAATCCAACCTGTTGCGTACAACGGCGAGGTGTGTTTGGGATGCGCACTTTCTCGTCCATGATCAATGCGCCGTGCTGGAAATCTTCAACTGGCTATCGGTTCGGATGTAGAGGATGCTCTGGTCTTCCGAGTTGTTAGAGATATGGATATTGAGGCCGTTTTTGGACTGAAATGACCCACCCATTGCGAGGGACTGTGCTTGGGAATTGCTTTGTGATCGGATTTCGACTCTGCCTTGGAGTACAACAGCGTGTGCGGTTGCGTTTTTGGCGCTCAGCTTACCTTCGAAGTCGCAGGGTAG
>JARGNC010000099.1:8073-9493 GCA_029212425.1 Phycisphaerales bacterium
CTTGAGAAGAATCCCGCTCATTTCTTGTTCCTGTGGGGTCCCCCAGAGGTAAGCGATCTGTGGTCCATCCGAACGATCAGCAGAGCTATGGCTTGTAATCCAGTTGGTGTTTGATGCGTCGAGCCACACGATGTTTGATACATCGATGTTGATTGGTCGTTCGCCGCTGTCGAATGCTTGTTTGGTTGGATGTACGAGGTACGGTCCTTCGTCGATCTCGATATACGCGAGGTTCTTCGTGCCGCTGGCGGCAGTGATGTGCGCTTCGCCTTTGGGTTGTGTCCAGTAGGAACCTGGTGGCATCCACATATGTTCAGCATTCGGATCATCGTTGTGGATGAGCCCGCTGATCACAATCCCTCGGTATGACACATTATGGATATGGGGAGGCGAGGAGAACCCTTCTTTGAACTCAACAAGGAAACCCGTCGCGGTGTTTGCGGAACGGTCACCCCAAAGTGTCCCGGCTTTGGGGCTGTTGTCTCCCCGCGCTGGATTGAGCGGGGTCCACTGGACCTCTGAGAGTGGTTGAACAACGATGGATTCATTTGCGTCCGCGGCTCGATGTCCAGTGGTCGAGCACCCAGCAAACAAGCTACTCAAAAGGATGGCGAACGTGGTTATGCTGATTGAGTGATGAATCATGAATGGCACCTGCTGTTCGATGTGGTTGTATGAATCGATCTGCGATTAGATCTCAGTAATGATGTCCGACTCTGGGAGACGCGATTTGGGGAGCTTCGCGTTGTAGTCTTCTTCTGTGTGGTGGTATCCGATCGGGACGACCACAAGACCGGTGTAGCCTTGCTCGCGAAGTCCGAGTTGCTTGTCGAGCTCGTTGATCTCGATGCCTTCCATAGGGGTGGCATCAATTCCGAGTGTGGAGACTCCGAGGAGGAAGGCACCGAGGTTGAGGTAGACTTGTTTATCCATCCAGTGTTGGACGTCTTTGAAATCGTGCTTGTGGAGGTTGACAAAGAGACTACGACCGGCGTGCATCTGTTCTTTGAACTCTGGGTTGCCACCGAAGCGGCCGTCTTTCTCCTCTTGCGCGAGAACATGAAGGAGGTAATCTTCTTCGATGTCGAGCTTTGAGCAGAAGACGACAACGTGGGACGCGTTGACAATCGAGTTCCGATTGAACGGGTAGAGGCGATCGGTGGACTTGGCGATTTTCTCTTTGCCTTCTGGGGTTGATGCTATCACGAGGTGCCAAGGCTGAGCGTTGGTGCTCGAAGCACTGTAGCGGAGAAGTTCTTTGACTTTGGTGATGAGCTCATCCGGGATTGTGCGGGTCGGGTCGTAGGCCTTGACGGTGTGTCGAGATTTCGCGTAGTGGGTGATGTCGTGGTCCATGGGATTCGTCCTTTGGTTGTTTTTCATGGATTTAGTATCGATATGGTTAAGATACGGCTATGCT
>JARGNC010000100.1 GCA_029212425.1 Phycisphaerales bacterium
TCTTTTTGATACGCAGCTCGGTATATTGCTCGACACTCTGTGATCTGGCAAACATCACTTCGAGCGGATCATGGCGAAACAGTTTCATTTTGAGAAGTGCGATTTCGTACCAGCAGACTCGATTGGTCGCGGTTGGCGGTGCTGCATTGGGTTTGTATTCCTGTTCAATAAGCAATCGCGGATTGAACTCGAAGCGGATCACGCGGCTTTGCGGTGCTGATCTTGCTGTTCGGGGGTGCTTTCGTGGGGGTTTTTCAAGCCGCTCTCAAGGGTGCCGTCATCTGCATTCTCTTGTGGAAAGCTGATCTGGGATTGGGTCTTGGATTCGAGGGTGGAGACTTTGGTGTTGAGCCGGTTGATCCGAGGGATGAAGCCGAAGAGCGTTGCAAAGAGGGTGCATGCGAGGATAAGGACAAGCGATCTACGGACCGATGCGGAGTTGGTTCCTGCGGATTGCTGCGATCTCAGTTGGTAAAGGGCAAGAATCTCGGCAGAGAGTCGATCGAACTGTGGATGGTGTTTTTGGAACGATTCGACGGCGGCGTCGAGACGGGATTCTGAGCTTGCGTCGATGAAGGGTGCTCTGCGAACAACGCTTTGTCCGACGATCTGGAGTTCTTTGAGTGCTGGAGAGAGATCGCCGTAGATGTAGTTGAGGCGGGTGTAGTAGTCTGCAATGGATTCTGGATCGTTGGGGGCGCGGTAGGTGTTCGCTTGTTGGGTGCGGAGATTCTCGTAGGAACTGAGCCATAGGTTGTGGGTGTTGACCAGATCGGTGAGCGCAGGTTCTACTCGATCCCATTCTTGATTGCGGACCGCTCTGTCGAGGGTCAGCGTGTCGATGCTCAGTTGAAGAGCGCGTGCGTGCTGCTCGGAAGCGTGTTGGATGAGTTGGTCGCTTGGATTCTGATCCAGAGCTCCCGCTCGGATGAACGCGATCGAGAAGAGTGCGAGAAGCAGAGCGAGGGATGCGCATGGGACAATCCCGAGCATCTGGATCGGTTTACGCATTGCGGAGGTGATTGTGGATTTGTAGGTGTTCATGGAATTCTCGGTTAACAATGCGTCTTCTGTTTATGCTGCGTTTCGCAGAGAGGTGCAGAGATTGCTGAGTTGATTGATTTGCGGAGTGAGTTCTTGTGCGGACGCGTTGGTTGAGAGTTGTTGTATGATTTCATCCGCGACGGATTTCAACGGGTCCATGCCCAGAACAGGAGAGAGCATCGAGACGCGTTGGCTGATGCCGAGCAGTTCGGAGTCTTTGAGCGAGTTGCATTGTTTGTTGAGGATGATTCCGAGCTTTGTGAGTTCAATGCGGAGTTGATTCTTTGATTCTGGTGATACGCAGGAGCGGATGCTTTCGAGGGAATCAGGGGTCCAGTCGTTGAGGACATACTCTGCGATGGAGCCGAGTACTGTTTGCTGGTTGATTGGGAGGGGGAGGATGATGTCTACGCCGCATGCGATGAGGTAGTGGACATCGAGATTGCTGTTTGGGCATCCGATGAGGATGATCGGATTTCGGAATCCTTCGTTGCGCATTGTGCGGATTGTTTCAGCGATCGCGGGGATGTCTGAGGAGAGTTGGCAGATCGCTAAATCCTGCTCATCGAGATTCTCGAAGACTTCTTCGACTGACTTTGCGTAAGTGCATTTGAGCTTTGTGTGCTCGGTGAGTGATTGGATCTGTGCAATCAAGTCGCTTTGGGTTGCGTAGACCATCACGGAGATGTCCAGGGAGCACGGATTGACGCGTTCACGCGAGTACAGCAGGGTTTCGGGGTTTTGAGTCAAGAACTCGTGAAGGCAGACCTCGTTGTGGAACATGACACCGATCTCATGGATTCTTCCTCCGCGATGTTCACAGCGGGTGATCCTTCCTTTGCAGGGGATGATGCTTCCTGTGTTGTCGATGAGATCGACGGTCAGGTCTGTTCCTGGATACATAAAGCTGGAATGGAGGAAGGAGAGGCCGCCTTGCGAGAGATTGCGTGACGCGACGGTGAGTGTTCGTGCGTTGTGTCCATCGGATTGGATGTGGATATTGAGGTTTGGGTGTGCGTACTGGAGTCTTCTGTAGATGCGTTCGGGATTGGTGCTTTGACTGTTCGGGCTTTCATCAAGTTTGGCAAGGAGTCGATGGTACAGCGCGCCATCTATTGAGAGCGAGTTGCGTGTGTTGCTGATTGTCTTGTGCTTAGAGGCGGTGTCGAAACTCATGGGCTACTCATTGCTGTCCAGCGGACTGTAAATGGAATCAGTGAAAATATGAATACTGGTTATGCTGCGGATGCGGGCTTTGCTTTGACTCTTCTGCACGCGATGATCAATCGGCGGATATCGGCAGCGGCGTCGCGGACTCCGTTGCCGTTGCTCAGGGCGCGATCGGCATGGACCGCGAGTTCTCCGATAGGGGTGTATCCCAGACTCGCAGCGGAACTTGCGAGGGATCTGCAGATGGTCAGACAAGCATCCTTGTCGGACTCGCGGAGTCCGGTCTCGAGGGTGAGGATCGTTCGGGAGAGGTTGCTGAGAAACTTTCCGAGCAGGTCGTATGCTGGATCTGTGTTCTCCAGAGTGGAGTAGATCGGACCGGTTGAGCCATCAACCATGAGGAACTCTGCGAGTGCTTGGTGGATTCTGTCTTTGGTGAGCGGCTTTGAGATCAGTCCTGAGGCGCCGGCCATGCGGAGTTCGTCGCGGACAGGAGCGGATGAGTCCGATGCCATGATGAGGACGGGAGCATCGATCCCCTGTGCGCGGAGTTCGAGCAGGATATCCGATGCGGTTTCTGATCCGACTTGGATATCGAGGAGGATGAGTTCGCACCCCTTTTTTTGTGCTCGCTTGATTGCGGTTTCCGAGTTCTCGGCGACGGCGATCGAGAGTTCGGTTTCCTCGAGGAGTTTGAGCATGATTTGTTGATCGAACTCTGATTCGTTAATGATGAGGATGTTGCCTTGGAGGGACTTGGGGTCGATGCGTTCGAGGGAGTACGCTTCTTGCATTGGATCAAGACCGAGGATGTCCTTGGTTGAGATTTCGTTATCAAACTTGATTCCCAGCTCGTGAACCTTGCCCCCGATGTGGTCGCATCGCTTGACGGTCCCTTTGATGTCGAGCTTGTGACCGCCTTCGAGGACAGCGCCAACATGGCAGCGTGAGTTGGGGTAGACGAACGAGGAATGGAGGACGGCGATGCCACCTCTAGAGATGTTCCTCGTCGCGACTGGAAGGACGACCTTTGATCCGGTTTGGTGCTCGATGGTGAGATCGACGCGCACAATGCGGAGATTCCAGCGGACGAAGTTTCGATCTGGGTTGTCCATGGAGGGGCGGATTTGTTCGATCTTATCAAGCAAGGCATCAAGCTCGCGAACTCCGAGTCGGAGGGTGTTGTCGTTCTGGTGGCTGTCTTGGATTTTGTTGGTTGATTTGTTGGGCATGGTTGGCCTGTCGTAGTGGGGAGTTGATGTGTGCTCGACGGTTTCGGTTTACCAACGAGGTGAACCGGAAGGTCAAATCGACCATGCGATGGAGGGAATATCTTGAAAGCGTGGATTTCAGGGGAGGATTTGGGTGGTTTGTCGATGCAATCCCACCTCGTCTGCGACGAGTGCTCCGTGTGGTTGTGGAAGGACCGAAAAAAACACCCTCCGGATGGAGGGTGCGTCGTGGTCATTTTGTGTGCCGATAACTTTTGGGCCCGGGAGAGTCCGATTAGACATCCAGGTTTTTGACTTCCAGCGCGTGGTCCTCGATGAACTTACGGCGAGGCTCGACCTGCTCACCCATCAGCAGTGAGAAGAGCATGCTCGCTTCTTCGGACGCGTGCTCCCATTGGACTTTGAAGAGTGTGCGTTTGGTGTCGTCCATTGTGGTGTCCCAGAGCTGGATCGCGTCCATCTCACCCAGACCTTTGAATCGCTTGATCTCCATCCCACGGCGACCAATCTGGTGCAGCGATGGGAGGATCGCTGGGATGTTCGCGGCTTCGATGACCTTGGATTGGGACTGGGGTGTTGCGGATTCGTCATCATTGTATGATGAGTCCGATTTGGGGGATGAGGTCTTCTCGGTGACCCATGCGAATCGTGCGGGGATGTTCTCGCCGGTGACGGATTCTTCTTGGACGAGGCCGTAGTCGTTGATGTCCAAGCCAAGCTCTGCGAGGTTGGTGAAGATGGAATCGAGCTCGCGGTTCTCGTGGAGCTCGCGGAGGGTTGCGAGCGGGGATGTGTCTTCTTTGAACTGCTCTGCGTATTCCGGTGAGTCGGGGTCGAGCGCTGGGGAAGCGTCTTCTTGCTCGTCGTCCTGGATTTCCGCGTCTTGGGTGAGTCTCCATCCTTTGGATTCGAGGAGTTCGAGTGCTTCGGACTCGGACCACGCGTAGAGGTCTTCGGTTTGGGTGGAGAGCTTGTGGCTTGGGAGGACGCCGTCCTTGCGGGTTTCGAGGAGGTCGATGAACTTCACGCCGCGTCGTTCGGCGATCTCGACAAGATCACCCAAGCGGGTCAGGTGTTGGACGGCTCTGCGTGCGGCGTTTCCTGAGATCGAGGTGATGACCTTCGGTTCGATCCCTGTTTGAGCGCCGACGATGTCGCGGACTTGGAGTACCGATCCATCGAGACCGAGGTCGGTGAGCGCGTTGTCGAGGGTGCGTTCGTTGAGGACATACTTGGATTTCTTGTTCCGCGTGATCTGGTAGAGCGGGGGCTGCGCGATGTAGACATGTCCGCGACGGATGAGTTCTGGCATCTGGCGGAAGAAGAAGGTGAGGAGGAGGGTGCGGATGTGCGATCCGTCGACATCCGCGTCGGTCATGATGATGACTTTGCCGTAGCGGAGTTTGGTGATGTCGAAGTCTGCGCCGATCCCGCATTTGAGGGCGGCGATGAGCGTGCGGATTTCTTCGAATCCGAGAACCTTGTCGATGCGGGCGCGTTCGACATTGAGGATCTTCCCCTTGAGCGGGAGGATCGCTTGGGTTTCGACATCGCGTCCTTGTGTCGCGGAACCACCTGCGGAGTCACCTTCGACGATGAAGATTTCGGAGCGGTCCATGTCTTTGGTCTTGCAGTCGCGGAGCTTGTGGGGCATCGAGCCCGAATCGAGGGCGGACTTGCGGCGGGTGAGTTCGCGTGCTTTGCGGGCCGCTTCGCGTGCTTGTGCGGCGACGATGCCTTTGAGGCAGAGCTTCTTCGCTTCGGTCGGGTGTTCTTCGAGCCAGTTATTGAGTGCGTCTTGGAGGGCGCCGGAGACGAAGCTCTCGATTTCTGGGTTGAGGAGTTTCTCTTTAGGCTGGTTGTTGAACTGGGGGTCTGGGAGTTTGACAGAGACGATCGCGATGAGTCCTTCGCGGAGGTCGTCGCCGGTTGGGTTTGGGTCTTTTTCTTTGAGGATTCCGGAACGCTTTGCGTATCCGTTGAGCGTGCGTGTGAGCGCGGTTTTGAATCCTTGGCCGTGGGTTCCGCCGTCGACATTGTTGATGTTGTTTGCGAAGGTGAGGAGTGTCTCGTTGTATCCGTCGTGGTATTGGAGGGCGACCTCGCAGATCATGGACTCTTCTTCGAGTTCTTTGCGGAGGTATACAGGGGACGAGACGGTGTTCTTGCCCTTCATCAGGTGGGTGACATACTCGAGGAGGCCGTTTTCCGCACAGAATGTTTCGTGCTTGAGTTTGCCATCAGCGCCGACGCGTTCGTCAGCAAGCTTGATGGTGACACCTGGGTTGAGGAATGCGAGTTCGCGGAGTCTGTTCGCGAGTGTTTGGTAGACGAAGTTGGTGTCCTCGAAGATTTGGGTGTCTGGTTTGAAGGTGACGGTGGTGCCTGTTTTGCGATCGCTGTTCGTTGGGATCGCTCCGATGTCGTAGATGTCTTTGGTGACGACGCCTCGCTCGAAGACGATTCCTTTGATAACCCCGTCGCGCCAGACTTCGACTTCGAGGAGTGAGGAGAGTGCGTTGACGCAGGAGACACCTACGCCGTGGAGACCGCCGGAGACTTTGTACGCGGAGCCTTCTTGCTGGAACTTTCCGCCTGCGTGGAGTTTGGTGAGGACGACTTCGACTGCGGATTTACCGTTGATTGTGGGGTCGTCGTTGTTCTTGACGGGGTCGGTTGGGATCCCGCGTCCGTCGTCGACGACTTTGACGGATCCGTCGGGTTGAATGAAGACGGAGACATAGCTTGCGAATCCGGCCATTGCTTCGTCGATGGAGTTGTCGACGACTTCGTAGACGAGGTGGTGGAGCGCGCCGATGCCTGTGCCACCGATGTACATACCGGGGCGTTTGCGTACAGCTTCGAGACCTTCGAGGACCTTGATTTGGTTTGAGGAGTACTCGCCGGGCGTGGACGCGGGGGATGGTGTTTCTTGGTCGGTCATGTGTTGATCGGTCCGTCCGGTGCTGCGATCCGTTGAGCTTGCTTCGCGTGCGGATTGCAGGCGGAAGGGCTTCGGGAGGGTGTTCAATCTTGGGACCCAGAGAACGGGCTTGAGGGCTCGTTTCAGGGACAGGTATGGTAGGAGGATTGGCGACAAAAATCCCGAAAAACACCGACTCAAATCGGCGATTCACAGGGGTTCTAAAGGGCTGTCGCTGTGGTGTTTAGCGAGGGGCGATTACGGGCGGATTTCAACGACGGAGACGCGTTCTGCGAGGAGTTCGTAGACGAGTGCGATGTCTTGGTCTGCGAGGCGGACGCAGCCCATGGATTGATCGTCACCGATTGAATCGGGGTCGATGGTGCCGTGGAGTCCGTCGCCGGTGCGTGTGGCGTATTCGCCTACGCCGTCGAGTCCGAGCCAGTACTCACCGATGGGGTTTGCTGGGTCGTCTGGGGTGTAGCGTTCCGAGGCATCTCTTGGGTTGACCCAACCTGGGTTTTCAAGTTTGTTGGTGGAGATGGTGAAGACGCCGAGGGGGGTGCCGTTGTCTGCGCCGAGTCCGACATTGAGGGAGGTGATGAAGATCCATTGGTCGGGGTTGTTTGGTGAGCCGTGGTAGATGTCCATGCGGTGCTTGGATTTGTAGACGATCGCGTGGAATGGGCCTCGGACGAGTTTGATGGTTTGGTCGAGGCGGATGCGCGATGGGTTTGCGATTCGGTTGACGCGTTGGATGAGTTTCCAGTGGGTCGCGAGTTCGCGTCTGCTTGCGATTCTTGAGAGCGAATCGCCTGATTTGATTTTGTATTCTTCGCACATCGGGTCGGTGGGGGCGACGACCGGACCGAAGACGAGGACTCGGTTGATCTCGGTGAGCGCATCGCGGATGCGTTTGCCATCGGCGCTGGAGGGATCGATGTTGTGGAGTGCTCTGGAGAGGAGTTCGCGGGCGCCGACGCGGTCGTTCTGGTTGACCATCCGTTGCGCAGTATCGAGCTGGAAACCGATCGGGCCTGTGTTGCTATTGGAGGGTCGGTTGGTGTTGGTCGTTGGTTGCTGTGTGGTTTGGGTCGGTTGGTTGCGGGTTGCGTCGAGCAAAGAAGTGCTCGCGGGTTGGTTCTGTGGTGTGTTGAGCGAGGTTTGGGGCTGGCTCTGTGGTTGATTCTGTGGCTGGTTTCTGGATTGGGTTCGGTTCTGGATTTCTTCGAGTGCAGAGGAGTCCGCGATGGTGTTCTCTGCTTCTTGTTGTGGATCTGGTCTGTTTCCTGAGCCTGGAAGGGAGCGGGTAGGGGCGGAGTTGCTGATCTCGACTGGGGGTTGAGTCGAGTTGGTGTTTCCGTTCTGTGCGAGATTGGTCGCGGCGTTGGTCTGCTCGCTCGTGTTCGCTTGTTGGTCAGGGTTTTTGCTTGGACGGATGAGCGCGAACCAAAGGATCATGACAAGCGCGATGAGCACGAGGATCGCGGGGAGCATCCTGCGGATCGGAGAGTTCTGGCTCCTGCGATAGTGGACCGATGAGGAACGGGCGGAGCGTGAAGATTGGCTTGGAAGACTCATCCGTGGGTTCTCACATATTCAGCCGTCGGCGTGACGACGCGGTCCATAGGTTGGTCGTGCGGATCTGTTGGGATCTGCTCGATCAGTTGTTTATCGAAACAAACCCCGACAAGCGACACGGGCGTGTCGAGTTGAAGGCGCTGTTCGATCCATCGATCATAGAACCCCGCGCCGCGTCCGAGCCGATGACCGGCGGGATCGAATCCGAGACCTGGGATCAACGCGAGGGTGATCTGGGCGTCTGGGATCGGTTTGCAGTCGGGGGAGGGTGATCTGAGACCGTATCGGCCGATTTGCAAATTGTTGTCCAGCGATTCAATTTGCACCGGTTGCATGGTCTTTGTTTCCCAATCGACGGACGGGATACAGACGGTTTTGTGATTTTGGAGTGCGCGAATGATGAGCGGATCAAGGGACAACTCAGAAGGGAGGGCGGCGTAGCAGAGGATTGTTGATGCGGATTGGTAGAGGTCCGATCCGGTTATCTGACTGGACAACAGTTCGCTTGCGTGCGCACGCTCTTTAGGAGTGATCGCGTCCAGGGTCGCTTTGAGTGTTGAGCGGAGATCAGTTTTAGCAGGCAGGGGTGGCACTGGGAATGATAGGGGGTCAACTGGATCGGCTGGGTCAGGATCTGGATGCGTAGCATCGTTCATAGGGAGTTGATTACAGAGTTGCTTAGGGAGTTGGTGTGAAGACAATTATCCATATTGGGCAACACAAAACAGGCACCACTTCGATCCAGCACTTTTTGCAAGACAACAGGGTCGAGTTGGGGGAGCGTGGTCTGTATGTTCCAGTAGGAATCGCGGGGTACACCAATCCATCGCATTTCATTCTCAATGTGTACGCGCTCGGAGCGGGCCGGTACTCATCGATGAAAGAGCACATTGTTGCGACCAAGGGTGAATCGTATCTTGATGAGCTTGAAGGAAAGCTCAAACAGGATATTGAGAACACCTATGCAGACGCGGCACGGAACGGGTGCGACAGGGTAATCTGGTCCAACGAGGGACTGTATTTGCTCAACTCGATCGCGGAGTACGAACGGCTGAAAGACTTGTTCGCTGCGGATTCAGAGGTGGTGTGTTGCTTCCGTGATGTTGCGTCTTACCGAGCTTCGTACATCAAGCAGCAACGCAGACAGAACTTTCAGCCGTCTGATGATCCGGATTCGTATCGGTATTTAGAGCCGGACTCTTGGTTGTTTGATTACGAGAGGAAGAAGGAACTGCTGGCGGCGGTCTTTGATCAGTGCACCTACTTTGACTACGACGCGTCCGACAATGTCAAAGCGTTTCTGGATGCGATTGGGTGCGGCGCTGCAGATACGGATGGGTACCGATTGAATGTGTCGCCTGAAGTTGAATGAAGCGAGCGAGGCTCAGTGGTTCTTCCGTTGCTCTTGGCGGGATCGTGCTTCATCAAGGTATTGCTTGAGGATTTTTTCGGCGCCGATGTCTTGGGGTTCGTAGTAGCGTTTGTCGACTCCGAGGTAGTCTTGTCCGGAGAGTTGGTT
>JARGNC010000101.1 GCA_029212425.1 Phycisphaerales bacterium
AACCGCTCCAGCCAGTATCGGCTGGAGTTTGGCTGTTTGTCTCCGATCAGCATTGGTACTCAGAAACCGCATCATCGAATAAAACATCGGCATTTATAGCGAAAACAGTCCAAATCCCACACACAATCTCTATTTCAGGGAAGCTTCTTGGTATCCAACCATACTTTGATTAGACTAAACCCATGATCGAGTTCACTGCAACACTCCATCGGCCAAAGGTCCCCACTGGAACACGGGCTGCTACATGGACCTTTCTCCGCCTACCAAAGAAGGCGAGCGACAAGCTCCCTTCCCGTGCAATGGTGTCCGTTGATGGAACATTCAATGACTTTCCATTCCACGCAACCCTGCAACCTGATGGCCAAGGAGGCCACTGGCTCAAGGTGAATCCCAAGCTGCGCAAAGACGCGAAGGCAGAAGCGGGCAAAGTCGTGAAACTCAAAATTCAGCCCGTTTCTGAAGAACCAGAACCCAAAATCCCTACCGATTTCCGCAAGGCACTCACCGCGACACCCAGCGCCAAAGCGGTATGGAAAGACATCACACCCCTTGCCCGTCGAGATTGGATCCAATGGATTACCTCTGGCAAACGAGCCGAGACGCGCGTGCTACGCATCGAAAAAGCATGCGATATGTTGAAAAATGGGAAGCGTCGCCCATGCTGCTTCGATCGCACCGGGATGTATGACAAGAGTCTCAGTTGCCCCGAACCACTGTAATCGAAAGCTCTTCCGAAACAAGATTCCCTTCTAACACCGCCCATCGATTCAGGATCCACTTCCGGCAATCTACCTGCATCGTTTTCCAATCCCACATGTCCTCCGCATTCTGGGTACGATCCACGCAGGAGTTCTCAAATGCCGAACAATGACTGGATCCCCCTCGATCCACACAAACCCGATGGATCAACGCTCAACGCAGCGACCGAGTTCAATGGGCTCATCCAAAAACGCCGAACCGTCCGCAGTTTTTCAGACAAGCCCATCCCGAGAGAAGTCATCGAACAGGTCCTCCTCGCCGCCGGATCTGCACCCTCCGGCGCCCACAAGCAACCCTGGCGTTTCATCGCGATCTCCAATCCAGACATCAAGCACCAGATCCGCGTCGCCGTCGAAGAGGTCGAACGCGAGTTCTACAACGACCGCGCCTCGAACCGCTGGCTCGAAGACCTCCAGCCCTTCGAGACCAACCCCGACAAATCCTACATCGACACCGTCCCTTGGCTCATCATCGTCATGGCGCTCCGCACCACCGACGAGGGCGAACAGGTCTACTACCTCAACGAATCCGTCGGCATCGCGACCGGGATGCTCCTCACCGCCGCACACGCCGCGGGACTCTCCACCCTCACCCACACACCTTCACCAATGAAGTTCCTCCGCGATCTCCTCGACCGTCCAGAGCATGAACGCCCCTACATGATGATCCCAATCGGATACCCAGCCGACGACTGCACCGTCCCCAACATCGAACGCAAGTCGCTCGATAAACTCACTGTTTTCGTCGAGTAAAGAACATCGCCCAGCGGATGACAGTATAAAAAAAACGCTCCATTGCTGGAGCGTTCTGTGATCTGTTTGGATTGAATCCTACTGCGAGACCTATTCGAGAGCCGCCGCACCCGAGATGATTTCGGTAAGCTCGGTCGTGATCTGCGTCTGACGCACACGGTTGAACTCGCGCTTGAGCAACCCGCCCATTTTGCCCGCGTTGTCCGTCGCCGCTTTCATCGCAACCATCCGAGCGATGTGCTCGGAAACAACCGCGTCATTGAAGCACTGGAACAGCACCGCTTTGACCGCCGCTGGAAGCAACGAATCGAGCAGCGAATCCGCGTCAGGCGAGAACTCGTACAAGTCCTGTGTGCCCGATGCATCCGCATCACCCTCAACAACCGGCGCCGAGAATGGAAGAAGCTGCATCACTTCTGGACGCTGACGACCAGCACTGAAGTACTTCATGTACACCACGCGGACCGCAGAGACTTCGCCGTTGATAAACATCTCTGTGAAACGCTCTGCCAAACGCTCGACATCCTCATACGCCGGCTTATCACCGATGTTGGTGTGCTGCGTGAAACCCGAGTAGCCGTTGAACTTGAGCGCCGAAGCACCCTTCTTCCCAACGACCTCGATGATCCCGTTGCCCGCTTCCGAGCTCCCCTTGAGGTGCTTGAGCATGGTGCGAACCATCGTGCCGTTGTATGGACCACACAACCCACGATCCGCTGAAATCAACAGCGTCAACTCGTTGGAATCCGCCGAAGGCTCCGTGAGCAACGGATGCCCTTCACCAACACCAGCCTCAGCAAGCTTCGCGACCAGACCGAACAAAGTGTCGGTGTATGGACGAGACGCCAGCGAGGTCTGCTGCGCTTTGGCAAACTTACTCGTTGCGATCATCTGCATCGTGCGGGTGATCCGCTTGATGTTCCCGACCGCTTTCATCCGCTTCTTGATATCGCGTGCATTTCCCATAGGAGTCGATGGTAGGCACCCCCCCAAAGTGCGTCATCACACAACCCCCTGAGCACTATTCGAATTCGCCAATTCTAACCCCACCACCCGCATATCGAGCCCCAACAAAGCTCAGAATCCGCTCTCCCAGCTCAGTTCATGCCCCGGCTCGACCGACCACCGTCATGCCGCAAAGGCGAACGATCCTCACCCATCCGATGCGGGCTCGACTGGGAAGCTGAGTCAATCTCCATCGGGAACGCCGTGGACAACCCAGTGATACGAGGCAGCTCAACCTTCGCAGGCAGCGCGCATTGGTGGGAATCCGACGATTGATTCATATCAGCCATACCAGACCTCTCTTCAGATGTACACACCCGCCGCGACTCAAACACCGATGCCACAACGCGGGGCTCTCATCCCACAGAATGCCACCATTCCCCCACCACGCAACCCAATTAGGAAGAATCCGCCCCATCTCCGACGATCAAGCCGTCATACGCCAAATCGATCCCCTCACGCAACGACCGAGTAGTCTCCGCGTGCGCCAGATCGTGCGTCATGTGCACGAACAACGTCCGAGAAGCACCGATCCGCTCCGCCTCCTCCACCGCTTGCTCCACCGTGAAGTGCGTCGAGTGTGGACGATGCCGAAGCGCATCGAGCACCAGAGTCTCCACCCCGCTCGTCGCCCCCTCAAGATACGCCCGCGACGCGTCAGGAATCTCTACCACATCCGTGCAATACGCCAAAGGCAGCACCCTCGCAGGATCCTCAATCTCACCCGCCCGAGCCGCCTCAAACCGGAACCCCAGGATCTCCTGCACGCCGTGCATCAGCACCATCGGGGTGATCCGCATTCCGAACAACTCGATCTCCTCCCCAGCGACCAACTCCCTAGGCACCAGATCCGCAATAAACGACTTCTGAATGTTCTTCTCTTTCTCAAAGATGTGCTGGTACACCCGCCGCAGCGACTGATGGGTATGCGAATCCGCCCACACCTCGATCGGCTGCTTCATAATCTCATTAAACCGACGGATCTCATCCAAGCCCCACACATGATCCACATGGTTATGCGTGATCAGAATCGCATCCACACGCGTGATCCCCTCCCGCAAGACCTGCTCGCGCAGATCCGGAGACGCATCAATCAGAATCACCCGCTCCTGACCAGTTGAATCCACAAACTCCACCGTCGCACTCGTCCGCGTCCGCGTGTCCCGAGGATCCGTAGAAGTACACACCGCGCACCCACACGCGATAATCGGCACCCCCGCCGATGTCCCAGTACCTAAAAAGCGAATACGCATACCAAACAATAGTCATGCCCATCCTGCAACCAGCGGCTCACAAATACACCTTCCGGTTATAAATCCACCACTCAAACATCATCACCCCCAACGCCCCGATCAACAGCCAAGGCCACCACTCCTTCAACCTCGTAATCTCACCCTGACCGCTCGCGCTCACCACCCGGTTCGATAGATCCAACACCTCGGAAGTCCCAAGATCAGACTCCGGCGCATCGAGGAGGTTCGCCGCGTAGAACCGCAGGACCTTCCCATCATCCTTCACATCGCTCGCCCCCGCGCTCCCGTTCCATTGCACGCTGTACACCCCGGTCTCGCGGATCGGGCCGTAGACAATCCGTCCGTCCGGAGCCGCGATGACCTCGCCGCTCATCGAACCATCGGGGAGCTTCACACGGATGTTCCCCGCATCAGTAGGCACCCGATCCGCAAGCACAAACCCCGGCGTAATCTGCCGAGCGTTGACATCCACATCCACGCCCACCTGCGTCCCCAGATAGTCCACCGCGCTCGCAAGGAACACCACAAAGCTCACATCAAAAGGCCAGTTGGAAAACGCCGGATCAAACCCCACCATCACCGCGCGAACATCCCCCGTGCTCATCTCCACAATCGCCGGACCCTCCGTCGTCTCCGCGAGCGACACCAGCTCCGACCCCTCCGGGATCTCAATCGTCCGCGACTTCCCGATCACCACCGCATCAAGCGTCAGATCCCGCAGCAGCGGATGCGTCCGCCTCCAGTTGATAATCTGCGTCCCGGGACCATCCCCCTGATCCACCACACCCCCAGGACCGGTGTACACATCTCCAACCACCAAGTACCGCCCCGGATCAAACACCACCCCGCCATCCCCCGCCTTCGGCATCGTGCGATCAAACACAAACAGATCAATCGCCCCCGCATCCCCCGCTTCGCGCATCGTTTCGTACTGAGCAGGTGTCATGATCTGCAGATCCGAGATCGAAAGCCCCCGCAGCGCTTCCTGCAAAAACAACGAACCCGTCGTCACCAGCGCCACCGTCGATTGTTTCGCTGGAGGCACAATCAGCGTCCCACGATTGTCCGTATCAAGCACATCGAGATCCGCCTCACCAAAGCCAGTCGCCAGTCGAACCCCAACCACAACCCCATCGGGTTCGTTGAGCTCAAACACCACCCCTCCGCTGCTCGCTTCCCGCGTTCCGGTCTGCTCATCAACCTCTGCCCCCTCAAGCACCACCGGACGCACCGATACCACCGCACCCCCAACCAACAACTCCGCATCCACCGATCGTGGATTCGGGTCCGTCGACTGCACCCCGACAAAAACACTCAGCTTCGTCGGATCCTCGTAGTCCCGCTCCGCGCGAAGCGCGGTCAACCCGACACTCACCGACGATGCATCCCCAACCGCGTGGTATTCAAAGCTCGGCGCCTCCGCGACATCCTCATCAGCTCGCACAACATCCAGATCCGAAATCTTCCCATCGCTGAACAAGTGGAAGAAGTACGCATCCCCGCCCTTGATCCCCTCGATCTCCACCGGATCGGTCCCCTCACCCGTCGGCCCAGTATCAATAAACACCCGGTTCGGACGCTGCGACTGCGCCAACCGGTACGCCTCCTCAATAGTGCTCGGCCCATCCGTCTGCACGATCCCGTTGATCGCGTTGATCAGCGATTGCTTATCCGATGTAAACTGCGACACGATCTCCGCCGACCGATCAAACGCGATCACCATCGCCTCGTCCGCCTTGTCCGCTTCTTCAAACAACGATGGAGACGCAAGCCCCTCCACCAACCGAATCGCGCGTTCCTTCGCAACCTCAAGCCGAGTGATCGGCGTGCTGCGAGCAGTCTCCCCATCGACCGCACGCATCGATGCGCTGCGATCAATCAGAATCACCAGCTTCCGACCAGCCGAAGCCGTCGCCGTCGAGCGAGGCTGCGCCAGCGCCAGCAGGATCAACCCCAGAATAATCAGCTGCAAGAACAGCAACAAATTCCGCCGCAACCTCTGAAACGGCGCGTTCGCTTGCAGGTCCTGAATGGCTTTTTTCCAAAGGAGGGTCGAAGACACCTCGCGCGGAATCCTTCGCAGCTTCAAAAAATACAGAATCACAAGCGAAGGCACCGCAATCGCCGCCACCAACCCCGCCAACATCGGTGTCGCCCAGATCATCTTGTATATCCGCTCCAGATTCGTTGATTCATCTCAACTGAGTATACAGCAACCGCTCCCCCTCCGATGCACACCAACAGCACCAAAAAAAAACAACGGACCATCAAGGCCCGTTGCTATTCATCTATTCAATCAAATCAATCTCAGCGCCGACGACGCCCCGCGACCAGACCACCAAGCCCGATCATCGCCAGCCCCGAAGGTGCAGGCACAACCCGCATCCCGAAACCATCGATCCCGAAGCGAGTCCCGTACCCATTCAATGCAGGGCCGGTCGCGTTCTCACCGAACGCAAAGCTGACCGTCTCCGACTGTGCGGTAAAGATCAGCGACTGCCGTTCCCATGTGTTGGAAACTCCAGCCGGCGAGGAAAGCACCTCGGAGTCCCAGTCGCTGATATTCGCGCCAGTGATCCCGACATCAATCGAATCTAAATTCCCCGCCCACCCGTTGGAAGTAACAGTCAGGATCGAAGCGTAAAACGAGAGCTCATAAGTCTGCCCGATCATAAAATCATTGAGCGAAAGCTCAACAACTTCATTCGAGTCCTGCGAGTTCGATCCCTGCTCAAACTGGTTCAACCAGATCGCCGCATCATCCGGATCACCAGTCAAAGTGACATTCGTCGCCGAGAACAAACTCGAACCAAGGTCCGGGCTCGCATTCGTCGTCGTCCAGCCCGGCAGGAAGTTCGCTTCTACACCGATGCGATCAGTAAAACCGAGATCAATCCATTCGGACGACTCCCAAGAAACCGTCGGATCAGCAAACGCAGCGCCCGATGCAAGCACCAAACCAACTCCAGCAAAACACATTCTCATTTGGATTCCCTCAACATATACAAAGTTGACCAGCCACGAATGGGCCGTGAACCCTGAAAGTACCCCCAAAATCGGACCTTGCCAGCAGATCGAGCGTTTTTTCTACACCCCAACTACCTCAAAAGCCCCCGTTTTCGGAGGTATTCAACCAACAGCGTATCAATCGGAGTGTCCGACTGGATCGTCAACCCCGTAATCTCCCGCCTCGCGCAGAAATCCCGCAGTTCCTGGCAATACGCCGACAGGTTCTCCTTGTACTTCTTGAGCAGCGGCGCCGAGATCGTCACCTCCGCCATGTCCCCATCCTCCACATCGCGCAGCTGCAGATCCCCCGCAATGTCAGGCTCCACTTCCTGAGGCGACAATACCTGAATCGCAAACACATCGTACCCACGCCCCACCAGCATCCGAAGCCCAGTCTCGTACCCCTCCTTCATCAAGAAGTCACTCAGCACAATCATCACCCCCTTGCCTCTACGAGTCATCGCGATCCGCTTGCACGCCTGTCCGAAGTCCGTCCCGCCTTCAGGAGTCATCGAGCACAAGAACCGCGCCAGGTCATGCGTTCTTCTTCGCCCACGCAGATCCCGGATATTCCCCGCGATGGACTGATCCCCACCCGCAAGCACCAGCTCATCGCGCATCCCCACCGCCGTCACCGCGACGCGGTTGAGGTTCAGCAATCCGATATACCCAAGCGACATCGCGACCTGCTGCATGTAATAAAACTTGTTCGGCTCCCCACAATCCGCGCTCGCGCTCGCATCAATCACAATGTGCAGCGACAAGTCCTCCTCCTCCATGAACAGCTTCATGAAGAACCGATCCAAGCGAGCATAAATATTCCAGTCGATGTGCCGAAGGTCATCCCCCGTCGCATACGGCCGATGATCCGCAAACTCCACACTCTCGCCCCGCTTCTTGCTCCGCCGCTCCCCCTTGAGCTTGCCCGCAAAGATCTTCCGCGACGACACATCCAGATGCGAGATCTTCCCGATCAACTCAGAAGACAGCAACTCCTCAATCGTCGCAGGCCGGGTTGGATTCTCCGATCGCAGCATTACTGTTCAATCTCCCGGATCACGCCATCAATCGCACGATCAATCTTGGTCTCGCTCGACTTCGCCTTGCGAGGATGATGCGCATCAACCGTCAACCCCTTCTTGCTCACAACCTCTTTGTAGCAACCACCCACGCCGCTCAGCACCCCGAGCAACACCGCCGCAACCAGACCTGTTCGCATTGTTCTTGTTCGAATGCCAGTACGCATCACAGCTTGTTTCATTCATCGGTCCCTTCTGCACGCATTCCAACCTGCTCCGCATCCCAACGCACACGGATTTCCCCCTCACGCCCAATCTTCGGCACCGTTACAAACCCCGTCTCCAAAGACTCATCAATCACCACGCGAAACACAAACCCATCATCCCACCCTCTGCGCAGCGCCTCATCCCCCACGCCGTCCGCGTCAAACGACAACAACCCCACCAACCCAGCGTCCTTCCCACCAACCGCCATCATCGCATAAGACACACGCATCGTGTCCTCATCATGCTTGCTGAACACCACAGGCCCAACAACAAAATCTGCCAAACTCCCATCCTGCTCAGACGCACAAAGATGCGTGCTCCACCCATATCCCCGCTGCTCCGCGACCGCAGATCGTGCACGATCCATCGACCCCAAATCTTCCGAAATCCCCACGACCCAAGTCTCGCCCGGACCTCGGCTGCGATCTCCCCCACCAAGAGAGCAACCACCAAGCAGCAACACTGACCAAAGAATGAAGCCGTACTTGATCATGACCCCACCATCGCGGTCGGCTGTGTCGGAGTCAGCTTCAGAATCTCGCGCACCAAATCATCCGCGCGCACCCGGTCCGCCTCCGCTTCAAAGTTCATCAGCACGCGATGCCGCAGACAAGGCATCGCGACATCCTGAATATCCTGATAGCTCACATGGAACCGACCATCCACAAGCGCGCGAACCTTGCCCGCAAGGATCAGCGCCTGCGCACCGCGTGGAGAAACCCCGCATCGCACATACCGATTCGTTGGTCCATTGGGACCACCCGCCGCCGTATCCGATTCCGGATGCGTCGCGAGCACCAGACGAGCCGCGTACTGCTTCACATGCGGCGCAACGACCACCTGACGCACAAGTTCCTGATACTCCAAAATCTTGGGACCATCAATCACCTTGCTCGCAACCGGATTCTCCGCGCCAGTGGTTCGATCAATAATCTCCATCAGATCCTCAAGCCCCGCGTACCCCACATCAACCTTGAGCAAGAACCGGTCCATCTGCGCCTCAGGAAGCGGATAGGTACCTTCTTGTTCAATCGGGTTCTGCGTCGCAAGCACCAAGAACGGCTCATTCAACTTGTAAGTCTCACCCGCCACCGTCACCGAATGCTCCTGCATCGCTTCAAGCAGCGCCGACTGCGTCTTGGGAGTCGCACGATTGATCTCGTCCGCGAGCACCACCTGCGCAAAGATCGGTCCACGCTGAAACTCAAAGCTCCGATGACCCGTGTCCGGATTCTCCGAAACAATGTTCGTCCCGATCACATCCGCAGGCATCAAGTCAGGAGTGAACTGAATACGACTAAACGGCAAGTGCAGCGTCGTCGCAAGCGTCCGCACCA
>JARGNC010000102.1 GCA_029212425.1 Phycisphaerales bacterium
AGCCGGGCTCGCTTGGGGGCGGTGATACCGCGCCAGATCCGTATGCGCTGCTGCTGGGATCGCTTGGCGCGTGCAAAGCGATTACGGTCCGGATGTACGCGGAGCGGAAGGGGTGGGCTTTGGAATCGGTGCGTCTTGATCTGGAACATTCGCGTCCGAATGGTCGGGGTGAGCCGGAGCTGATTGAGATTTCGTTGAGCTTTACTGGTGATCTGAGCGATGAACAGCGTGCGCGATTGAAAGAGATCGCAAACGCGTGTCCGGTGCAGAAGACCATCACCAACGGCCTGAAAGTCGAGTCCGTACTCGAGGTTTGAATCCGAATCCATGATCGGGTATCGTGAGTGCAAGCTTATATTGCATTTAGATCACGATAAGGATTATGCTTCGGGAGTTCAGCTTTGGCAGATCAATCTACTCGGAGCGTGAGCCCGATCGGTGTGTTGGTGTATCCGTTTGGTGCATTCATTGTGTTTTTGATGGGGTTGGTGTTTGCGGTTGCGAATAGCACGCATTCGTGGGGGATCGCCACGCCGATTATCTTTGCAGTGTGGTTTGTGGTATTTGATCAGTTGCTGCCGAGGATCGGTCGGCTTGCTCGGATCAGCACGGAGCGCAGCGGGATGGTGTATGGCTTGCTGCTGATGCCTTGGTACTTTGTGGGTGAGATGCTCGGCGCGACACTCATCGAGCAGGTCTCGGTTCTGGATTGGTTCAGCGGGCGATGGTTTACAGGGTACGAGTTGTTCGGGGCGGGGTCCTTTGCGATCAAGAGCTGGTTGTGGGCGTTGTGCTACAGCGTGCGTGTGTTGATCATTGTGTATTTGTTCATCGGAATGTTTATGACTGAGGGGGAGCGGACTTTTTGCAGACATTGCAAGCGGGCCGCATGGAAGATTCGGTGGGAGTCGATCGTCGGGAACTTTGATCGTGAACGGGTCGAAGCGATTTCAAAGTTTGATGAGCTGATGCTCGAAGCGGGGCCGCATGATCCCGACCAAAGCAGAGCGATTCAGATTGTGGTCCGTACTTGCAAATGCTGTCGGGTTGCGGATCTTTACACGGAAGCGTACAACCGGAAATCTGAGATCAGCGGTAAACGGCTTGTGTTTGGAAAGCGCGTGTCGGTTGATGAGATACTTGATCTCGCGGAATGGATCCAGCGTGTTGATCCGCAAGCGCAGCTCCCTGGGACCAAACTCGATGGGATTGAAGACTTTGAGGAAGCGTCTGTCGAGCATGTCGCGTTCGATCAGCCGATCGCTCCAGAGGGAGAGGAGTGGGGTGCGAAGTATCGAGATTACGGCGCGATGACCGCGATGGAGTGGCGCTGCGATAGTGAGTACACCAAGGCGATGCGCAAGCGAATCATGGTGGGTGATACTCTTGTGGTTCCCGAAGCGATCGAAAGATCAAAGAACATCAACGATACCGCGTGTATTTATGAAGCTTCAGCTGATTGGGGAAAGCCGCAGGAATGGATCGGGCAGTGGTGCGCGGAAAGTCCGGAGAGCACGCAGGCGCACACGGTTCGGGGGATCAACCTTGTCAAGCAAGCGTGGATCAAGCGTGGGAGTGGTTGGACACCAAAGAACTATCCGGAGTTTCAGGGGCTGCTGCGAGACGCGATGGATGCGTTGGACTTTGCAACCGCGATCGATCCAAAGAATGCGACGGCGCATGCATGGAAGATCTATGCAGGGAAGGGGCTTCAGCAAGATAGGGAGCAGGTCCGATCGTACTTCGATCTCGCTGTCAAGGATCATCCGGATCTGCATGCGGCGCACTGGATGTATTTCGACTTTGTAACACCCAAGTGGGGCGGTTCGGAAGAAGCATGCATCGCGTTTGCAAGAGAACGGCTCGATGCAAGCCCTGTCGGATCACCCTCGATCGCGGTGATCGGGCACGCGCACTTCGAGATCGCGGGTGAATGGAAAGAGAGAGATAAGAAGAACGGCTTCAAGAACTACCTAGCTCAGCCGGAGGTTCGGGCAGATATCTTTCGAGGGAATCAGAAAGCGTTCCGCGATCATCGGATGAGCATGGTGACCCCAAGAGTCCGCGCGTTCTTTGCATATATGCTCTGGCAAACAGGGTATATCAGCGAGGCGCGTGAACATATGGAGATCATCGGGAAGAGCACGCCTTGGGATCCGTTCATGCATCCGATGTTCTTCTTCCTGAGCGATACATACCCCAAAGCGCGGAAAGCGTGCGGGCTCTAGTGTGTAGATTTGGCATCGCTGCTGTGTAGGTCGATCTTGCAGATGCCTTCTTTGCATTGGTGGGTCGCGAACCACTTGAGTCGGTTGCGAGCGAAGGCGTCGTAGCAGAAGTTTACGATCGTGCGGATGATCGGCAGCTTCGTCCACGATGCGGAATAGCGATGGCCGAGGATCGTGAACGCTTGGCGGAGCGCTTCGGGACCGGAGTGGAGGGTCGCGTCGGGGGTGCGTGTGTGGATCGAGGTCGCGAGTTGATCCGTTGGAACTCCCGCAAGATCAACGCGGGGGTCATCGGATCGAAAATCGACACAAGCAACGCGTCCGCGTCCTTTGTCGAGTCTGGTAAAGAGCTTTGCGGACTTGATGCAGGCGCTGCACCAGCCGTCGTAATAGATGTAGGTTGGGGTGGTTGATGATGTTGGGATCGGATCAGAGCCGGTCATGATTCATTCTAGGATCGTGGTTCGGATTGGCACTGATTCGCGATTTTAACCGAGTACTTTGTCGACAACGCCGGTGGCTTTGTCGATGATGCTGTCATCGGCTTTGAAAGTGCGTGTCCCTGCGGTGTGATCCGCTTCGATGGTTCCGGTGGCTGTGTCGTAGCGCCAGCCGTGTGTGTTGGCTCCAGCTGCAGCGCCATCCATTCGGATGGTTGGGAGTCCGTTGATTCGATTGACCGGGATCGAATCGATGTACGGTCCATAGATTCCTGTTGAGTCGTTGACGGTGCCGTCAAGATCGGATTTTTTGAGCAATCGGAAGTAGAAGACCTTCGCGGTTCCCGCGCCGACATGCGCCATGGATCCTTCGTGCTCGACTTCATAGAGATCCAATGCTCGTTGAAGCGTTGCTCGATCCGCAGTGACCGCACTGACCGCGGCGTTTTCTGCGGAGCTGGACATGCGAGGAATCGCGATCGCACCGATGATCCCGATGATGACCACCACGATGATCAGTTCGATCAGCGAGAATGCAGGCCGATGAGTTCGGCTCGTTGAGATTGCAGGAAGAAGAATGGTCACAAGGCATTCAATCGGATCGATCAGAATACCGAACCACCGTGGAGCAGGGAATCGGAACATCGCGGCCCAATAGTGTTGTAGATTCGGTTTTTTAGGACCGAGAACTTACCAGAGTCGTTTGGAAACGCTCGGGAGCATCCATGCGCCGATCCCTGCTGCAATACCGGATTTGAGGATCATGCCTGGGATGAAGACGGTCATGCCGTAGTAGATCGCGGACGACCACGACATTGGATCGGTCCCGGAGTCGTGGTTGCGGATGTACCATAACCATGGGACACCGATCGCGAAGATGATCGCGTGGACGACCAATCCCGCAACGAAGATCGCGAGCCAACCACGAACGGACTTGTCTTTGCGTCGGATGATCCAATGCGCGAAGGGTTGGCAAACGACGAATCCGATGAGGTATCCGCCGCTCTGTCCGACGATGGTGAGCCAACCGGATTGGCCTTCAGCGAAGACGCCGACCCCGATCGCTCCAGTGACGAGGTAGAGGAGCATGCTCATCGAACCGAGTTTGGGTCCCAGCGCCATCGCGGTCAGCAGGACCGCGAGCGATTGGAGCGTGATGGGGATTCCGAGCGGTTCCGTTGGGATCGCGATCTGCGCCGCGATTGCGGTGAACAGTGTCATGATCGGGACGCTCAGGAGTCTGAGCATGTCCCGATCGATCTCGTGTGCATCCGAAATCGATCCTGCGCCGGACTGGGAGTTGGTAGGAGCGTTGGTTGGGAAGTAGTTGATCGTGGTCATACGCCGTTAGGATACGACGCGGAACTGTGCTTGTCTTGGTCCCTCGGCTCCGGGATAGATCCGTGCTGCGATATCGGTGTTTGCGCCGATGGTGGCGGTTGTCGGCTTGAGCTCGATTTGTGCAGCTTGTCCCTTCCCAGGTGCGGATCGCATCGCGCGATCGACATCAACCATCCCCAATGCTCGGGACTGGGTTTCGATCAAGCATCCCCGGATGATGGATCCGGGTTGGAGGACGAGGTGTGGTGTACGGATTCCTCCCTGAACATCGGCGGTTTCGCTGATGGTGGCGCGTCCGCCGCAGATGAACATCGCGTGGACTTTGCCTGCGATGTGGAGATCTCCGGAGCAGATGATGAGGTTCGCGTGGACCTGCGCTGCTTCGTCGATGATGACCGAACCTGTGGTTTGGATGGAGGTTCCCCAGTGTCCTTGCTGGATGTGGACATCACCGATCTGCAATCGACCGGCACAGTGGGGGCACGACGCGGTCTCGGCGAAAGGGGAGTGGGTGGACGGTTTGGCGCATCGGTAGCAGGTGACTTCGATGGGGGTGTTGGATACCTGACGCGGCGCGGCTCGCTCGCGGATCAGGAATCGGGGTGGCTTGAAGAAAGTAGCCATAAAAACGGCCGGCTCGGTGTTGACCGAGACCGGCCAGGGATGGGTGGTCTGTGTTGATTGGATTGGAATCGCGAGCGATTATGCAGACTGGGTCTGCGGCGCTTGCTGGGTCGCCCAAGGTGGAGTCAGGTCAACCTTTGTGCTGAGGTTGTTTTTGAGTTCCTGTGATGCCGCTGGGATGGAGTTGCTGGTGGATTGGTTGTTCCCGAGCAGTTCCTGAGCAGCTGGTCCGACATTGCAGTGACCAACAAAGCTTGCTCCCTGAGCAACAACGAGGGTTCCTGCGGTCAGATCACCTTGGACCTGTGCATTTGCGGTGAGGGTGAGCTGGCCGTGGGCGATGATCGGTCCGGTGACCTGTCCATCGACGATGACGCTCTGTGCTTCGATCGCTGCGTTGCAGTTGGCGCCCTTTGAGATTTGGACTTCGCCTTGCGCGGTGATCTTGCCTTCGAATCCGCCGAGGATTTTGGCTGATTTTTCGAAGAACATCTCGCCCTTAATCCGTGTATCGGTGCCGATGACGGTCATTTCTGGTGCGGATGATTGTGTTGGAGATGTGTTTGCTTGTTGGTTTGACATGATGCTGTTTCCTCCCGATCCCTGGGATTGTGTGTCCTGATGGACACGGTGCACACCGATCGCGCGATGCGGAAGGGGTCCGCATGGTGGTGGGTGTTGTGAATGCTGGTGGGTTGTCGCCGAATCCGTCGGCTTACGCTGCCATCCTTGGCAGTGATCTCATCGACACCTTTTATGGGGCGTCTTGAGTTCCGGTTGTGCGGTTTGGGGAAAAAAGTCGGAATGTGCCGTCTCCCAGTCATTTGGGTCGCGGATGGGGGAGGGCTTGGAATGGTCCGTGTGACGATATTGTGCGGATTGTGGGGTATTTCGGGCGGTCTGGTCGATAGTTGACCGTTATGGCAAAGTCTACCAAGAAGCGGAAATCGAGCAAGCCTTACAAGGTCAAGGACGGGTCTGAACCAATGTCCGAGTCACGGATTTTGTTGGGACGGGTGGGTTGGCTCGCGCTGGGCGCGGTCTGGTTGTTCCTGTTTGTGGGGCTGATCAGCTTCGATGCCGGCGATGCACCGTCGCATACGGTCTATCCGCACAACGCGGTGACGCAAAACTGGACCGGTCCGATCGGGGCGCATGTGTCCTACGGCATGCTCCGTGTGTTCGGACTCGGACTCGTGATTCCCATGATCTTCGCGCTGGTCATGCTCGTGCTCAAAGTCATCGGCCGACCGATGACCCAACCGGGCATCCGCGCGATCGGCGCGTTGGTGCTGACTGCTTCGCTTTGCACATTGCTGGGAGTCACGCTCCCGAATCTTGGCGCAATCCCTGGGATGAGTGGGGGAACGATCGGTCGCGTCGGTGCTGGTGAACTGGTTCCGCGATTCGCGGTTCCTGGAACGCTGGTGTGGGTGGGTGTACTGACAATCATCGGCTTGCTCGTCACCTGCGACAAGTACCTCTGGGAAGTCCCGGTAGCCGTCTGGCACAAAGTCGCACCCGCGTTGTCGTTTACAGGTCGGGGTGCGGGTCAACTCGCAGGGACCGCGGCGGCTCGCGCCAACGGCGTTGCGGATGTCGCATCCTCAAGCACACGCAAAGCAGGCGGCGGATTGCTCGGCGGTCTTGCTGGACTCATGCGCAAGACCAAACCTGTTATGGTGCGGGTCAACGATATTGATGACCAGATGGTCGAGGTGAAGCCTGAGATTGAAGAACCGGTCCGCGCCAAGAAACCCAAACGCGTCGTGACCCCGGTTCCACAGCAAGTCGAAGAAGAGGACGAGGACGACGATGTCGTTGGTGCGCCGCAGGTGTTTGATCGCGACAAGCTCCGCGAGAAGATCGATGCGCTCCCGGTGCGCTTTGCGCAGGACAACAAATCTATGGCGACCGACGAGGATCTCGCGGAGTTCCAGAACGCGCAGTCGCTTGAAGGGTACAAGTTCCCGACGATGGAACTGCTCGAAGAGCCTGAGATCGGATTCAACGAGAAGCTCGAAGCGCTCGTGCGTGGTCAAGCGGAGGCGCTCGAACACTCGCTCACGCAGTACAAAATCGATGGAGAGGTCGTGGACATCGAGTCGGGTCCCGCGATCACGCTCTACCACATCCGCTTAGCGCCAGGCACCAAAGTTTCGCAGATCAACGCGATCGAGAGTGATCTCGCACGCTCGCTTAAAGCGGTCAATATCCGCGTGGTTTCCAATATGGAAGGGCGCGACACGATCGGAATTGAGGTTCCCAACCCAACCAAGGAGCGCGTGCGTCTCAAGGAGCTGATGAGCAATCGAGGCAAGTTCGAGAACATGAAGCTCCCGATGTTCCTCGGCAAGGACGCTGCGGGTGATCCGCTGATCTCTGATCTTACGAAGATGCCTCACATGCTGATCGCGGGGACCACTGGCTCAGGTAAGTCGGTGTGCATGAACACGATCATCATGAGCTTCCTCTACACCAAGAAGCCCAACGAGCTCAAGCTGGTGCTGGTCGATCCGAAGATGGTCGAGATGTCGCAGTTCAAGGACATCCCGCACCTCATGTGCCCGGTGGTCACCGAGATGCCCAAAGCGGCGGCGATCCTCGAATGGGCCGTCACGAAGATGGACGAACGCTACGAGCTGCTCGCAGCAGCGGGTGTCCGTGACATCGCGGGATACAACGAGCTGGAATGGGACGAACTCAAAGAACGGCTCGACATCCAGACCGAAGAGAAGGCAGCACGGACACCGAAGCAGCTGCCGTACATGGTGTTCATTATTGATGAGCTCGCGGACCTGATGATGACCAACAAGGAGGTCGAAGGATCGATCATCCGCATCGCTCAGAAAGCGCGTGCGGTTGGTATCCACCTGATCCTCGCGACCCAGCGTCCGCAGGCGAATGTGGTGACGGGTCTGATCAAATCGAACATGCCTTGCCGAATCGCGTTCAAGGTTGCGTCGGGGATGGACTCGCGGATTGTTCTGGACCAGAAGGGCGGCGAGTTGCTGCTTGGTCAGGGCGACATGCTGCAGTTGTCACCGAGCAGCCACAAACTCTCGCGGGCGCAGGGGACGCTTGTTGATGACAAGGAGATCCGGCGCGTCGTCAAGTTCCTCAAGGACATCGCGGCTCCGAGCTTCGAGCGTTCGCTGATGCAGGTTAAGGGCGAGGGGAGCAGCGATGAAGATCGCTTGCTCGCGACAGAGAACAACTCGTCCGCATCGCTCGCGGCGGCGCAGGAAGACCCCTTGTTCGATCGCGCGGTCGAGATCGTGCTGGAAACCAAGCGTGGATCGGTGTCGCTCTTGCAGCGCCGGTTGGCGATCGGGTACACGCGTGCTTCGCGTCTGATCGATCTGATGGGGATCGCTGGGATCATCTCCGAGCACAACGGTTCGCAAGCTCGAAGCGTGATGATCTCGGTCGAGGAATGGGATCTGATGAAGGAGATGGCCGCGGAAATGGAAGCGGAGCAGCAAGCGGGTGGTGCTGAGCAGGAACCAAGCTACGGCAGCGATCCGGATGATGCGTATCAAACCACGATGTTTGTCGAAGAAGAGGCGGATGTCGCGGTGGTTGATGAGGACATCGCGGATTCAGATTCAGCAGGAGAAGAACCTGTATCGGAATCGGATCTTGATGAAGTCCCGTTTGAAGTGGGCGTGAACCAGAACGCGGTCGAAGTGCTTGGTCGGGGCGAGGACGATGAACAACTCGGTGAAGCAGAAGATGAACTCGAAGAAGATGAGTACGAAGCAGACAGCGAAGACGAAGACGACGAAGTCGAGATCGACGACGAAGATGAAGAAGAAGACGACGAAGAAGATGAAGATGAGCTAGAGGAAGACGAAGAGGACGAAGACGAAGAGGTTGAAGTCGACGAACTCGAAGAAGATGGGCTTGAAGAAGATGAAGAGTCTGACGAGGAAGAAGTCGAGTACGAGTATGTGGATGAGGACGGGAACCCGATTGATCCCGAGGACCTCGACGACGAGTACGAAATGGAAGACGAAGTGGACGAGGACGAAGAAGAGGACGACGAAGAAATCGAGGATGAGTACGAAGAAGAAGAATACGAGGACGAGGAAGAAGAACTCGCAAAAAGCCCCTCCTGAACGTTCTGGATCGGTTTATTGGTCGGTTTGGGCGATTTGTGGTTCGCGGAGTTCGCTGGAATTCGGAAACTGATTGAAACTCGGCTGGTCATGTTCCTATAGAAATAGAATAGATAGAGTTGCACGGCTGATCCGAGGGACGGATCGGTCTGTCAATATCGCACACACCTTGTTCGCTCCATGAAAGGACCGATCCTGATGATCAATACACGCAAATCAACCACACTCCTCCGCTCAACGGCTGCCGTGAGCTCGTTGGCGTTGCTCTCGCTCCCAGCAGTTGCTGGGACTCCGGAATCTTTGACCATGGTTCCTCGGGATTCCGAGCTGGTCGTTGTCATCCCAGATGTTGGTGAGTTGCTCGGAGATATGGATCGCGTCAACGCGATGATGGGCGCAATGGGGCAACCTGAGTTGATGATGGTGACCTCGATGGTTCGAGGGATGCCTGGAATCAACCTTGGTGGTTCCGCTGCTGTTGTTCTTGATATTGATGACGAGTTTTCGGGTGATATGGACGCGGTTGTTCTGCTCCCGATCACCAGCTTTGAGGATCTGACCCAAGGCCGCGCCGCGGTCAAC
>JARGNC010000103.1:0-3524 GCA_029212425.1 Phycisphaerales bacterium
CGGAGTTTTGCTGCAAAGTCCGGCAGGGGCAGTCCTTGGGTGCGTCTTGCCAAACCAGAACTGGAATCATGTGAATCGGAAGCGGTCATGATGAATCGTAGACCCCAGAATGAACCTATCATTCCAACTGATTGAAGCAAGCGGTTTGCGTGGCTATAAATCGTCTGTTATTGATCGTGAAAGGATCTGATTTATGGGGCTTCTGGACGGCAAAGTTGGGCTGGTGGTCGGCGTTGCGAACGATCGTTCGTACGCGTGGCACATCGCGAAAGAGATCATCGCCAACGGCGGCCAATGTGCGTACGCACATATCCCAGGCGAGAAGAACGCTCGACGCACCATGCGTGCAGCTGAGAAACTCAGTCCCAATCCGATCTTATATGAATGCGATGCTGGCAGCGACGAGGACATCGAAGAGCTGTTCAGCGACTACGCGAAAGACCACGAACGCCTTGATTTCTTGATCCATTCGATCGCGTACGCGGATCGGGATTGGCTGCAGATCGGTAAGTTCGCGGAGACCCCACGCGATGCGTTCCTTGAAGCGATGAACATCTCCGCATATACGCTTGTCGCGATGAGCAACCGTGCTCGACCACTGATGGCGAAGAACGGCGGCGGATCCATCATGGCAATGAGCTACTACGGTGCTCAAAAAGTCATCCTCGGATACAATGTCATGGCGGTTGCCAAGTCATGCCTGGAGACCTCCACACGCTACCTCGCGGCTGAACTCGGCGTGGACAACATCCGTGTCAACACGATCTCAGGCGGCTACCTCCGTACGCTGGCAAGCTCAGCGGTCGGCGGAACAGACGATCTGGAAGAGCGAGCGGCACAGAAAGCTCCCCTCCGCAGAACCACATTGGGCTCCGATGTTGGGAAGACCGCGGTCTACCTTGCGTCGGATCTCTCGAGCGGCGTGACGGGCGAGAACCTGTTTGTGGACTGTGGCGTCAATATCATCGGTGCTTGATTGCTGCTTGATTACTGCTTGATTGCTGTTAGATTTCGGGCAATCACGCCGACCACACCCGAACAAACACTAAAATTTGTGGATTGATTGTGGATTTCGCTGGCGAGTTGCGCCAGGTGAATCCGATACTATTGGTATGACCGGAGCAATCAACAACCTGGCTTCAAGTCTTGCAGGGGCACCAGCTTCCAGCAATATCGCGGCTCGCAAACAGCAAGCCGAGGATACGGATAAGGCGCGTCGTCGTGGTCGGGTTCACGACAGCTATCAAGCTGCTGTGGAGCATGTTGAGCAGATCGATGCGATCAGGAGTTTGGCGGACGCTGACCAAGAAGAAGCGAACGAGGATCGTCAGGAGCATCAGATTGGGTACACCGCGAAAGGTCCTCAGGGACGACGCGACTCCGATCAGCCTCGTCTTGATCTCAACGCATAAACGAAAAACGCCTCCTTGATGGAGGCGTTTGTGTTTTTGGGGTAGTGGGTTTCTCTGCCAATGCTTATTTGCTGGTAAAGAACTTCTTGACGCTGTGGACGGTCGCGCTGCGACCAATCGCGGCGATGGACTCGGTCAGCGGGATGCCCTTTGGGCACACCTTGACGCAGTTCTGCGCGTTACCGCAGTTCTGGATGCCGTCGGGACCCATGAGGGTGTCCATGCGTTCGTCTTTGAGTCGTTTGCCAGTGCCGTGCTCGTTGAAGAGTCGGGCTTGTGAGATCGCTTGTGGACCGATGAAGTTCTTGTCCCAGTTCTTGGGGTCTGCTTCTTCAGCAAACTGCGGGCACGCGTCGAGGCAGCAGCCGCAGGTCATGCACTCGGAGAGTGCGTAACGCATCTGTTGGTGGTCGTGTGATTCTTGTGGACCAGCGCCGAGGTTGTAGGTGCCGTCGATCGGGACCCACGCTTTGACGCGTTGGAGCGCGTCGAACATGCGTGAGCGGTCGACCCAGAGATCGCGGATGACGGGGAACTTGGACATGGGTTCGAGGACGATCTCGTCGCCTTCGCGTGGTGCGTATTCATCGACGAGGCACGAGCAGGACTGACGGACTCGACCATTGATGACCATGGTGCACGCGCCGCAGACTTCTTCGAGGCAGTTGGAATCCCACACGACCGGGGTGGTTTCTTTTCCATCAACGGTGACCGGGTTTGATGCGATCCAGTTGAGCGAAGAGATCACATTGGAACCAGGTTCGGTGGGCACCTTGAAGGACTCCCATCTCCAGGGCTTCCCGGGACCATCGCAGCGTTTGATTTTGAAGATCACACTCCGACCAGCGACCGCGGCTTTGCGGTTTGCTTTGCGTTCCTCTGATCCGATGATGCTTGCTTGGGCGGCTCCCATGATTCAATCCTTTATCTCAAGAAATGCGTTCTTGTGTGCGTTGCGTGGTTTCGGCGTCGGTTTACGCATTGGCTGTTGCTGGTGTTTCGGTCTTTTCGGGTGCGGTCTTGCCATAAGTTCGTGGACGGAGCTTCACAAGACCCGCTTTGACTGGGACAAACTCGATGTCCGACTTGCCAGTCGATGGGTTGAACTTTGCGAGCGATGCTTTCCAGAACTTGTCGTCATCGCGTTCTGGGAAGTCCGTGCGGTAGTGGCTGCCTCTGGATTCTTCGCGGAGGAGTCCCGCTTTAGCGATCGCTTCAGCGAGGATGAGCATGTCCCCCACTGTTCTTGTGAAGCTCAGGGACTGGTTGGTCCACATCGCGCCGTCGCCGAGCTCGACATTCTTGTAGCGTTCTGAGAGTTCATCGAGTTTCGCGAGACACTTCTCGAGCCCTTCTTTGGTCTTGACCACTGTGGACTGAGCGTTCATGATCTCGCCCATCTCGAAGGCGATCTGGTAGGGGTTGTTCGCTTTGTTGCCTGTTCCCTTGGAGGTCGTCGCGAGGAGCGCGTCGTGCTTGTCTTGCTCCTTGCGTGCAGCGGCGTCGTACACCGTCTGCGAGACCTGCGAAACGGGAACGAAGTTCTCGTCGCGGATGTAGTTGACGACAGAAACACCGTTGCACAGACCATCGAAGATGCAGCTCAGGAGTGCGTTGGCACCGAGGCGGGTCGCGCCGTGGTACGCGAAGTTGACTTCGCCGAACGCGTACAAACCGGTGATGTTGGTCATCGCGTTGTTTGGTGCGCCTTGCTTGAGTCCGTGACCGATTTCGGTGCCCACTGGGATGTCCGCACCGGGCTTATGCTCGGTTCGTGGTTCTTCGGGCTGGTAGTCTCCCGCGGTGTAGGTCGTCCACATGCCTCCCATGGAGTAGTGGACCGCTGGGAAGATCTTCATTGGGGTGAATCGTGGGTCTTCCCCTGCGAACTTCTCGTAGATGTCGAGGATGCCACCGAGTTTTTCGGTGAGGTAGTCGGGGTCCATGTGGGTGAGGTCGAGGTAGACCTGGTTCATGCCATCGACACCCATACCTTCGTTCACGCAAACATCGAAGATCTCGCGTGTTGCGATGTCGCGCGGGACGAGGTTGCCGTACTTGGGGTAGCGCTCTTCGAGGATGTAGTAGCGTTCGTCTTCCGGGATGTCCGCT
>JARGNC010000103.1:3578-9286 GCA_029212425.1 Phycisphaerales bacterium
GCGGACTCGGACATGAGTCGGCACTTGTCGGCGCCGGGGATCGCGGTTGGGTGAACCTGGATCATTTCTGCGTTGCCGTACCATGCGCCTGCTTGGAAGCATCGTGACGCGGCTCCACCTGTGCAGATGACGGAGTTGGTGGATTTGCCGAAGACCAGTCCACAGCCGCCGGTCGCCATAACGACTGCGTCGCCTCGGAATGCTCGGATCTGCATGGTGCGCATGTCCTGAGCAACGATTCCGACAGCGCGGCGGTTCTCGCCCTCGCCTTCGAGGATCGGGTAGAGGAACTCCCAGTAGCAGTACTCGGTGACCTTGCCTTCGGAAACATACCGGCGGGTCTGCTCGTCGAGTGCATAGAGGAGTTGCTGTCCGGTGGTCGCGCCGGAGAAGTGGGTTCGTTTAAAGAGTGAACCACCAAAGAGGCGGAGGTCGCGGTAGCCTTCGCTTGAGCGGTTGAACGGGACACCCATGCGATCGAGGAGGTCGATGATCTTGGGCGCCCAGTTGGTCATCTCGAGGACGGGGTGCTGGTCGTTGAGGAAGTCTCCGCCGATGAGGGTTTCGTCGAAGTGCTGGTATTCGGAGTATCCCTGCTGCCTCGCGACCTCGTTGCACGCGTTGATGCCGCCTTGTGCGCAGACGGAGTGCGAGCGTTTGACAGGGACCATCGAGAAGAGATCGACGGGGACGCCTGCTTCGGCGATTCGGATCGACGCGGCCAGTCCTGCCAGTCCGCCTCCGACGACGATGACTCGTTGCTCATTCATTGCTCATCCTCAGTTCTTCTTAAGTCAATAATCAGTTTTGGTTCGTTGCAAACAGGGGGTTGGACGCGGGTTATCCCTCAGGATCAGATGCGTTCGCTTCGAGCGTGACTTCGTCGGACAGCGCGTGCTCAGCTGGATTGTGATCGATTGCTGGTGCGGAGTGTCCATCGAGGATGGACGCTTCGACCGCGCGTGCTGTGTCGTAATCAAGCAGCATCGCGCTCCCCAGTGCTGACCATGCGGCGAGCATGAGTCCTGCACCAAGAGCGGCACACACATAGCCCCACTTCTTCTGAGCGTGTTCAGAGACTGTCAGACCCCAAGTAATCGCGGCGGTCCACAGGCCATTGGCAAAGTGGAACACCAAGAGCGAGACACCCAGCAGGTAGAACAACGACACGAACAGACCAGCGGCGGTCCATCCTTCGGTCGATCCCTGCAGAGCTGCTGCGAGTGTTGAGGCGCTGTACTCGTGCGACCACGCGGTCCCTTCTGGGATCAGGAATGTCCATCCCCAGCGGAGGGTTGCGATGTGGTAGAAGATGAAGAAGATCCCGAAGTATCCCGACCAACGCTGGAGAGAGTAGCGGAAGTTGTCTTGGTGCTTGTAGTGCTGGAGGTTGCCTTTGCCGCCTGTCGCGTAGTAGAAGCCGAGGATACAGTGGAACGCGATTGCGAGCCAGAGGGTGACTTCGATGAGGAACAGGTGCGGGACCTGGGTGTTGATCCAGGTGACCTCGTGGGCAAAGTACTGGACGCCCCCTTCGCTGACGCTCATGCCTTCGCCTTGATGGCGTCCCTTGAGCGCGAACCATCCCCACGCGAGGGAAGAGTTGGTCACGAGGTGGGCGATCAGGAAGACCCCGATCGGGAGGATGCCGGTCAATGAATGGAGTCGGCGGATCAGGAACTGGTTTCGTTGCATGAAACTCTGCTGAGTAGCGGTGTTGCTCACGGTGGAACTCCGGAGGTCTGCGTGTCTTGTCTCGTGACCGATTGAATCCGGTCAGCGGTCGATCAGTCGTATCGGCTCAATGGGGCGTTTTTCGCCACGCGAGAGCGGATTAGGTGATCTTCAGGTCTGGGCCGCCACCTTGGATAGGCGGGGTCTGTCCCATCTGTTCGAGCGTCCCGTCTTGAGCGGCTTTTGATACTGCTTGCGAGACTTCGACGAACTGTTGCTGGAGCTCGACGATTGCTTGGGTGATCATCGTGGACTCTTCTTCAGTCAGATTCCCTTTGGTTTTCTCTTCGACGACTGAGAGCAGTTCGATGTTCAGACGAGCGACATCGAGGGAGACCATTGCTTTGCCTGACTGGTCTGGGAAGGCGCCCATGTACATGAGTGCTTGGGTCGCGAGCATGGAGACCAGCTCTTTGAATCCGAGTTGGTCTGGCAAACCGGGGATATTGCCCGATTCAGCGGCTTTCGCGGCCTTTTCTTGCTCTTGAGCCGCGAGTTTGGCTTTCTCGGCTTGCGCAGACGACTTCCAGTCGTCATCGATGATAATCTTTGGTTGTTCGGGGTCAGTCATTGGTGCATCCTTTTGTTGGTGTATGCTAGGACATGAAACGGAGTTTGAGGTTGTATTACAGCATGGTTGGCATCAGGAAGTTGACACAGCGTCCCAAGTCTCGGATATGTGATCCGCATTGCTCGACCATCGGTCTTGCTGTGATTCTCCTCGCTGCAGGGGGGATTTCCGGATGTACAGGAAACAAGGTTCTGGGGAACCAACGCGAAGACACGACCGAGATCCGACTCGGAGACTTCAAAGGCGATCCAGATGCGACCGCCTCTGCAAGTAACGAGCACGCTTCGCAAAGCCAGTCTCCCGCTGAATCCTCGAACATTTCCGCGAACAGAACCACGACTGATCTCGACGGCAATCCGGTCGAGTCGATCAGTTCGAGCGAGAGAACACCGAGCCAGCGTTCAGCGATCCTCAGCGGCGATGATGGGCTTGAGTTCCTCGATGCGAAGGTTGGGGACATCAGTGGACATCCGATCTATGTCTCGAGCTTCTTCGGACCAATCAAAGATCGCTTGATCACCCTCGGTCAGCAATCAAATCTCAGCGACTGGAGAGCGGAGGCAATCGAGATCATCCGGAATCGACTCGACGGGATCATCTACGACGAGTTGCTCCGCGCGGAAACCATCGCGGCACTTACCCCGCAACAACGCGTCGGGCTCCAATCCTTCCTCAAAGACTTCCGCTCCAATCTGCTGTCCCAGAATCTGGGGAGTGCGCAGCTTGCCAATCGACGGATTCTTGAAGAACAAGGGGTGACCCTTGACGAAGCGCTGCGCCAGAAAGAACTCGACACGCTCGTAGGACTGACGCTCTATCAAGAAATCAACCGACGGATCAACATCTCGTGGCGGGACATCAAGCAACGCTACGAGCGGGACATCGAGAAGTACCAACCAAATCCGACGGTTACTCTTCAGGTCATCCGTGTGATGGAAGCTGAGGGAGAGCCGGTAGATTCAATCACGGCTCGGCTGAATGCGGGCGAGGATTTTTCGGAGATTGCGAAATCCATCCCCAACAACTTCATGAAAGATCGAGAAGGAAAGATCGAACGCTTGCTCACCGATGAGTTTGAGAAAACCGATTTTTACCCGATCGATCTGATGAATGAAGCGGCATGGACGCTCGATGTAGGTGAATGGACTGGTCCTATTTCGCTTGGGAATGCAAATGTTTGGATTAAGTATCTCAGCAGAGAACAAGAATCTGTTTCGCTGTATGACGCTCAGCTCCAAATCTATCGCGAGCTCACCAACGAACGCCGCGAAAAGGAACGGAGCGAGTACCTGATGGAGTTGATCGAGCGGGCCCGTGTATCGAGCCGAGAGGAAATCTTGCTCCGCTTGATCTACATCGCTGAGCAACAGTACGGCCCGGCGAGATGACGCAGTTCTGTGGGAACATCTATGGAATGATCTTCCGCAGCTTTCGTGAAAACTCCGTCTGGAAACGCGGCGAAAACGCGGCGGCAAGACACCTGAAACGAAACGGATACAAGATTCTCAAACGAAATCTTCGACTTGGGATGGGTGAGATCGATCTGCTATGCGAGGACACCGATAGCGGAACGATCGTGATCGTCGAGGTGAAAGCCCGACTCCAAAAACCGATGGATCAGCGACGGATTGATCCGGAAGCGAACATCACCGCCGCGAAGAAACGCAAGCTCCGGACACTCGCATCAGCGATCATGAAGAAAGACGGCTACCGGGATCGACCGATCCGGATTGATGTGATCGCGGTTGTGTTTGAATCGGGAAAGAACTCGCCTGTTGAACTGCGACACTTTGAAGCCGCGGTTTAATCGGTTGTTGATTCAGCGGTCTGTGTTTCTGGATCGCTCAAAGCTTCTTGCTGGTCGTTGCTTCCATTGACAGAAGGCGGACGCATCGAACTGCGGAACTTCGCTTCGAGCTTTGTTTCTTCGAGCAGCTCAGGATCGATCGTTGCCGGCAGGATAAGCGAGAACATTGACCCCGCGCCGATCTCGGAGACGAGTTGTATTTCGCCTTGCAATAAGCGTGTGAGTTCGGAAACAATCGCAAGACCAAGACCCGTCCCAGCGTGCACGCGGGTGTGTCCTGAGTCGACCTGCTGGAACTTGTCGAAGATTCGCTTCTGATCGTCGGGCGCGATGCCTTGCCCGTTATCGATGACTGAGACGCGGAGGCGGTCGGTACCAGAGTCATCGTCCGGGAGTCGCTCGGCGCGGAGGGTGATCTCTCCTTGCGCTCCGGTTGCGCTCTCCCCAGTGAACTTCACAGCATTCGAGAGCAGGTTGAACACGATTTGCTGAAACTTCTTTGCGTCTGTCTCGACCAACGGAATGTCATCCGCGAGATCGAGCATCACCTTGATGTCCTTCTTCCGCGCCAGTGGGTGGATCAATCCAACCAGTGCTTGGCAGGTGTCGGAGATGTTCATCGGCGCGATGTTGAGTTCGACGCGCCCCGCTTCAATCTTCGCCATTTCCAGCAGCGACTCGATCATCTCCAGCAGGGTGCGTCCCGCTGATACGATATTGACCAGGTAACGCTCACGCTTGGACATCTCGTTGGGATCGAACCCCTCAGGGGGCTGCTCATGTTCCGCTGCGTCCGCGATATCTCCACGCACGATCTCCAGAAGCAGCTCCGCAAAACCAATAATCGCATTGAGCGGGGTGCGGAGCTCGTGGGATACGCTCGCAAGGAACTCGCCTTTGAGTCGAGCAGATTCGTACAGCGCGACATTTGCTTGCGCCAGTTCCGCGAGCTTGATGTCCATCGCGGCGTTCGCGCCTCGGAGTTGATCCTGCTGGCGCTGAAGCTCGGTGAGCATCAGGTTGATGGTTTCTGCGAGTTCTTCGAACTCATCACCTGTCGCGATGGACGAACGCGTGGAGAGGTTGCCATCGCGTACTTTTTCTGCGGTTTTCTGCAAGGACAGGACGGGACGGATGATCAATCGCTCTGTGATCCACGCGAACACGACCAGCGCAACCGCGAGCACGACCACTCCTGCCGCGACGACATAGAGGAGGTTGACGACCATCAACCATCCCGCGCCAGGGGATTTGTGTTCGAGCATGAACACCGCATGAGGCTGAGCATTGTCGTCCCGGAGGACATGCGCGTAGCTGTAGAGTCGGCTCCATCCGACCCAGTCTGCATCGAAATACTCAGACTTGGTCCCTGATCGCTCGAACTGTTTCATCGCTCGATCGAGGAATGGATTCTCGTTTCGTTGCGCGTTTGCTTGATTCCATGTGAAGGGGGTGATGATCGCGCCGTCCGCGTTTGAGGGTTCGCCGGAGAGCGGGTGGTTGTCGAGCATCCAAGTCGCGTACACGGATCGAGCGAGCTCGCGTTCTCCGGACCCCACCAATCCATTCATGCGGAGAAGGGGCAGGGAGAGGGCG
>JARGNC010000104.1:0-1973 GCA_029212425.1 Phycisphaerales bacterium
GGAACTCAAGAAAACACCCCGGTCCATTGCTGGCCGGGGTGTGTCGGTTTTGGGATATCTGGTTGGTTACCGATCGCTCTGAGAGCGGATCACGCTGCTTTACAGCGAAATTTTGTCGGTACCCATTGAGCCGTGGTCGTCCATGCCGCCGCGGGATGGTGAGCCACCACCCATGCCACCCATTCCGCCGCCGTCTGAAGAGCCGCCGGATTCGCCCAGATCGCCTGAGTCGCCCCACTGTGCACGCTTGAGTGACAGGCCGATCTTGCGATCGTCGATGTCCACGCGGAGGATCTTGACTTCAAGCTCTTCGTCGATCGCGACCACATCTTGTGGATTCTCGATCTTGTGATCCGCGAGCTCGGAGATGTGGAGGAGGCCTTCGAGATCATCTTCCAGTTCGACGAAGACGCCGAAGTTGGTGATCTTGGTAACCTTGCCCTTGACGACCATACCTGGTTGGTAGGCACCTGGAATCGCGTCAACCCATGGGTCCTCGGTGAGCTGCTTGATACCAAGCGAGATGCGCTGCTTGTCGCGATCCACTTCGAGGACCACGCACTGGACTTCATCGTTCTTGGAGTACAGCTCGTTGGGGTGGGTGACCTTCTTGGTCCACGACATATCGGAGATGTGGAGGAGGCCGTCGATACCTGGTTCGATTTCGACAAACGCGCCGTAGTTGGCGAGGTTGCGGATCGCACCTGTGACGATGGTTCCTGTTGGGTACTTCTCGGAAACGAGTTCCCAAGGGTTGACCTCGACCTGCTTCATACCGAGCGAGATCTCTTGCTTGTTCTTGTCGATCTCGAGAACAACGACATCGATCTCATCGCCTGGATTGACGATTTCCGATGGGTGGTTCACGCGGCGGGTCCATGACATCTCGGAGATGTGCACAAGACCTTCGATGCCTTCGTCCAAGCGGATGAACGCACCGTACGACATGATGTTGACGACTTCACCCTTGATGCGTGAGCCGACTGGGAACTTGGCTTCGATCTCTTCCCATGGGGAGGACTCGGTCTGCTTGAGACCAAGCGCGATCTTTTCCTTCTCGTGGTCGATGTTGAGGACCTTGACTTCAACCTTGTCGTCGATGCGGAGCATCTCGGATGGGTGGTTGATGCGTCCCCACGACATGTCCGTGATGTGGAGGAGGCCGTCGATGCCACCGAGGTCAACGAACGCACCGAAGTCGGCGATGTTCTTGACGGTGCCCTTGACGATCTGGCCTTCTTCGAGGGTGGACATCAAGCGGCGCTTCGCGTCCGCACGCTCGGTCTCGACGAGACGACGGCGTGAGATGACGATGTTGCGACGCTCGGTATCGATCTTGAGGATCTCAGCACGGATCTTGCGTCCGACAAACTCATCGAGGTTGTGCGGACGACGGATATCGACCTGTGATGCTGGGAGGAAGACGGGGACGCCGATATCGACGAGGAGGCCGCCCTTGATCTTGCGGAGGACCATGCCTTCGACAACATCTTCTTCTTTGGTGGTGTCCACGATGCGCTGCCAAGCGATCTGGCGATCCGCTTTGCGCTTGGAGAGTTCGATGATGCCTTCGTCGTTCTCGATGGATTCGAGAAGGACATCGACTTCGTCGCCGATCTTGAGTGAGGGCATATCCTCGAACTCTTCGCGAGCGATAAGACCTTCGCTTTTGAGACCGACATCGACAACGACATCATCGCCGGCGAATCCGATGACGGTGCCTTTGATGAGTTTGCCTGAGGTGAGGTCCCGAGCTTGGTCGGAAAGAATCGAATCCATCTGGTCTTCGGTTCCGGCGGAATCGCCGAACGCTTCTCCCAGAAGTGCCATCGTTTCATCATCGTTGATCCCGAGTGAAGCGATTAGATTTTCATCGATCATATTGTGCAGTTCCTTCCCTACCCGCGAGCGGGTAGATTGATCGGGGTCACGATTCGTCGGCCTTACGAACCAGTCCTCGATCACCACGCGCG
>JARGNC010000104.1:2073-9062 GCA_029212425.1 Phycisphaerales bacterium
TTGGAGAGAAATTTGATGAAAGATTCACGCTCGAAAGGTCCGTAAAAAAGAGTCAATTCTCATTGATGATGGGTATGATTGATATCCGGCGGCATCCGTTTTTCTGCTGCCCGGTGACGATGGGCAGCGCGTCATCGGATCTGTGCGATCGGGAGGCTGCGTCACACCGGCGATACAACGCCCGCTCAGGATACCTGAGCGTAAGACTGGATGCAAAAACCATGACTGCAACAGCAACCACCGAACTTCCGCGCGGATCGGTCACCGAAGAGCTTGGGTTCCCAAACGATCCCAACAACCTTTACACCCAGACCGTCAACACGATGCTCGATGCCGCGGAGTTGATCAACCTCAAGCACCGCACACGCATTATTCTCGCTCAACCTAAGAACGAGATCATGGTTCACTTCCCAGTCAAAATGGATGACGGGCACCACAAACTCTTCAAGGGATACCGCATCCAGCACAACAACGCGTGTGGACCGTACAAAGGCGGCTTCCGCTTCCACCACGATGTTCACCTCGATGATGTCAAATCTCTCGCGTTCCTCATGACCATGAAGTGTGCTGTTGTCCGCATCCCATTCGGCGGCGGCAAGGGCGGCGTGAAGGTCAACCCACGCGAACTCTCAGAAGGCGAACTCCAAAGACTCTCCCGTCGTTACTGCAGCGCCATCGCTGACCAGATCGGACCGGATGTTGACATCCCTGCTCCGGATGTCGGAACCACCGCACAGATCATGGCGTGGTTCGCGGACACCTACATGATGTCCTCCAAGCACCAGCACCATGACGCGCTCCGCGTTGTCACTGGTAAACCAGTTGAGTTCGGTGGATCAGAAGGTCGCTTGAAAGCAACCGGCCAGGGTGTCGCTGATACCCTCGCGGAAATGCTCCCAGGTGTAGGCATCCCGCTCAACGGCATGAAGATCTCGCTCCTCGGCTTCGGTAATGTAAACGGCTGGGCCGGCCAGATCCTTCAGGACATGGGCGCGAAGATCGTCGCGGTCATGGACCACACAGGCGCAATCCGCAATGACAACGGCATCGACTGTAAAGCGCTCTACGAGCACAACATGAAGACCGGCGGAATCGGCGGCTTCGAAGGCATTGACAACATCGGTGAAGAAGACTTCTACCGCACTCCGGTTGATGTCTTTATCCCAGGTGCTCTTGAGCAAATGATCAAAGAGAAGCAAGCTGCATGGCTCGACTGTAAAGTCATGGCAGAAGCCGCGAACGCACCGTGTGATCCATCCGGCGAGCGGAAGCTCGACGAGAAGGGCATCGAGGTCATCCCAGCGATCCTCGCGAACGCTGGTGGTGTGACTGTGTCATACTTCGAATGGGTCCAGAACAAGAACGCCGTGACCTGGTCAGCAGAACAGGTTGACCGCGAACTCAACCGTCACATGGTTGTTGCCGCTCAGCGTACCTTGTCTCGCCGAAACGAGCTCAAGTGTTCACTCCGTGAAGCTGCATTTGCATCAGCGCTTGATCACATCGGTGATGTCTACAAGGTCCGCGGCATCTTCCCATAAACCTCGGCATCGCATATCAAAAATCCAGAACTTCAAACCCCTCAATCGAGGGGTTTTTTCTTGTGTTCGCGTTTGCCCAGATGTAGACTCGTTGTATCACGCACAGACCATCAAAGGAAAGAACACATGAAACTCGCACCATTCATCGTCAGCATCGCAACGCTCGCAACCGTCTCTACAGCATCTGATGTACTTATCGTCTCCGCTGGTTCCCCCACTACTGATGCAGCACTCGTTGCAGGTTTGGTAGCTCAGGGACACACAGCGTCGATCGGTCCAAACTACTGGGAGTTTGATACGAACTTTGATCTTTCTCCTTACGATGTTGTCTACATCCAAGGCAATGGCAACTGGACACAAAGCGATATGCCGGTTGATGCTCAGACCATGATCCTCGATTATGCGCAGCAAGGTGCAGGTGTTGTATTTTCTGAATGGGTTGTTTGGATGGTCCACGCTCGCGGAGTCTTCCAGGTACTCGCGGCGAGCATGCCTGTTGAATCGACCAATATCTATCGCACAACCTCCACACTGACTTACACACAGAACACACCCGATCCGATCGTCAACGCGGGGCTCCCTACGAGCTTTGATATGCCTTTGACTTCGTTCTCTGGGACAGAGTCGTTCCTCGTGCCGAAAGAGAACGCGACTGTGTTCTATGACTCAGACTGGGTCCGCGGCGATGTCACCGGCGCTGCGATCGTCGGGTGGGACATTTGTGGAGGTCGCGTGGTCAACTTCTCGACCACCAATGGGGATAGTCAGATCAATGACCCAGAGTTTCAAATCTTGCTCGGGAACCTGATGGAATGGGTAACCCGATCGGTTCAGGACAACAGTTGCCCTGCGGACATCGCGGCGCCGTGTGGGTTCCTCAACTTCTTTGATGTCAGCGCGTACATCGCGCGATTCTCCGCTCAAGATCTGCGTGCGGACCTCAACGGGGATTCGGTTCTGAACTTCTTGGACATCTCTCAGTTCCTGAGTGTGTTCAGCTCGGGATGTCCATAAGCGGATTGACTGGTTGCTTACTGTTCGGAACCAGCCGCTTGGTTGTATCTGCGGAGCAGTTCGATGATCTTCGGCTGCTGACGCTCGATCCGGAGTGATCGACGCATTGCGTCAACCGCTCGTTCGCGTGCGCTGCCATCTGTCTTTCCGTTCCAGAGGTAGTTGTTGAGTTCGCAGACCGCGATGCCGTTGAGACCGGGATAGTGGTTCGGGTCCAGATCCACCGACGAGTTGAACGCTGAGAGCGCATCGTCGTATCGACGCAAGCGGAAGTACCCCGAACCGAGTCGTTCATAGGCAACCGAATCGGGTTCGATCAGAACGAGTTGTTCGAGGGTCCCCACCATCTCCGCGTAACGCTGGAGTTGGTTGAGTGAGTCCGCGAGGTTGAGCAGCAACCCTGTTCCTGGAGTTTCGAGCATGTCCGCAGCTTGTTGGTATTCAACAATCGCGTCCTCGTGTTGGTCCATTGCTGCGTAGACATTCCCGAGGTGCATGCGAGCACGGCCGCTCGGTGGATCAGCGCGGACTGCACGCTGTGCGTAGGAAATTGCTTGCTCCGGGAGACCAGATTCGAGCTGCACGATCGACAGACCGAGGTTCGCATCAAAGTCCGTTGGGCGAATCGACAGAGCGCGAAGGTACGCACGCTTGGATTCTTCGAGCGAACCAAGCTTGTGGAGCACGCTCGCATGACGGTACTGCGCCATGAAGTTGCGTGGTTCGTTGCGGACCGCGGCGGCGAACTGACGCTCCGCTTTGTCGTACTCCGCAAGTTCCATGTAGATGTCACCCGACTCGATGTAGGCGCGGGTGAATCGGGGGTTGATCGCGATCGCTCGCTCGAGTTCGCGGAGCGCGGATTCGAGATCGCCGCTCGCGTAGAGATCGACCGCTTTGGACAAACTCTCTTCCTCGCGTGTCATCCGCGACGGCAGATCGATCATCGGTTCTGCGCCACGATTCGACTGATTGGCTTCTTGGTTCGCTTGTTGGTTGGCAGACTGTTGGCGTCCATCATCATTTGTTGATGGCCGTTCGTCAATGATTTCCATCACGACCTGATCAAGCGACTCGGACTGCTGTGAATCGCTTTGCGCGTTCTCCGCGCCTGTGCGTGGTCGACGAGTCTGTATCCATTCCGATGGTTCTTGGTCGGTCGTGTTCTGGATTGCTGGATCTTGGATTTCTTGCGAACGATCTGATTGCATCGCTTGGAGTTGATCCGCTTCACGCTGAGCGGCTTTCTCGGCGCGGTGCTTCTGGACCGCTTTGCATCCGCCTGCGCTTGCGATCAGCAGGGACGCTGAGATCGCGATGGAGAGGGTACGGATTTGCTTGTTCAGATCGTGTGTTGTATGCATTCTGTGCGTCATGCTGTCATCCTATTCGTTGAACTCGTCGCGTACACTGGTCTGAAGGAGTTCACCTGTGCAATCATCCAATCCGACCCAATCTTCGTCCAACGGCCCTCTTGATTCCCGTATTGCCCTGATCACCGGCGCTTCGGCTGGTATCGGGTATGACTGTGCTCTCCACCTTGCGTCGCTTGGTGCTCGATTGATCCTCAATGCTCGTCGGGAGAGCAAACTGACCGAACTGGCCCAGCGGCTTGATGACCAATATCCGATGAGCGATGGTTCCGCTCGGTCTGTCAGCGTCGCTGGCGATGCTGCTGACCAATCGGTTATCGACGAGATGATGGGTGCATCCGCACAACTGACACCGAACTCGGTCCAAACCCCTGATATTGTTGTGGTGAACGCCGGTCGAGGGCTCAACGGATCGGTCATGACCTCTGATACGACCCAATGGGAGGAGATGGTTCGCGTGAATCTGCTCGGAGCCGCGAGATTGATCCGTACAGCAGGGAACGCGCTCACAGAACTCCAGGAATCCCGAGTGTGGCCCGAAGGCGGACCTGCGGACCTCGTGGTGCTCGGATCCACTGTGGGGCGCCATATCTCCCCATTCTCTTCCATGTACGGCTCGACCAAGTTTGCGGTCAACTCACTCGCAGAAGCCGCCCGTCGTGAGTTGGGTCCCAAAGGGATTCGCGTGTCACTAATTGAGCCTGGTATTGTGAAATCTGAGTTCCAGCAGGTCGCTGGGTACGACGCGGAGAAGTTTGGTGATCTAATGGACACCATCTCCCCAGTCCTGACCCCGATGGACATCGCGCGGTCGATCGGGTTTATCGTGTCTCAACCTGCAGGGGTGCATATTTCTGACGCGGTGATCCGTCCCACTCGTCAAGAATATCCGTAAGTCTTGTCGACTTTATCTTCCGAGGAAATGTGCCGGAACATCGCCATGGTCGGCGCGGATGATCGAGCGGATGCCCCCCCGCCCCTTCCAGTTGGATTCGATCTGGAGCCATTTCGGCTCGATCGCTTTGACCAGGTCATCGCGGATCATGTTGGTCACCGCTTCAAAGAACGCGCCCTCGTTGCGGAAGCTGTGGTAGTAGAGCTTGAGCGATTTGAGTTCGATGCATTTGCCGCCGTCCTTTGCTGCGACTGGTTGGTAGCGGAGGGTGATCACACCAAAGTCTGGGTGACCTGTGATCGGACAGACACTGGTAAACTCCTCCGCGATGTGCTCGATCACAAACGGGGAATCTGACGGGGTTTCAAAGACTTCAAAGAGTGTTGCATCAGGCATAGACCCAGCGTAGGCACGCAACCGCTTGGACACAAAATCTCGACAAAAAAAGGGCACCCAGTCAAGGGTGCCCTGTGGTTTTGTGCTTTGATTCGCGGTCCGATTACTCGGCGCTGGTCTCTGCTGGAGATTCACCAACGATGACATCGCGGATCTCAACCTTTGGTTTGTCCTCGGATGAGTCTTCTGCGACTGCCGCGTTTTCGAGTGCTTCTTGAGCGAGGATCTCTGCTTCGAGTTCCTCGTCGTAGTACTCGTCGTCCATGGAGTCTTCGAGCTCTTCCGGGCTCACCAGGGTCTTGACGCGGATGTCTTGGTACTTGCGGAAACCGGTACCTGCTGGGATCAGGTGACCCAAAAGGACATTCTCCTTGAGACCGATCAGTTCGTCCTCTGCACCGCGGAGCGATGCTTCGGTGAGGACCTTGGTCGATTCCTGGAAGGATGCACCTGAGAGGAACGAATCGCTCGAGAGTGCAGCCTTGGTGATGCCGAGGAGGAGGGTCCGTGCGGTTGCTGGACGCGCCCGCTTGGTCTTTGCGATCTCGCCGCCTTCTGCTTCCGCTTTCGCGTTGGCTTCTTTGACCTCGTCCTTGGGGTACAACTCGTTCATGCGGAGCGGGGTGGTCCCGACATCCGTGACTTTGAGCATGCCCGCGATTTCGAGGTTCTTCTGACGGAACTTGTACTTGTCCACGACATCGTGAGGCAGCATGTCCGTGTCACCGATGTTCTCGACGCGCACCTTGCGGAGCATCTGCGAGAGGATCAGCTCGATGTGCTTGTCGTTGATCGGCACACCCTGAGCACGGTAGACATTCTGGACCTCGTCGAGCATGTACTGCCAGAGGACTTCTTCACCCTTAATACGAAGGATATCGTGCGGGATCTGAGGGCCTTCGGTCAGCGAGTCACCAGCAGTGACGAAGTCACCAGCGTGGACGAGCAGCGCCTTGTCGTTCGGGACGTGGTGGTCCTTCTCGATACCTGAGTCGGAGATGACGCGGATGGTCATCTTGCCCTTACGCTTGTCGGAGTGGATCTCGACCACACCTGAGATCTCAGCCATCACGGCTGGATCCTTCGGCTTGCGTGCTTCGAAGATCTCGGTCACACGAGGGAGACCACCGACGATGTCCGCTGAACCTGCTGCGGAACGAGGCTGACGAGCAATCATGTGACCGGAGTCGATGACCTCTCCATCCACAACTTCAAGACGCGCCTTGGCAGGCAGGTAATGGAAGTCGAGGATGTTGCCGTCCTTGTCGACGATGTTGATCTGTGGGTGCTTGTCGCCCTTGTGCTCGATGACCACAAGTGCTTTTTGTCCACGGCCAGCATCTTCTTCACGAACGGTTTCGCCGATCTCGATGTCCACGAACTGCACAGTACCAGGCTTCTCAGCGAGGGTTGGGGTACGGTGCGGGTCCCACTTGAGCAGTTCGGCGCCGCGTTTGACGGTGTCGCCGGACTTGGCGTACATGAATGAACCGTAAGGTACCTTGGTCTTTTCGAGTTCCTTACCGGAATCATCGATGATGACCAGTTCACCATTCCGCTTCAGCGAGACGCGGCAGTCGTTGCCGTCCTCGTCCTTGACCTCGACTTCGTTACAGTCGCGGATCTCGACGGTACCGTTGTTGAGGGCGCGGTATTCGGTATCCATCACATCGCGAGTACCGATACCACCGGAGTGGAAGGTACGCATGGTCAGCTGGGTACCCGGCTCACCGATGGACTGAGCACCGATGATACCCACAGCCATGCCTT
>JARGNC010000105.1 GCA_029212425.1 Phycisphaerales bacterium
TGGGAACCCCACCCAACGAAACCACCTCAACCCCAGTCGGGCTCAATCCAGTCCAAGAGTGATCCCAAGCGGTCGCCAAAGCATCCCCCAGCACGCACAATCGGTGTTCCATCGTCCGAGAATCTTGCGTTTACCAACCGGTATTGGCATCGAGATTCCGTCAAACCGATCTTATACTTGTGCGTGCATTTCAACTCATCGAGAACCAGCCGGTCCTGACCGCTGACTACCCAGACCCAGTCCGATCTGTCGGCCAAGCGTTGGTGCGTCCGCTCTTTATCATGATCACCCCAGCGGATCTGGGTGCGACACGCAACCCTGACACACAAGGCGTGCTGGGAAACCAGTTCGTCGGGATCGTGGAAGACTCAGACAGGAAAGACCTCATCGGTCAACGCGTCGTCGCGGATGTCAACATCACCGATCCCGCATCCACCTTCGCGCAGCGTGGACTCGGACACCATGATCCAGAACGCAAAATCCTCGGACTCCGCAGTTTCAACGGCTGTCTCTGCGAACGCTTCATGATCCCAGACCGAAACCTCGTCATCGTTCCAGACGAGATCGAAAGCGAGCGTGCGGTGTTTGCAGCACAGCTCGCCGCCGCGATCCATGTATCGCGTGTGCAACGCGTTGAGGGCAAAACTTTCGTCACCGTTCTTGGAGGGGACCTCATGGCGCTCCTCTGCGCCCAGATCATGGGAACTCTCAACACCTCCGTCCGAATGATCACAGGACGATCTGACCGACTGGAACTGTGCGCCAAGTGGGGGGTGAAGCACCGGAACCTGGGTGAAGTCGGACGACGAGCGGACCAAGACATTGTCATCAACACCATGTCCGAACCCGATTCGATCGCGACCTCGCTGCGGATGGTCCGTCCTCGCGGAGCACTGATCCTGCAGAGCCATCCAACGATCGGGATCGAAGAACAAAGCATCGCGCACAACGATCTCTCCCTGATCATCGAACGCGAACTCCGCATCTACGGCTCACGCTGCGGTCAGATCAGCGACGGACTCGATGCGCTCCAATCTGGACGCGTGGACCTGTCAGGTTTAGTCACCAAACGCGTCCACTTCAACGATGTCATGACCGGCATGCGCGCATCAATCGAACCACAACACATCGGCGTGCTCGTTCAAATGGACTGAACTCAGCAACGCAGATCAAGGCATCGCAGGAACAGCGGATGCAACATCAGGCCACATCGCCGCGAAAATCCCAGCGGTGATGAGCGCGAAGATCACGCCGTCAATAAAGCTGGTGATGATGAAGCGTGTTGGTTTACCGAGGAAGAAGTCTCCCGCGAACGATCCCATGCAGAATCCAAGAATCGATGCGGTCCCAACGACTCGGAACACATCCATGTACTCCGCACCGGGAGCGAGACCGATCCCAGCGAGGTACCCCGCCATCGCGGTAATCACAAGATATGAAATGAAGCACTTCACAAGGTTCATCATGAAGTTCGGCGGCGAACCCATCACCGTAATCATCCCCCAAGGACCCGCCTTCCATCGTTCCATGTACGCTTCAGACTTGTAATCCTTTGCATCCGCACAGTTGGGATACATGTACAACCCCGGTTCAATATTCAAAGGCTTGATCGCGCTGGTGAACGCGTCCTCGTTTGGAATGAACTTGATGTCAGGTTTATGAATCGGTAGCGCCATCCAGATGATCGAGCTGGCAACAAAGACCGCAACCGCTGAGATGAGAATCGGCATCCAAAGTTCTGCAAGACCAACCATGCTGTCCACCTTTCGTTGTAGGAGTTGTGTGCTCGCTCCAGTATACCAAAAGTCCTGAGATTCTGGTCAACCAAGAAAAAACCCGGTCAGCGACCGGGCTTTCGATGATTTGGATTTGGTTGAAAATCAGCCCTCGTTGACCGGCATCGATTCGAGAACCTCGTCGATCAAGCCGTATTCGACCATTTCTTGGTCGTCGAGCCAGAGGTTGCGATCGCAGTCCTTGTGGATCTTCTCTTGATCCTGACCCGTTGCGTTCGCGTAGATCGCGTACAAGCGGTCGCGCAGACGCAGCATCTCTTTCGCTTCGATCTCGAGATCGGTCGCTTGCCCTTCCATGATCCCGGAGATCAACGGCTGGTGCATCAGATTGCGAGCGTTCTTGAGCGCGTAGCGTTTGCCCTTCGCGCCGGAGGAAGCGATGACCGAACCCATCGAAGCCGCCTGCCCCATGATGTAGGTGCACACATCGGGCTTCACAAAGTTCATCGTGTCCACGATGCTCAGCCCCGCGGTGACCGAACCACCAGGGGAGTTGACATACATATAGATATCCGCGGTTGGATCTTCGTTTGCAAGGAAAAGCAGCTGCGCGACGACGAGGTTCGCCATGTCATCCATGACTCCGCCGGTCACAAAGACGATGCGGTCTTTGAGCAGCCGAGAGAAGATGTCGTACGAGCGTTCGCCTCGACCGGATTGTTCGATGACGATGGGGACCAGATGGGCGCTTGGGTTGGACATATGTGTTTCACCTGTCTTGGTGTTGGGGTCTCAATGAATGATCGGAATTAGCTGCCGGAGATCGCGTTCAAGTCCTTCGGCGGTTCGACAAGAACCTCGTCGACCAAGCCGTATTCTTTCGCTTCCTGAGCATCGAAGTACTTGTCGCGTTCGGAATCCTCGCGGACGCGCTCCTTCGACTGACCGCTGTTTTCTGCGAGGATGTCGATCATGGTCTGCTTGGACTTGATGATCTGCTCAGCTTGCAAGCGGATGTCTTCCGCTTGACCAGTGATCCCGCCGTATGGCTGGTGGATCATCACCTTCGCGTGAGGGAGAATAAACCGACGACCCTTCGTGCCTGCAGTGAGCAGGACCGAGCCTCCTGAATATGCTCGCCCGATGCAGTAGGTTGCGATCGGTGAACTCAGGAACCGCATCGTGTCGTACAACGCGAGCGTGTCGTCAACCGCCCCACCTGGGGAGTTGATGTAAAAGTTGATTTCCTGGTTTCGGCGTTGGTTTTCCAGATACAGCATCTGCATCATGACGCGCGAAGCCGAGGCTTGATTGATTTCACCGATGAGGAACACGATCCGGTTTTCGAGCAAGAGCTCGTCGATCGACATCTCACGGGTCCGTTGATAACTTACTGAAGCTGAGGCCATAAGTCGTTCCCTGACATGAGTCAAGAGTAAAAACAGGGAGGTCCGGCGGACCTTATCAATACCCGACAGACCGGGCTGATTCCCGTATATCTATCGGAAATCGGCGGTCTGAGCATGATATTCGCTGCCCATTCCGTGCGAAAAACAAGTGTCGTCCCCTCGTTATTCCAGAACAACGCTCTCCGCGTCACCAAACCCCTCTTCCAGGTCCCAAATCCCCCCGATTCATTGCCAGCAAGTCAATAAGTCTCTACAGTTCCCGCCCTACGATCCGGTCTGTATGAATCAATGAATTTGCGATCCCTATATAGGTAGGGATGATAGAGAAAAGAGACGATCCCGTGCGAACCGCAGTCCTGAGTGATATCCATGGCAACGCCGTCGCGCTCAAAGCCGTGCTCGCCGACATCGAGAACCGAGAGATCGATCAGATCGTCTGTCTCGGAGACATCATCGGATACGGACCCGAACCCCTCGAATGCGTCGATCTCGTCCAAGAGAAATGCGCCTGGGCGCTCATGGGCAACCACGACTTCGCCGTCTTCTACGAACCCACCAACTTCAACGCTCCAGCAGAATCCGCAGCGTACTGGACCCGCGACCAGTTCGACGCTGAACCAGATGAAGCCGCTCGCACGCGCCGTTTCGAGTTCCTCGGATCACTCAGGGTCAGAGCCGTCGAAGACCTGATGGGCAACGGCACCCAAATCCTCTCCGTCCACGCGTCCCCAAGACGACCAATCAACGAATACATCTTCCCAGAAGACGCGAGCGACGCGCCGGACAAACTCGAAGCGATCTTTGATCGTGTCGAGAACATCGCTCTTGTGGGACACACCCACCAGCCTGGTGTCTTCTCCAACGAGCCGGACTTCTACCCACCCTCCGAGATCGGGAACGATCCGGTCTTCCGATTCATCGAAGACGAGAAAGCGATCGTCAATGTCGGATCGGTCGGTCAACCCCGCGATCACGATCCGCGTGCGTGCTACACGATCATTTCACCCGGACAAGTCGAGTTTGTGCGTGTCGAGTACGACATCAAGCAGACCGCGGACAAAATCAAAGCAATCCCACAACTCCACGATTGGCTCGGCGACCGTCTCTTTGAAGGCCGCTGAATCACCGTCCATTCCATCCCAAGAATCCTCGGCTTGCACAAAGTCTGAGTACAGCGAGACAGCAGTTGCGCCATTCCACACTCTCAATCTTGTTTCTTTCCGCCCTGATTGCACTGGTCAGCCCATCGCACGCGATGCAGGATGATCCAGCATCACAAGCGACCGACCAACCCACCAGTCAACCGACCGACCAGCCGACTCTTCAAGCCGATCCACAAACGCCGATCGAAACAAGCACCGCGCAATACTCAGCCCTGCCTGTCTCAAGCGATGAAGCATGGCAGCCCCTCATCGACAGTCATGGCGAGATCGAGATCATCTTCAGCAAACTCGGTGCAGGGATCGAAGAACTCATCCTCCTCGATGAGTTCGAGACCGTCGCACTGGTCGAGAACATCCGACTCCAGCAACGCGTCGAGAACAGCAACAACTTCTCCGCAGTCCCCTTCTCGCTCGCGTGGATCAAAATCGACGATCAAGATGTCGACATCTCCGGATCAAGACAGAATGTCTGGTCGCAGCTGAGTCCAGGCGTGTTTGAAACAACCGTCGTTGATGCACAGGGGACACCGGTCGCGAAGGTCACACGCCGATACAAGATGCGCGAAACCGCACACGCGTTCACCATCACGCAATCCATCGAAAACCTGTCATCCGAGACACACACCTTCCGCTTCCTCCCAACCGCGATGGTGGACATGCCCAAAGCGAAGAACGGCTACGCAGGAGATCGCCGAAGAGTCCGCTACGGAACCCTCCGCTCACCAGAACAACAGGGCAGCTCCATCAAAGTCAATGTCGATGAAAAGCTCGCAAACCGAAGCAAACTCCTCGGCTCAAAGATCAAAGACGCGAACGGCAACAAGCACTCCGAAGAGGCCAAAGTCGTTTGGCCAACCGAATCGACCATCGAAAAGGGATCCCGTCTGAGCTGGATCGCGTTTTCGGATCGGTACTTCTCCGTTGTACTCCACCCGATGCTCGATCCGATGAGCGCCGATCCTGATGACCGCCTCCTCGGATCATCCGTTGAATCCGTCAGCCGAATGCTCCTGAGCACCTACGACACGGCGCCCGACACCACCATGCTCCTCGGGACCATCAGCCCAGAGTTCACCGTCGCGCCCGGCGATACCGCAACAATCACCAACGGCGTCTACGCCGGTCCTCGCACAAAGCCCGTCTTCGCCGCTGATCCAATCCTCGCTGCGTTGAACCTCCCGGACATGGTTGTGTACAACATCGGCGGATTCTGTGCCGCGTGTACCTTTGATTGGTTGACCAATATTCTGATCGCCGTCCTCCGCATATTCCATTCCATCTCAGGCGACTGGGCCGTGTCGATTCTTCTGCTCGTGGTGCTCGTCCGTTCGTGCCTCCACCCGATCACTCGCTGGTCGCAGATCCGCATGCAACGCTTCGGTGTCCAGATGCAATCCATGGCACCAAAGCAAAAAGCACTCCGCGAGAAGTACAAGAACGATCCGAAGCGGATGCAGCAAGAAATGTCCAAACTCTGGCGCGAAGAAGGCATCTCCCCGCTTGGGATGCTCGGATGTCTCCCGATGATGCTCCAGTCACCAGTCTGGATCGCGCTCTACGCAACACTCTTCTTCGCCGTCGAACTCAAGCACGAGCCCGCGTTCTACGGCATCTTCCAGACCCTCTCCGGAGGATCATGGATGTTCCTCTCCGATCTCTCCAGTGCCGACGGCGCAATCCCGCTCCCAAGCGCCATGCACTTCTCATTCCCGCTCTGGGGGAATGTCTCCTCGATCAACATCCTCCCGCTCCTGCTGGGTGTCGTCTTCTTCGCACACCAGAAATACCTCACCCCTCCAACACAAGCGACCCTGACCCCAGAACAAGAGTCCCAACAGAAGATGATGAAGGTCATGATGGTCGTCATGTTCCCAGTGATGATGTACACCGCTCCATCAGGTCTCGCGCTCTACTTCCTCACCAACTCAACAATGGGGATCATCGAGAACAAGTGGATCCGCGCCCATATGAAGAAGCACGGCATGCTCGAGATCGAGAACATTCGCGCCGAGAAAGCGAAAAAAGGACCGGGATTCATGCAGCGTATGAACGAAGCCGCGGAAGCGAAAAAGCAGCTGATGGAAAAAGGCCCACAAGCGCCAAACCCTGCATCGCGTCGCAACCAAGGCAAGCACAAGTAACCCACCATGCCTACCGGCGGAACCATCGCAGCGATCGGAACCCCGCAAGGTCACAGCACCCGCGCCATCATCCGGATATCAGGACCAGACGCACGCGAGTGCATTGAGTCCATCACCACGCTTTCCGATCCCACACGAGGCATCCACAAATGCCGAGTCCGTATCGACGACCAACACACACTCCCATGTCTGGTCATCTGGTTCGATGGTCCACGGAGCTACACCGGTGAGGATGTAGCGGAGTTGATACTGGTTGGGAATCCGGTGATTCTCCAAAGAACACTCGATCAGATCTATCAGATTCCAGGTCTTCAGCGAGCACAGCCGGGGGAGTTCAGCGCCCGCGCGTACCTCAACGATCGACTCACTCTCGCCCAAGCAGAAGGTGTCGCGCTGCGGATTGCAGCAGTGGGGGACGAAGCACTCAGCGCCGCGACCAAACTCCTCGATGGTTCCCAAGGCGAACGCTGCAATCAATGGACCCAAGAACTCGCATTGCTCCTCGCGCTCGTCGAATCCGGAGTGGATTTCACAGACCAAGACGATGTTGTCCCCATCGCACCAGACGCACTCACTCAGCGACTCACCGAACTGAGCAATCAACTCATCGACGAGATCGGGAGCGCCGCGGGATCCATGATCCATTCGACCCAGCCCAACGCTGTGATCTGCGGCATGCCCAATGCAGGCAAGTCCGCGCTCTTCAATGCACTCATCGGACGAGAGCGAGCGGTCGTCAGCGACCGAGCAGGCACAACGCGCGACGCGATATCCGAACCACTCAACCTCGAGACGGATATCCCTGGAGCGGGAACAATTGATCTCATCGACCTCGCAGGACTCGCGGATCACGCAATCGACGCGATCGACGCACACGCACAGCAGCTCGCAAGAGAGCGCATCCAAGACGCGGATGTCCTCCTCTGGTGCGATCCCAGCGGTCGCTTTGCTGATCGGGACGGATTCGAAATGCTCGGCAAACCCATCATCCGCGTCCGCACCAAATCCGACCTCATCCTCAACGACACCAACGCATCCAATGCGATCAGCGTGTGCGCCCTTGATGGACATCATCTGGGGGTGCTCAAGCGTGCAGTCGCGGATGCCGTGAGTGATCGGACCCAGATGGGAGTGGGGGCGTTCGTTCCAAGGCACCGCCGAGCGATCAACCAAGCGATCACAGGCATCCAAGACGCACTCAAATGGATCCCGCAAGGAGCCCGCTCCCTCGATGCGCCGGAACTCGTCGCGAGCGGATTGCGCGACGCACTGGATTCACTCGGAGAACTTACCGGACAGGTCACCCCCGATGATGTCATCGGGAGAGTCTTCGCGACCTTCTGCGTCGGAAAGTAACCGATTATCGGCAGGGTCGTTCTGCTTACGAACCTGCTCCTTGCAACCCAATTCCACAGAATCTTCACACATCTTGATCGGAAGCAACTGTCTGCATCACCGACAACACAAGCAACGACCAAGAACCCAAACTCCGCGCAAAAACGATCAGTCGAAGTCCATCCGCACGCCCTCGCGGTCGATCTCACAGCATCGTCACCGATGAGGTGGCAATCCGCGAACATGCTTGAACCGAGCACACCGCTGGACAACGCACACTCGGGCGCCCAGCGAGGGGAGAACACAATGGCACTACGACTCGGAGACCTTCTCGTTCAATACGGCGTCCTTACAACAGATCAATGCGACCTGGTGGTTCAAGAACAAAAAACCAATCCCCGTCCCTTCGGGATGCTCGCAGAAGAACTCTTCGGTATCGACCCAGGAATCATCGAACACGCGTGGGCCGTGCAGTTCGCAATGATCTCTCCGCGTGTGGACCCGTGCGCGATCGAGCCGAACCAGTCACTCAAGTCTGTTATCACGAGCCGACAAGCATGGCAGTTCGGGTTCATCCCCATCGAACGCCACGAGGACGGCGTAGTCTGCGTGACCTCGATCGAGTGCCTCGCACGAGCGCTCAGGTTCGTCGGTTGGAGAGTCGAGGAGCCTTGTTCATTCGTGATCTGCGATCACCACGCGCTGGAAGTGGGTCTGACAATGCACTATCCGATGGAAGGCGTGGATTCAGCAATGATGGACCGGTTCTTGAGTCGACCACCAGCGGCCTAACCATGCCCAAACAAAAACGGAGCCGATGATTCATCGACTCCGTGAAACGGCATTGGGATATCAGTCCTGAGTTGATCATTTCTGATCGACCCGGAACCGGTTTACCGGCGAGTTGCCTTGCGGCGTGTTGCCTTCTTCTTGGTGGTGCGCTTCGCGGCCTTCTTCTTGGTCGCTTTCTTCTTAGTAGCTTTTTTCTTAGTGGCCTTCTTTTTCGTGGCCTTTTTCTTAGTAGCCTTCTTCTTGGTGGCTTTTTTCTTCGTAGCTTTCTTCTTGGTTGCCTTTTTCGCTACCTTTTTCTTAGTAGCTTTCTTCTTTGTGGCTTTCTTTTTAGTAGCCTTCTTCTTGGTTGCCTTTTTAGCGGCTTTCTTTTTCGTAGCCTTCTTCTTGGTCGCTTTCTTGCGGGTCGCCTTCTTCGCTACCTTCTTGCGAGTGGCTTTCTTATTGGTTGCTTTTTTTCGGGTTGCCTTATTGGCT
>JARGNC010000106.1 GCA_029212425.1 Phycisphaerales bacterium
GAACTCATCCGGGGTGACACCGTCCGGCAAGTGCTCTCGTATGTGCAGTACGACGCGAGTGATCTGGCAAGAGCACTCGAACGCGAATGCGAGCAAGGCGTCCGCGCCAAGTCATTGACCGTGTCCGAAGCACGCACCATGCGTCGTTTCTACGAGTCTGGGTTGGAGGGGTACACCTACCTCGATCCCGATATTGAACTGACCTGAACAGGTGTTCAATACCGAAACTGAAGGAATCCAAGTTGTCAAACTTCCTCGATATCCCTGTAGAGTTCAGTCATCCAGAGACTTCGTCTGTGCACATTATCCCTGTGCCGTACGACATGACCTCGACCTATCGCAAGGGGGCTGATCGCGGTCCTCAAGCAATCATTGATGCGTCGGCGCAGGTTGAATGGTTCGACATCCCAACGCGGAGTGAGCCGCACCTCAAAGGCATTCACACGCAAGAAGCGGTCGCGTGTTCTGAGCCCGACCCGATCCATCTAGCGCCGATGGTTCGTGACCGCGTCGCGGCGGTGCTTGATGCGGGCAAACTCCCTGTGGTGCTTGGTGGGGAGCATTCCGTATCGATCGGAGCGTTTGAAGCTGCGGCACAGAAGTTTCCCGGCAGTCTCACCATCGTCCAGATCGACGCGCATGGCGATACCCGAGAGTCCTACCACGGCTCAACACACAACCACGCATGCGTCATGGCGCGTGCCCGCGACCTCGCGCCGATCGTGCAGATCGGTATCCGAGCGATCGACAAGGTCGAAATGGACGCGATGGAGCCGAGCAGGACCTTCTTTGCTCATGACATCCTCGATGCACCAGATGGCGGCTGGATGGACGGTGTGACCGACCTGCTCACTGATCATATTTACCTCACCATTGATCTGGATGGACTGGATCCTTCCATCCTCCCATCTACAGGGACCCCAGAACCTGGGGGGCTGGACTGGCGGACCATCAACACGCTGATCCGCAAAATCGCTGAGAACTCAAAGATTGTGGGCTTGGATGTGGTCGAACTGTGCCCGACGGACCATCACGCGAGCGATTTCATCGCCGCCAAACTGGTGCTCAGAGCGATCGCGGAGTGTCAATCCGCTCATCTGTAGGACAGGATGGCATCGATGCAGGATTCGAAATGGGGCGTAAAAACAACAAATCCCCGTCAAAAACGGGGATTGTGAAGCACGCGCGGAAGGATTCGAACCCTCAACCTCCTGATCCGTAGTCAGGTGCTCTATCCAGTTGAGCTACGCACGCATGCTCGCCTTGAGTGATCTTGGCGAGGGGTACGGTAAGCCCATATTCGGGGTTTGGCAAGTTGAATTGTGGTTCTTGCTTGATTTCTTTTGCTTGATGGTGAACAATATCGACCCAGCGTGGGGTTCCCCGCTGGTTGGACTATCAAGGCAACATTGCCGAAGGATGAAGACTGTATGGCTCACTCGAACTCTGCAAAGAAGCGTATCCGTCAGAACATGAAACGCCGTGCCCTCAACCGCTGGCGTATGCGCAACATGCGTGTTGCGATCAAAGCTTTTGATGACAGTCTCTCCAATGGCGGAGACGCGGTCGCTGCATACCGCAAAGCCGCTTCGACTGTGGACCGCACCGCTCAGAAGGGTGTCATCCATCGCAACCAAGCAGCGCGTCGCAAGAGCCGCATGAACAAGCGTCTCAAAGCACACGCAGGCTAATCTGCCTTGTGTACATTTTGAATCATCAGATGCCCGACCGTGCTGGTCGGGTTTTTCTATGCTTATGATCAGTCCCCTTACACGAATCGTTTGACCAGATCCTGCTCTCACCAATGTCCCCATCGAAGCATACAACCGAGTCGATGCTCCCGAATCAATCTGGAGTACCTCAGCGACCGATGCTGGCGCGTGACAGTTATTTTGCGTTGTCGATGCGACCGTTGCATATGCTGGTTTTCTTGCTCCCCATTATCCTGTTGTATGAACTCGGATCATTGGGGGTCTTCGGGCCTGTCAAGGATTCGCTCGAAGCGCATCGGATGCTTGTGCGATTCTTCGACCTCTTCGGTGTGGTGGGTCTACATCTTCCGGCATTGGCATTGGTGACGATGCTCGTGATGCAGCACATTTTGAGCCGCGATCCGGTTCGATTTTCCGTGTCAGTCTGGCTGAAGATGATCACAGAGTCCGCGTTTTTGACCGGTCCGCTGATTGTGATGGTGATGGTGCTCAAGCCGATCGGTGCCGGCGAGCTTGTGATGCAAGCAGTTGACAGCATCCCAGAACAATCCCAAGCGAGCCAGTTCATGCTCGCGCTGGGCGCGGGATTGTACGAGGAGATGCTCTTTCGTCTTGTGCTGATTACGATGATCCACTTTCTCATTGCTGATGTGTTCGGATTCAGCGAAACCAAGGCGTTCTTTATCGCGATACTGCTTTCTTCAGTCGCGTTTGCGTGGTATCACGATCAGATTTTCATGCTCGACGGATCGCTCAACTTCAGGATGGCATTCTTCTACTTCCTCGCAGGGATGTATTTCGGAATCCTGTTCTTGATGCGAGGTCTTGGAATCGCAGTGGGGGTGCATCTTTTTTATGATCTTTTGGTGCTGGTGATCATCCCATCCTTTGATAGTCAAACGGGTTGAATCGCATATTCGTGCGTTGATCTGCATGCGATTGAGCGCAGGGTGTCAATTCCCTCGGCGGATGACTTGACGGGGGATAAATAGGGAATACAGTACCCCCTGTCCGATCGGCCCCATCGTCTAGCCTGGTCCAGGACACCAGGTTTTCATCCTGGTAACGCGGGTTCAAATCCCGCTGGGGTCATTCTTTCCGCTTGAGATTTGATTCTCGCGATACTGGAGAGATGCTTGAGAACGCTGAACCGTTGGTTCTACATGACTTGAGCACTCCCATCAATCCAAATCACAACGATCAGTTCTCAAAGTGATGCTTGCAATGTGATGCTTGCATTGCATGGTCCGATCACCTTTGCACATTTTGACGGAATTCATCGGATTCGGCAGATAACGCAGGAGTCCTCCGAGTCATGTGTTATTTGGACCAGGGTATTTATGCCCTGCGTCTAGATTCCATTGCTTGTACTAAACAGCATTCTGTAGCCCGCCGATACTCGTTCTCTGGAGGTGCTATAGATGCCCAAGCTTGACCAGTCTCATTTCTCGCTCGATGTGAACAACGCAGATGATCTCGAACTGATCGAGATGTTCCTCGGTGAACTCCCGAATCGGATCGATTCGCTCCATGAGAGCGTGAAAACAAATGATTTTTCGCAGTTGAATCGGCTCGCGCATCAGCTCAAAGGAGCGGCGCCGAGCTTTGGTTTTGATCCGATCGGATCCGCTGCTGCGGATCTAGAAGAACGGATTAAAACGAGCAACATCGAGATGCTCCAGATGGATCACATCCGTACCGAGTTCGATGCGTTGGTGTCCGAGTGCAGCGCGTATCTGAAATATATTGATTCCTGAATCACGATGAACTGAATCCACCTCTTTAGGGATGATGATCCGGATATGACCAGCACGCAACAATCTCAGTTTGACCAAACACCGGTCGTCTTGCTTGTAGACGACTCGGAGTTTGTGCATCGGTTATTGAATGCGCGGCTGAAAACCGAGTCCATCTCAATTGTCAGCGCGGTCAATGGTGAAGAAGGACTTAAACTTGCCAAAGAGCAACTCCCAGCATTGATCTTGCTTGATCTGGAAATGCCTGTCATGGACGGATTCGAAACTCTCCGCCAGTTGATGGAAGATCCAGCAACACGCAATATTCCAGTCATCGTGCTCTCTGGTCAGGACACCACACAAGACAAGGTGACCGCATTCGATCTGGGCGCAAGCGACTTTGTGTCCAAGCCTTTCGAGCTCACCGAGCTTCGCGCACGGCTCCGCAGCGCATTGCGGATTTCGACCCTCTTGCGGATGCTCGAACAGCGTGCACAGATTGATGGTCTTACAGGTCTCTACAACCGATCGCACTTTGATATGCGATGGAAAGAGGTTTACGAAAGCAGCATCCGTCACGGCAAGAGCCTCTCGCTGGTCATGATTGATATTGACAACTTCAAATCGGTCAATGACACCTTCGGACACCCTGCTGGAGATGCGGTGATTTCTGGTATGTCCAACCTGCTGCACACACACCTTCGAGCAAGCGATATCGCTTGCCGATACGGCGGTGAAGAGTTCGCCCTCATCTTGCCTGATACCACCCCAGAGGATGCAAAGGGGCTTTGCGAACGGATCCGTATCGCATGCGAGGAGATCTGTTGGCCTCGACATCCTGAGCGTAAGATTACCATCTCGATGGGGATCTCAGGGTGCGTCGAAGGTCCGACGCTCCAATCCATGGAATGGATCGAGCATGTCGATGCCAACCTCTACCAAGCGAAAGAGCGTGGCCGAAATCGGATTGTGTGTGATCAAACCAAAGGGCAGCTTGTCAAGCTCCCGAAAGCAGGCTGAACTCAAAGCGTGCTATCATCTTGGGTATGACCCAGGAGCCACACAAACAGCCTAATAAACAGACCGATCAGAATCGGCTCGAGAATCTCGAAGAATCCATCGGATTTCTCGAGGTTGATAACGGACGAGCACGGGAGCAGTTTGATGAACTTAGCAAAGCGGTTCACGAGTTGAGCACGCGGATGCAGCGGCTCGAATCGCGTTTGGTGGACCTGAACAGTCGACTAGAGTCATCGGATCCAGGATTGGTTGCTCCGCCGCACAGTGCAGGTCCCGATATCTCGCGCGATCCGTTGTAGATCTCCTGCGTATACTCCTTCGATGGACACTAAACCGATCAATCGTGCTTTACGAGCTACGCGTACAGCGACGCTCTTTGTGTGTGGCGTTGCGTTGCTTGTCACCATGACAGGCTGCCAAGATCTTCAAAAACGGCGTGTCGAGCTCAAACAGTCCAGCGGTGCGGATCCGGATCTTGAAGAGCGTTTCGGGCTCACAGACGACGCTCAGGATCCAAGCGAGCGAGATCGGGAGTTGGGGTATGGTCGATGGCGGGAGAAGCCTGAGACTGCTGGGACCAGTTCTCCGACCGATCCAGCGCGTCGGAAGCCCTTCTGAGCCGGAGCGAATGGGGACAGAACCCTGTATAATGGATCAACCAGCACCGGATGGATGGAGACTTGATGACACAACTCGCGGATCGATATGCAGAAGTCATGGGACGCGTCGCGCAGGCGGCTCAACGATCGGGACGATCAGCGGACTCCGTGTACACCATCGCGGTGACCAAGTACGCTGAACCTGAGGACATCCGTGAGTTGATCACTCTTGGGCATCGTGATTTCGGTGAAAATCGTGTCCAACAGCTTGCGCAGAGAGCAGGCGTCATCGAGGAATGGTTCGATCGCATCCGAACGCTTCCGCGTACATCGTCAGATATCGAGCCCATCAATGTCAACGACCCAGTCCGCTGGCACATGATCGGTCATCTGCAGCGGAACAAGGTTCGGAAAATCGCAGATTGCACTCGCCTCATCCATTCGATTGATTCGCTCAGACTCGCAGAAGAACTCCAGGTTGTCGCAAACAAAATCGATCGTGTGATCGATGTCTTGGTCCAGGTCAATGTGTCAGGCGAGGAGTCCAAAACTGGACTCCCGATCGCCGCACTCGGCGCCATCGCTGAGCAGATCGACACGATGATCAATGTTCGCGTCCGTGGCTTAATGACCATGGCGCCGCTGACTGATGATCCAGAAGCATCACGCCCGCACTTTGCTCGCTGCAAAGAAATCTACGACGATCTGGTCAAAGCTGGGGTCGGAGAAGACCACTTCAACCTGCTCTCGATGGGGATGTCAGGGGATTTTGAGGTCGCGATCGAAGAAGGCGCGAACATCGTTCGTGTCGGCACCGCGATCTTCGGCGAGCGAGAAGTTGAAGAATCCCTCGAACACGCAACCGACACTGCGCACTGATCTTCATTGGATTGATCTTCTCGAAACAGGTCTTCTCGAAACAGGTCTTCTCGAGTTGGAGTCAAGACCAGTCTCAAACTGGAGTGCTCAAGTGCTCGCGGTATATTGATTCACCAACATTGCGAGAGCGCCGTTTGGTCTACGGAGTTGAATCATCTGCGCTTGCAGATTCCGACCAGGACACGCGGTGCTGCGGAGCTCTTGGTGTGTGTACACCCGGCTCAGCGGGACATTAAACCGACGCATCTCGTGGGCGATGAGCGTGTTGAGTGTATCGAGTGCTTTCGCAGTGGGGGTCGCTTGCTCGTAGTTCCCGAACATGACAATCCCGATATTGCCGGGATTGTTGTCTTTCACATGCGCGCCTTGATAAATCAATGGCCTTGCTTGCCAAGCTCGTCCTGCTGGGTCGATCGCGTAGTGGTATCCGATATCTGCCCAGTGGTTGCCCAGGTGTCCTCGCCGGATCGCGACGAGTCGACGGACAGAATCCGCGTACTGCCCTGATGGGAGCGGGCTGATTGCGTCGTGGTGGACAGTGATCCGGGAGATCTGTTGCATCGGATCTGCGAGACTCACCTTTGTCTTCCCATGAGTCCACGCGGTGCGCGGGATCACAAAGTGTGGGAGTTCTGTTAAACGAGCAGCCGCGACTTGAGGCCGGCTTGAGTTGGTCGGGAATGGCATGGACGGCGGATGGTTCACATGGACCGGGTCTCCAGGGATCGGCTGTCCGATCATATTGGCAGACCGTCCGTTCCTTTTGGAGCCGCTCTTGCAGCCACTGAGCCCGGCGAGTATTCCGCTGACCGCGATCATTGATCCCGCTTTAGCACCCAACTGGAGAATATTGCGTCGGGTTGTCGAGGATAGAGGTGATTGGTTATCCATTGCGTTTCCCGTTATTTATGAGAACTGTATCGGTTCAGTCATCGGCTAGATGACCCGATCTGGTACAATGCTACTCGATCTCGGGTTCTTAGGTACCAATCGGTGCTCCGAAAGATCCGGTAGGCTTCTGTTGCTGCCAAGATCGAAGGTTGATGATGTTCAGAGTGGAGGTGGCATGATGGCCATCAGACGATTTATTGTATGCCTATTGGTGCCGCTCCTCGCCCTCCCTTGTACGGCGAGGATCGATGCGGACTTTGAAGCTACGGAGGCTCTCGCGGAGCTTCAAGCGGCGCAGGCGGCATATACCCTAGCAATGGCTCAACTGGAACTCGCTCAAGGCAATCTCGAGCGTGCAACACTCCATGCGATCGCTGTAGGTGCAATTCCCAGTCCGCAACAACCTGCCGAAAACGTCCCCCCAGCGCCTCCAGCGAATCAAGCTGAGAAACCCGCTCCGACTCCGAAGGCTGAGCCAAAGCCGACTCCTGCCCCTCCGCCGGAGGTCAAGAAGAAGGACGAGGGGCCTTCCTTTTGGGAAGGTTGGAAACGCTCAGTTCGGGTTGGGTTCAACACCGCGACTGGGAACACAGAGAACTCGAACCTGAACCTCCAGTTCCACACCGTTCGTAAATCAAAGAAATACCGCACCAAGTTTGATTCGGAATATCGATTCGCGACACGCAACGGAGTTGATTCTCAGAATCGGCTTGATCTCGACTTCCGTCATGAATGGCTCGCGCCGGAAGGGAGCAAGATCGGTTGGTGGACCACTGCGAGCTTTGAAGCGGATGAGTTCCAAGACTGGGACTATCGCGCCTCGGCCCACGGCGGTATCAGTTATCAGTTCATCAAGAATGACAAAACCAACTTCAAAGGCCGAACCGGTTTCGGTGGTTCGCAAACCTTCGGAGGGACAAACGATGAGTTCCGTCCAGAAGCACTGGTCACCGGTCTCGATCTCAGGCACAGATTCAATGAGACAATGAACATCGAAGGGGGTATGGAGTACTTTGTCGATGTTTCGCAAGTCACGCGCGATCGTCTCAACAACCACCTGAAGTGGAACATCATGCTTGACAAAGAGAGCAATATGAATCTCCAGTTCAAACTGACGCACAAATATGATTCCCAACCGGGTGGCGGGAAAGACAATAACGACCTTTACTTCGATATCACCGTGGGTTGGCAGTTCTGATCCACGATTCATGACAGCCGCGCTGTGGGGACGGCGTTCAGATACGGATACGCAGAACTATGCAACCAGAACTTATCGAATCCACTCAAGGAGCTTCAGACTCAGCTCCAGCAATCGTTGAACCGTCAACCGCGGATAGTTTCGGGGATCTCGTCTCACGGATCACCAGCGGCGACATGAGCACAGACACATGGATCCTTGCTTGGGAAACCATCGGTCGCCCTGTGCTGCTCGCGATCGTTCTGATTATCGCGGTATTCATCGCCGCTGGATGGGCACGCAAGATCGTGGGCAAAGCGGTCCGCAAAGCGAATGTCGAAGAGACCCTCGCTCGCTTCTTGTCCAATATGGCGCGGTATATCGTCCTCATCGCAGGTGGCGTTGCGATCCTCGGAACCCTCGGGATCGAAACCGCGAGCTTCGCGGCTGTTCTCGCGGCTGTCGGCTTTGCGATCGGTATGGCGATGTCCGGGATGCTTGGGAATATCGCAGCGGGGATCATGCTGCTGCTCTTCCGTCCGTTCAAGGTGGGGGATGTGGTCGATGCTGGGGGCGTAAAGGGCAAGATCTTTGAGATTGGACTATTCACGACGGTCTTTGATACGCCGGACAACCGCCGGATCATCGTCCCGAACAACTCGATCTTCGGCGACAACATCGAGAACGTCTCATTCCACAGCACCCGGCGCGTCAATGTCGCTGTCGGGACGGACTACGGCGCTGACATCGACAAGGCGCGTGAGGTGCTTCTGGAAGCCGCGAAGAACTCGCCCAATGTCCTTGAAGACCCCGCGCCTGCGGTTGTGCTGACTGGGTTGGGTGGTTCGTCCATCGACTGGGATGTCCGCGTGTGGGTGAAAGCCGAGGACTTCTGGGGTGTGCAGGATCGTCTCACTCGCGATGTGAAGTATGCACTCGATGACGCGGAGATCGGCATCCCGTTCCCGCAGATGGATGTCCATATCGATGGGAAAGTCGCTCAATCCTGAG
>JARGNC010000107.1 GCA_029212425.1 Phycisphaerales bacterium
CTTGGAGACATCACGGAAGAGAAGCTTGAGATCGTCCGCAACGCCGACGAGATCTTGCTCGAAGAAATCGTCGCTGCTGGTTTGTACCGCAAAACCAGCCAGGTCTTTGCGGTGCTGCTCCCGATTCAGTCTGTCGGCGTGATGGGTGATGGACGGACTTACGAGCGTGTGATCGCGCTCAGGGCCGTGGAAACGCAGGACTTCATGACGGCAGACTGGGCGCGGATCCCGTTCGATGTCCTCGCACGGATCTCGACGCGGATTATTAACGAAGTCCGCGGCGTGAACCGCGTGGTCTATGACATCTCAAGCAAACCGCCGGCGACGATTGAGTGGGAGTGAGCAACACGCAAACGCGTGGCTAACTCACTTTGTTCAATTCAGTTTTTGTTACGGACAACCTGTAGAAAACGCTGCAAGGTACGCGGAGACATCAAGGAAATTGAAGTTTCCGTCATCCGTAAAGTCCGCCAACGGGTCCATCGCGGCGTATGCAGCGAGGTACGCGCTGATGTCCAAGAAGTTCAGTGAGCCGTCAGCGTTCAGATCCGCTTCACAGACTGTGAAGTTGTAGACCGACAACCCCGTGCGTGTTTCCACCAACAATGAATCCGAATCAACGCGTGCAATATTCTCCGATTCCACACTGATCGGATCCATCCGTAGCATGCTGCTTGGGTTGGTTACATCAAGAATCTCGATGCTGCCATACTCAACATACATCGCGACGACCGTATCACCGATTGCAGCGATCGGACCGGAGTCTGAAAAGAGTGAGAGGTCATTCAAATCATGCGATCCCAGAACAGTTGGATTCGTTGGGTCTGTGATATCGATGCTCGTGAGAATCTGCGCCGAGGTGTCTCTCCGGAATGCGTAAGCAACATCGAGGTCTTCGTTCACTTCGACGGAGTTTGAGGAGAAACCATTGACTGATCCCACGATTGGCAGCGAACCAAGCGTGCTTGAGTCGTGGATGCTCACCCCTCGAAAGCTGCGTCCGAAGATCAGTTTGTCATCGCCCAGCGTGTCCACTGAGAGCAATGAACCATCTCCGTCAAGCTGAATTCTTCCGAGATATTGGATGTCAGAGGGATCCGCACAGTCGTAGATATCAACATTCCTTCCGTAGGCGAGTGTGTACACCGTTGTGCCTTGGACTGCAGACAAAGGGGTGTTGATTCTGGAGCTCAATGGTTCTGAGAATGATCCAATGACCGTCAAGTTTGAAGGATCACTGATATCAACGATCGTCAGATTCGGGAGCAAATAGGCACGGTCACCGGCGATGTACATTCCGAATCCGGTCTCGTAAGACTCAATACTCAGTGAGTCGAGCAGATCAAAGGTGCCGCCTGTAGAGACATCGACGCTGTGCAGTTTCATTCCGCCGTTTTGAGATGAAGCGTCAGTGATACGGAATGCAACTTGGCCATCTTCACTTGTTGCACAAGGGAAGTTTGCTGGCCAACTAAAGGGGATTTCGACTTGACCGAACAAAGATGGTTCAGGAGCAATCGAGAGCGCGGCTGGAGTACACAGTGCGAGCGTGAGAGTGGCCGTGAGCTTTGAGATTGACATCATCATTTCCCCTTCATGGAATATAAATACTTTGGTTTATTTACTTGTAATGTACAAGATATCAAGCAGGTGTCAACCATATCGGAACCAATTCTCAAACCTACTTGCTAGATCAGACTCACGATTCTACCGTCATCGCCCACTGCTCATGATCCTCCCATACCCCCTGGATCTGCAGGTATTTCGCTGAATACCCCTCTTTCACGAACCCCACCTTCTCCAGCACCCTACGCGACGCGACATTGCTCGGCATGATGTTGGCGCACACGCGATGCAAACCCAATCCCCCACTCTCCACTGACGCAAACGCGTGCGTCACAGCGAGCGACAGCGCTTCGCTCATCAGTCCTTGTCCCGCGTAGGTGCTCCCGATCCAGTATCCGAATCGTCCGTTCTGGAATGGGCCGCGCTCGATGTTTCCCAGCGCGATGCGTCCCGCGATCGCACCACTCTCTTTCATGCACACGAGCCAACGCTGGGAGTCAGGGGTGTTGTGTGTCTCAAGCTCGCGATCGAACGCTTCGTTGCTGTAGAGGTCCAATCCAGAAGGCGGGATCGGTTCCCAGCGTTCTAAATGCTCGCGCGATGCTCGTCGGAGTGCAACAAACGCATCACGATCCGTGTGCGACATGGAGCGGAGCAGCACACGCTGGCCGAGCATGATGGGCAAAGGAGGGTCAAAACCAGACATAACGCTGAGTCTAGCAACGATTGCGTTCGTATTTTGATTGCAAGTAACAGTTCCGTATTTTGCCTATATACCCAAGCCCTCACATCCACCGATACAAACCGTATAAAACAAAGAGTTTAGGGCTTTTTCCTTTTCCCGCAATCCATTCAGCTGTAGGATACGAAAGGTTCATCGAAAGAATACATGACGACGGTCGTGTTGTGAACCAGTCAACAATCTTCGGAGCAGGATTGAGAACCCGCTTCGGATAGAGAAAGAGAGAAAGACATAAAGAACTACATCCTTCCTGCAATCGGAATGCTTGCGCTTGTTGGGACCTCTGCATCAGCAGCATCCCTCAACATCTCAGGCGATATCAACACCAGCAATGGTGGAACCGGAAGCGCCTTTGCTGGCGGCTTGGAGTATGTCTTCGATGGAGGCAACACCGGCACACTCAGCATCACACTCACCAACACCACCAGTGCTTCGATCGGCGGATACCTCACAGGTTTCGTCTTCAACATCGACAGCGCTGATGCTGGTGCATCCGCGACGCTGTTCTCAACAACAGACGCTGACTTCCTTGACACCGGCGCTGAGAGCGCATCCCCATTCGGGATGTTCGATGCTGGTGCCGCGATCGGTGCAAACTGGACCGGAGGCGGGAATCCCGCTGGAGGCATCGCTGTAGGAATCACCGAATCCTTCCAGTTCACCATTACCGCGAGCGATGCGGGATCGCTGGATTCCATGAGCTTCGTCGGTCTTGATGGCAGCGACTTCGCTGTTCGTTTCCGTGGTCTCAACGATGGTGGCTCGGACAAACTCCTCACCACCATCCCAACGCCGGGCACTGGTGCCCTTGCATTGCTTGGTCTTGGTGTTGCGTCGCGTCGTCGGCGCTGAGTTTCGACCTTTTTCGACCTGGCTATCGAATGAAAAACCAAGCACGCTCCTTCTTGGAGCGTGCTTTTTATTCGTAATCCAAGTATGAGTCGTACGCTTCATCCGCAGAGTTGTTGCTGATCAGATCATGCTGGTGATGCGACAACGCCGCCGCTCCTGCGAGCAGCACTGCAGCAATCCCCGCACGAACAAGGATGTATCGCAGCGCGGAATTCCCGTCGTAGCGGATCAATCCTGTTGCAACCGCTCCGATCATCAGCATCGCCGCTGGAAGCGAGCGGAGCTCGGAATGGACTGTTGATCCGATGGTCACGATCAGCACCACGCCGACCAGTGTCGTGATCGCGCCGCGCTGGAGGGAGAGCGGCTTGCAGATGAGTCCGACCACTGCTGCCGGTCCGAGCACCGCGAGAACTCCGGGAAGAACGGTTGCTCCCGTAGCGCTGCCATTGAAGAACAACGAGGGCATCATCCCTCCAAGCACGAGCATCCAGCATCCGCTGTCGATCCAACCTGGAGTCGATTCGGAGCTTTGTTCGTGGAGTGTTGCGAGCAGTGCAGGGATGAGTCCCGCGACCGCCATCCATCCGAAGTACGCCCAGTCATCCGCGAAGACGATGTCGTTCCCGCGATATCCGGACGCGAGGACGCAGAACACGCCTGCAAAGGTCAGCACGCGGAGAACGAACATCGGAATGATCGACAGCCGGAATAGTGAACTGATCAATCCGAGCAAACCAACAAGCACCATCGCGTGCGGTAGACGATACGAGTTGTCGTTCGGCCAAAGATCGAACGACGGGAACTGGGCGCTGACCGCACCAATGAATCCGACGCTGATCAAAATCGGCATCAACCACACCGGACCGAGTTTCGGTTTCGTCGGCTGATCTTCCCCCGCTTCTTCCTCGCTCCACATCGCTTTGCGTGTGTGGATCGACCAGAAGATCAGGAGCATGACGATTGCGAGTCCCGCTGGGAATGCGCCGCCCCAGATCATGAGCTGTTGCTGGACTTGTGGATCCATGGTGTCCCTCGAGTTTGTATCTGGTACATTATCCAGCGGCTTCGATCGCGACGATGATCTCGACCGTGTTGCCGAGTCCGCCGTTATCAGAAAGATCATCCGCGAGGTACTTGGTGATGCCGTAGTCTGAGCGTTTGATCGAGAATCGTGCTTCGAATCCGAGGACTGGTTTCCCGCGCGATTCACCTGAGCGAACATCGATCAGTTGAGCGGTGATCACTTTTGATTCGCCGTGGAAGTTGAGCGTTCCTTTGAGTGCGTAAACACCTTCTTCTGAGGTTTCTTCAATGGAGCTGGACTCGAAGCTGATTTCTTTGTATTGACGAGCGTTGAAGAACTCCGCGTTCTTGACGTGGTCGTCGCGATCTTTGTTATTGGTGTCTACAGATGAGACAGGGATGGTGATGCTCATTGATGAGTTGGTGACATCCGATTTATCGAACTCGATATCGCCCTCAATTTTGTTGAATCGGCCGTAGAAGTTTGCGACACCGCCGTGACGAATTTTGAACAGCACAGAACTGTGAACCGCATCGACTCCATAATGGGTGGTTTCGAGAGATTCGACAGTCTCGAGTGTCGATGAAAGCGAGGTGCTCTCAGCGGAGGACTCCGTTTTGAGACCGAAGCCTGCGAGCCCTGCACCGAGGGTCGAGAGTGCGATTGTTGAAGCGAGCAAAGTTTGTGTGCGGTTCATATGGGGTTCTCCTGTATCAACAGAGGGTTTTTGTTTGATTGATGAGCATAGTCGAACCCCATCCCCTCAATGAGTATTTCACAGCATCAATCAAATTTGGCTCTCAACGCTCGATTCAAGATTCCTTCGTCCAGATTCTTCATCGCTTGGACACGGCCAACGCATATCCTTCGGAATGATCACGAAACTCCTTATCCTGACATTCCTGACGATCCCAGGCTGCGCAGCGACACAACTCGTTGATGAGACCATTGCTACGAGTTCAACATCAAAGAGTGTTCCGCCTGCTCAGATCGTCCTCGATGGTGACCTCTCTGACTGGTATGGTCAGACCGGCATCCGCGCTGACAACGATGAGGTGTTTGTGTGTTTCGAGTCGTATGACGAGAGTCAGGCGATCCAAGCCGCGAACTTTACGACACGCATCCGCATCGACGCAGACGGCGACCAGAACACCGGGATGCGATCTTTGTACAACGCGGACGATCCCAAGAGCGGACAGAAAATGATGCTCTCCCAAGGTGTGGACTTGACCATCGACATCTCTCCAGCAGGAGAAGAATTCGGGGAACTCAAAGGCGGCTCCAACATCCGACTCCACACAGACCACTCGACCAAGCGAATCAGCCATGCTGATGTCGGGTTTTACTTCCTCCCAACGCACAATGCGCCTCGCTACGAGATGCGTCTGGATCGTTCAACCATGCCATCGCTTCAGCACGATGGACGGATCACGATCGTAGTTGAACACCGCGCGATCGGTGGCGAAGTGCTCCGCACCCAGTCATTCACCACCACGCTTCCTCGCTACGAACCGAGCAAACCAATCAACGATCCGATTGCTGCAAAGCCGCAAGGTGGGGTTCGTGTGATGAGCACGAATGTGCTGTATTCATCGCCTCTCAAAGACCCCGAGCGATCCTCTATCAAGAATGGTTCAAGACCACGCAAGACGATGTACGCGGATGGATCGACGAACATCTCGGGGAGGACTGGTCGCTCATCATGATGGATGACCGCAGCGGCGTCGCGATCGCGACCCGTCTCAAGGTCGTCGAATCCATCACCAAACCCATTATCGCCCACGGCGACAAATATCCAAGCAGGGTCGTCGCGGCGGTTGTTGAAACCGATCATGATGATCACCTCATCCTCATCTCACTCCATCTCAAATGTTGCGGCGGAGCGGGCTCGGACGAAGATGCCAAACGAATCGCACAAGCGCACCAAATCCATGGCCTCATCCTCGAACTCCGCGAAAAATACCCCGATACCGGTGTCGTGATCGGAGGCGATTTCAACCTCGTCGGAACGCGCACCCCGCTCGAAATGATGAGTGAGAGCGCGGGCATCAATCACCAAGACCTCGTCCCTGTACCGACGACCGTTCTGGGAACTCAGTCCATGCTGACATGGACGCAGGCGAAGAGTTCCTACACCCCTGGAAGGCTCGATTGGCTCTTGGTGGACGACCACGCGTGGACCCCAGTCCGCTCATGGAGTCTGGACACCGCGCGATTGAGCGATCATGTGCTCGAAGAGTCCGGCTTGAAACGCGACGACTCCCGCGCGACGGATCATTTACCAATTGTTGTGGATTTGGTGCCGAGAACTCAGTGAGTTTGCGATTCAATTCGGATTGATTCGTATTGCAAAATCGATTACTCTGTCATCATAACATTCTGATTTGAATGTAGAGTTGATATTCGTTTTTGATACGGAGCAAAGCATGAAGTGTTCAATCGCCATTCTTGCAGCAATCACTGGAGCCGCGTATGCGAGCCCGTATCTGTCCAATACCCAAGAACTGCAATATCTCGATATGACCACGGCTGGGGGGAGCCCCTTCGACACGGTCGATCTCTCAGGATTCAACAGCTGGGATGGGCTCGGTGATCCAGACAACGAATCCGCACAACTCCAAGTCGCGTTCGGTGGAGCACACATCATCGGACTTTCATGGGACATCTATGTCTCCACTGTCAACAGCTCATGGCTCTCAGAAGCAAACATCAATATCGAAGACGAAATCTACCTCGCCCCAGGCGTTGACGACACATTTCCAGGGACCGGCAGCTACTCATCTGGAGGCATGATTGATCTCATCGCACTTGGATTAGACTTCTTTGTCAGCAGTGACGGCATGTTGGATTTTGAACTCTTTGAATCCTTCGACGACGAGAATGGCGCGATCGATGCGATCTACGAGCACGGATCAACGCTGAGCGTTGTGTACTTCCTCACCCCACCAACCCCCGGCGCGCTTGCGCCCCTCGCGATCAGCGGATTCTTTGTGAATCGTCGTCGTCGCTGAATGGTCGTCGCTGAAGACAGTGTTATTCAGCCATCAAAGGCTCACCATCATCGTCCATCTCAACCACGCCCATCGCGTGCAGCGCGTTCATGGCCGCTTGCTGTTCCGCTTGTTTCTTTGACTGTCCCCAGCTTGGCTCGAAGCTTTCGCCGTTGACCTGCACCCCGATATGGAACAGTTTGTCGTGGTCAGGTCCTTTCTCTTCGATGATGTGGTACGAAGGGGAAACGCCGTGGAGTTTCTGGACATGCTGTTGGAGCACGCTTTTGAAGTTGTGCTGATGTCCAGATTCAACCGCGGCTTCGATGAGCGGATCAATCAACGGCTCCAAGAACCGAACCACCGCGTCCATCCCGCCGTCGAGATACAACGCCGCGATGACGGATTCAGTAATCGCTGCTGCGAGTGACGATGGAAGATTGGGCTGGGTCTGCATCCCTTTGCCAACCCGGATGAGTTGGTCAAGACCCACATCTATCGCGATCGATGCACAGGTGGCACGAGACACAGCATGCGATTTGATTTTGGTCATCTCCCCTTCAAGGTAATCCGGGTATCGCTTGAAAATTCGTTCGCACACAAACATCCCGAGAATCGCATCTCCCAGGAACTCCAGCCGTTCGTTTGAATCGATCCGAGAATCGGTCACCGACGCATGGACAAACGCTCGCTGTAGAAGCTCGCGATCCGCAAAGGTGTGATGGAGGATCTTTTGTGCTTGATCAAGCTGATCGTTGCTCAACATAGGCATCTCCGCATCGGTCATCAGGCAACGGATGCGCCACGATGGCACAGCCCGAACACAAACCAAGTACTCAAGCTGCTGCGGTTCCTTTCCAACGATCACTCGCTCACCGTCCAGCTCTGATGAGCATTTTTGGACGACGAACGAGCACCCGCAGGGATTCCGCAGAAGCTCTCCGCTCTAGTATCGCTGAATTCAGGTTCAATTACCAGTCCAACACTCAAATTGTGTATCTGCAATAGATTCGGTGCTAGACCTGTCGCGGAGCGGGGGCTACAGTCGAGGCCCGAATGGAGTCGCGCATCGGTTTGTGACTCGCTAATGATGGAGAATTGACGATGGCAATCCACTACCCAAGACGAGTCAGCAACATCAAACGCCGCCGTACCGTAGGCTTCCGTGCCCGCATGCGGACCAAGAGCGGACGCAAGATCCTCAACGGCCGTCGTCGCATCGGTCGGAAAATCGGCTGCAAATAAAGACCCTTCACAGGATCCAGTGGTGACCACATCTGGTCTCCACCTTGGTCTTTGATTCAGTCTCCGATTCAGTAAAAACATATGACAGATTCAGACCCCGACCAGTCGGGGTTTTTCTATGGTCTGGATTCCGCATCACGATTCCATCACCCGAGACAGTTGCCTTGCTGATGTACGAAAGTTCTGGCAATGGACAAATCGCACGACTCGTCCCAACATCATGGATCTCCGCGAGATGAATCGCTTCGATGTGATGTGTGTACAAATCAACCTGAATCCGTCCGATAACTGGAATGACGGCATTTTTTTTGAAGCTTGATGAAACAGCCCTGAAGACGATCACGCGTGAAATAAGTAGATAATTACCTCTATTTCGGGCTGAAATTCGACCTCGAATGTCAATCTAGGAAAGCTGGGTGGAAAATTCGAAGTTATTGGGACATATGGACTTGTCCATATGTTCAGAATTCATGTCCCAATTCCCTTCAACCCTATTGACAGGGTCA
>JARGNC010000108.1 GCA_029212425.1 Phycisphaerales bacterium
ATCGCGCGATGGCGCCGATGATTCCGATGATCACGACCACGATAACGAGTTCGATGAGACTGAAGGCACGACGATTGGCCTTGGTTGTTGAGTTAGCTTGCATGAGTTCTCCTTCACTTGCCTTTGCAAGCGGTTTGGTGTTTCAGGGAGAATCGGCTATTCACTCGCAACTGTTCACACTTGTCAGCATATGTTTGAGGTTGATTGTTACCTGATTCCGTTTGTACGGATTAGGCGGCTTATTCGTCGATGATTGCGGGCAGAACTACCCAGTATTCTTTGCCTTCCTTTGAAACAACGATCTGACGTTTCTCTACGCTGATGAGTTTGTAACCATTTCTGGTCGTTTCACCGATGCGGTAGAGTGTTCCATCGAGGATTGCGCCGGATTGTCCTGAACGCGATGGCATCACCGCTGAAAGGACTGGGAGGTCGCTTGGAGCGGATTGAACTGGCATCTGCTCAACCACCGGCTGCTGGGCGACAAAGGATTTGGGCGCAGAGAGTACCTGCTGCTTTGGGGCTGGTTTATGCGTCGGTGCGAACAGCTGCTGGAGTTGTTCTGGATTGATCGCAACATCTCCGGACAGTTCAGAGTTCTTGAGCCGTTCGTTGAGGATCTGCGTAACCGATTTGGTAATCGGCGCCGTGACACTGGCGAGGATCGCTTGGTCCGGTAATGCGTTCAGATCACCGGCACCGAGTGAATCGGCGGATGCGCTGTTCGGTGAGAGGATTGCTTGATCAACTACGAGCGATGCTCCAGCGACGATCATGAGCCCGAGAAAGATTTTGCGTTCTGTTGTAAGTCCCATGTCAAGAAGAGTCCAAAATCAATCCCTTATGTGCAAGTGGATTGCATGCTTTCATTCTTGAATCTGTTACTCGCTGGTGGGTTTGTACCAGTTGAGCTGGATATCCGACGAGACTACTGATTGATCTGCTCCAGATGAACGGATCGAGATCGACATCACATGGATATCGGGCATGAACTCATGAACTTGATCGAGCCACTCAGTCAGTGCTGAGTATGGAGCTGACAATCTGATAACGATTGGGTGGAACACTTTGCCGTCTTTGGTTTGTTCCGATTTTGGTTCGAACTGATCGAGTTCGAGTTTATATTGCTCTGCGAGCGCGACGACTTCAACCGCGAGTTCGTTGATGCTCCTAGGGACAATAACATCTTTGTCCTCTTCGACAATTGAGCGAAGGTTTGAGATCTGATTGGTGAGTCTCCCCCGCTCTTGTTGTGCGACAGAGAGTTCTTCGGAGACCTGGGTGAGTCTGATCTGCGAGGACTCGATTCCTGATTGGCGGGATTCCCATGATGTGAAGATACTGTAACCACAGATTGCAAGGGTTGCGATCGCGATCACGGCACCGATTGCGTGGATGTGGGTTGGAGCGAGCGATTTGAAGTTCATGGTTTTTGCTCCGGGGCTTTGTCGGCTTTGATGATGGCTCTGATGGTTGAGTTAACCAGTGCATCGTCGCCTGTTGAAGTCCTGCGCGAATCGAGCATGTTCACCTCGTCGAATACTCCTGAGCTTTCAAGAATGACGAGGAACTCTCTCGCTTGTGACAAGTTTCCGGTGTAAACCTGGATACTCAGTTCGATCCGCTGCCCCCCTTCATTCTCGATGATGGCTGCGTTGAACGAGTGAATTCTGACATGCGATGGAGCCGTCGCGGCGAGATGTGTGAGTACATTGGTCCATTGGATTCGGGTCTGTGCTCGCAGTTGCGACTCGGCTTGCGTTTGTAGCGTGATGAGTTCTTTTTTGAGTGAAGGAAGTGAACTCTGGAGATGTTGCAGGTCATTGACGAATCGTGTCACATGCCCCGTATCGGCGGGCTTTGCGGTTCGAAAGTTGATGCTGATCGCGATCGCGGGCATCACAACAAGAACAACGATCGAAACCAGTGCGAGTATCCAGTTTCTGGTCGCGGTGTCACGACGGCGAGCGTTGATTCTCGACAATGGAAGTAGATTTGGGCTTTGTACTTGAGTACTTGTGTTTTTCACGCCGCAGCCCCCTTTGCCAATCCGGTTGCGATATTGATTCGAGGCGAACATTTGTATTCGAACTGAGTAATCGGCTCATAGAAAGAGTCGCTGGAATCTGGGGTTGGCGACAGCATCAGCGTGGGCATCCCTGTACGCTGGGCAGTCGCATAGGCGAACTGATCGAGGTTGGCGAAGTAACCTGATCGGAGCACGATTCCGAAGGGAGCGAAGCGATGCTGCTGCGATACATAAGTTAACGCCGTGTCGAGTTGATCCATCATCTGCGAGAGCAATGGGGTGAGCAATGCTGAAAGGATGCGTCCGACTTTGGATTCGTTGTTTAGCAGGGATTCTGTCGGATTGAGCAGGGTGTTGATCGCATGGATCGGCATCGCGTGATCATCGATGAGTTGCCTGCGGACTCTTGAAGCACCGAGATCAATCTTTCTGGTATACACCGGTGTTGATCCTAAGGTGATGACGGCCCATGAATGGTCCCATCCAAACTCGAGAATGCAGTTGATCGCGTCTTGTTCAAACTCACTGTGTGAGGAAGCGGTGCGCACCAGCGCGGTCTCGATGGGCTCAACACTGATCGGTATCAAATCTGCGAACTCAAACTGATCGATGAGCTCATCCAAGGGTTCGGTTTCACAAGCGACGGTGTAGTATGGTGATGGAAACTTTGATGGAGGATTCTTGGGGGGCTGTGTCCAGTATCCGATCTGCAAGTCTTTGGTTTTGTGTGCCCCTGACCGCTGTGCTTCAAGCAATGCAAGCTGATTGATCGGAGCTCCAGATCCTTTCGGGGGGAGTTCAAGGATATGAAATGATGAATGCTCCTTGGGCACCCCGATCGCGACTTTATTGCCCACAAATCCACGCTGTGCGAGAAGTTGAGCGAACTGGTTGAGTTCATCTGTTGAGGGGACCAGCTTCCTTGATCCTTTGCGAGCAAGGGTGGTGACTGCGGTTGTAATCGGGCGATCGTGCGAAGATATGTTGAGCTGAACTGCTCTGAACTCGTTGTAATCGAAATCGATCCCGATCGGGGAGAAGTGCTTTGGATTCATACTTATTGCCCCGCTGATGCTGTAAGGTCAAAGAGGGGGAGGAACATACTGATTGCGATGAACGCAACCATAATTCCCAACCCAATCATGATGATGGGTTCGATGAGTGATGAGATGGATTTGATCACTGTTTCATTTTCTTCATCGAGGTAATCTGCAAGCTGGATCATGACAGGGCCCATTCGGCCTGATTGTTCCGCGTTTCTTACTGCTTCGACGGCGCTTGGAACGATGAGGTTGCCGGTAGAAAACGCGGTCGAGACGGGCTCGCCGATTGTCACGGACTCTTCGGCAGTGGTGAGCAAGTCTTTGTAGAGCGTGTTGCTGACCGAGCGACGGGTGAGTTCGATAGATTCCAGAATGGGCACCTTTGATTCAACGAGCAATCCGAGGACTCTGAAAATTCTTGCGGTTTGGATTGAACTGAGGGTGCTGCCGAGCACTGGAACCTTGAGAAGGTTGGCTTCAACGATCGACCTTCCCTTGTCAGAGCGTATCCAGAAGACCAAGCCTCCGATTGCAGCGACGACACCTGGGATGATCCCCCACCAATATGAACGCAGGATGGTTGAGATCAGCATGAGGAACTCTGTTGTGGGTGGGAGTTCAGAATCGAGGGATTCGAAGAGTTCCGCAAATCTTGGGAGTACCAATCCAATCATGACGGTGATGACAACGATTGAAATTGCAGTCAGCAGGATAGGGTACATCATCGCGCCTGCGATATTCGCTCGTATTTTGGCTTCTTGGCGCAGTAGTTTGCTCACGCGATTGAGCATGACATCTAGATTGCCCCCTGATTCGCCGGCGGCTGAGAGCGAGCAGAAAATTGGTCCAAAGACTTCGCTTTGAAGTTCCATAGCTTCTGAAAGTGAATCCCCTTCTTCGAGTCGCAATCGGAGTTTTTCGAGCACTGCTTGGAGTTTCTCGGAGTTCGCTTGCATTTCGAGTGAATGAATCGCGTCCACCAGGGGTGTGCCGGTCGAGACGAGCACGGACAGCTCACGAGCAAACTCTGATACGACTTTGACCGAGATTTGTGGGCTCTTTTGATTTTTCTTTGGTGCGGACTTGTTGCTCTTACTATGAGATTTTCCGCCCGAGACATCTTGGTTGTGAATTTTGGTCACGAGCAGATCTTTACGACGGAGTTTGTCCTCTGCCTCGCGTTGGTCTGCGGCTTCAATTGTGCCGTTCTTTGAGGCGCCGGTCTTTGTGTATGCTTCATAGGAGAACTTCATGCTGCACTCCTCGTGGTTGAATCTGAAGTCTCGTCACCTTCATCAACCTTGGTCACTGAAAGAATTTCTTCGAGACTGGTATGGTGAGCGATCGCGAGCTTGACGCCTTCTTCGCGTAACGAGAGCTGATTTTGTGAACTCAGGAGCGTTCTGATTTTGTTTTTGGGCGCACCTGCATAGATCAGACGGCGAATTTCCGGAGTGACTTCCATGAACTCATAGATACCCATCCGCCCTTTGCATCCTGTGTCGTGGCATGTTGCGCAGCCGGCACCCTTTCGGAATGGTCGCCCGGTCATATGGGTGAGCCCGGCGTCTTCGAGCACCTGTTCGCTTGGGTAATAGCTCGTTGAACACCCTGGGCAGACTGTTCTGGCGAGTCGCTGAGCGACGACGCCGTTGAGTGCTGCGGAGAGTAGGTATGGCTCAACATTCATATCGACCATACGTGAGATTGCTCCTGGGGCATCGTTGGTGTGCAGGGTCGCGAGCATCGCGTGTCCGGTGAGGGAGGCCTGGATCGCTACAGTTGCGGTTTCTTCGTCGCGGATTTCACCGATCATGATGACATCGGGGTCTTGACGCAGGATTGAGCGAAGGGTGCGTGCGAAGTTAAGACCGATTCCATCGTGGACTTGGACTTGGTTGACCATGTCGAGTTGATACTCGACTGGGTCTTCAACGGTCACGATGTTGGTTTCTGGTGATCGGAGCAGATCCAACGCGGAGTAGAGCGTGGTGGTCTTACCCGATCCTGTTGGACCGGTGACCAGTAGCATGCCGTGTGGGAGTTTAAGTGTTTTCTTGAATCGGTCGAGTAGCTCTGGTCGGAAACCGAGTTCTTCCATTCGGACATTGAGGTTTTCTTTGTCCAGGACACGGATCACTAGTTTTTCACCAAGAAGCGTTGGGAGACTCGAAACACGGAGGTCGATCTCGCGACCATCTGCGATGATCCGGACACGCCCCTCCTGCGGCATGCGCTTCTCAGAAATGTCCATCTTCCCGATAATTTTGACACGAGACACAATCGCGGAGTGCATCCCGATTGGGGAGTGCATGAGTTCGCGGAGTGTACCATCGATGCGATAGCGGATTCGCGTGCCGCCTTTGTCTGGCTCGATATGGATGTCAGATGCGCCGTCCTTCACTGCACTGAGCATCGCAACATTGACCAAGTTTACAATTGGTGAACCTTCGACCATCTGCGACAGGTCGGTCGTTGGATCATCATCCACCGATTCGCGTTCGACGACTTCGACATCGGTTTCTGTGAGTGTTGTCAGAAACTCATCGATGTCGACATCGCCCGCGGAGTATTTGCGTACAAACTCGAGGATGTTATTCTCGAATGCGAGGACTGGGAGAATTTGCAAACCAGTCTTTGCAGCCAGTTGATCAACCAATGGCAGATTCTGAGGTTCTGACATCGCGACAGTGAGTTTCCCGTGAACGCGGAACATGGGGAGAACTTTGAAGCGTTCGCACTCATCGGGATGGATCAGTTGGATGAGTGCGGGATCGATCAAGCCGTGACGAAGTTTCACGCCTTTGACACCCAAGCATCTTGCGAGCGAGTGGAGCAACACTGATTCGGAAACAGTTCCGGATGAAACCAGCAGCTCACCCAGTTTTTTGCCGCTGGTGCGCTGTTCTGCGAGTGTTTTTTCGAGCTGCTCTTCGGTCAGGTGTCCTTCAGCAATGAGAACCTCGCCGACCAATCGTGGGCGGGATGCTGATTGTTCAACATCGGTGTTGATGTCGATGAATGCAGAATCATATTGTGATTCGTTGGACGACATTAGCGGTAGCTCCGGACTGCGTCTTGGACTTGCGTGAATGGCTCAAAGGACTCTGTTGTGTGGGTAACACGGATGGTTTCGGAGAGTGTTTCTCCCATGGCACAGATCTTGAGTGCTTGCCCGAACCCGTTGAGTTGATTGGCGATGTCAACGAGCGATTCGAGTCCGGTCGAATCGACATAGGAAAGCTCAGATGCGTCAAGCACGAATCGCCCAAGCGATTTACGGATGAGCTGGCTCGCTTGATCGACAAACTGCTCGGAATCTTCTGTGTTCGCGATTGGACCGATCGGTCGCAGTACGCTGACGGCACCGATGGATTGTTGTTCGAAGGTCATCATGGTTCTGCTCCTCTCTCTGATCGGGTGTCTTACGCTGCTTTACTCGCGGTGTTCCGTCCGGACGGGACTGTGATAATGAAGGTTGATCCATGATCCAGTTCGGATTCGACTGAGATCTTCCCGCCGTGCATTTTGATGATTTCTTGGGTGATCGATAGACCAAGACCGGTTCCCGAGATCGAGTTGATCCGCTGGTCATTTGCTCTGCAGAATCGCTCGAACACTCTGGACTGGTCTTCGAGCGAGATCCCGATCCCGGTATCGGAAACACGGACGGTCATCGCATCGGATGGGTCGAACTCCACTTTGACGGTGACGGTTCCGCCTGACGGGGTGTATTTGAGAGCGTTGCCCATCAGGTTGTGGATCGCTTGACCTAAACGGTCACGATCTGCTTCGAGTGATGGAAACTTGGGTGGGAGATCGAAGACAAGATTAATCTCTTTGGATACTGCTTGTGGTGCGTAATCGCGCTCCAGCTCGTCGAACATCGCTTCTGGCCGCACAGTATCTTTGCGGATCTGCATTGATCCCGCTTCGAGTTCCGACACACACAGCATGTCTGAGACAAGACGCTCGAGTCGGCGGGACTCGGAGTTGATCATATTGAATGCGTTTGAGCGGAACTCTTCGTCTTCTGCTCCTGAATCAATAGCCTCCTCGGCATACAAACGGATGTTTGTGAGCGGCGTGCGGAGCTCGTGGGTGGTTTGCGCGATGAAGGCGTTGAGCGATTCATCCGCGTGACGCTGCTGGGTCATATCCTCGAGGAAAAGCAAGCAAAGTGTGTCGTCATCGCGAGTGATTCTCGTGCAGGTGGTCTTGAGAATAGCCGAACTCTCCTCGAGCTCGATCTCGAATACTTGTCTGCGTGGCGCATCAGGATTGAAAATACGCTTTGCAGTTGGCACCAGGATCTCTTGTGGATCTATGTCTGCAATCGACTTTCCGACGGAGATGGAAGGGTCTGCGTTGAGGTACGCGGCTCCAGAGCCGTTGATAAACTGGATGTTCATATTTGCATCAAGCACAATCATACCGTGCGAGAGAGAGGCACAGACGCTCGAGAGTCCGAAGGAGTCTGATCCAGCGGACGAGATTGTTTGTTCACAGTCGAAGATCGCGATCCGTTCATTGAGGGTGTCGCGTTCTTCTAGGATATCGTTGAATGCCTTGGCTTCAGGACCAAGACTCGATGCGACCATGAGGGCTTGGGTGCTTGTTTGACCTTGCAGGTATAAACCCAGAGCATTGCGGATCGCGAGGAGCGGTGCTTGTCTTTGGCGGAGTTGGAGCCACGCGATGAGTCCGAGGAGGATGCCGCTAAAGCTGGTAATCATTGCGGCGAGTTCGATCCTCCAGAGCAATGCCTGCTGTGCAAGAGGCATGGATTCTGCAATGAGTACCGCATCGGCAGCGTTGGTGACCTGGAGTGGTTCTTGGATAACCAACTGGTTGATCGCGGTGTCGAACCTGGATGACCGCTCGAACGGGAGAGCGGATTCGCCCCATGATTCGGGGAGGGTTTCGCGATAGGTGTTGTCTCCGACATCAGTCGAAACAAGGGTTTGGTCGTTTGCGTAACGGATTGAAAGGCGGTGGTAGAGCCCTGTTGATTGGGCGTCAAGGAGCAATCTGCGGACTCGTCCGAGATCGCCGTCTTGGAGTGCAAGCTCGGTTTGTGACGCGATGAGTTCGATGTTCTTCGAGATTGAAATGGTGTGATTTACACGGGATTCTGTGCGAATATCGGAGAGGGTCATCCATGTGAGCCCCCCTACTGCAAGCGTGATCGCTGCGATCACCATGAGCATCGACGACGAGATCGACGCGACACTCGGGATGCGTGTAGATGCTGATTTTTTGAACAACCGAGTTGGCATACTGACGCCTCCGAGAAGTCTGTTATCTGGCTACTTCAACTGGAGGATCGGGTTTTATGGGGTGGGAATGAAGCGAAGATCTGGAAAGCCTCTAAGACTAGCGAGGCAATTTTTGCGCACAAAAGAGCCTCCCAATCCCGGATTGATTCGGGGGGAGGCTTTCATGAAGTGGGCGCGGGTGGATTCGAACCACCGAACACTAACGTGAGAGGATTTACAATCCCCGCCCTTTGGCCGCTTGGATACACGCCCGTGTATCGATTGTGAGGGTATTCGTTTGAATCCCTGAAAGCCACCTCTCGGACTCAAACCGAGGACCTGCAGATTACAAATCAGCTGCTCTATCAACTGAGCTAAGGTGGCGTATTTTGTTGTCGTTCTTCGCGAGAAAACAAGCGTTTTGATCTCGAAGAACAACGGCCTCGCGATGGTGCGAGGCCGTGTTGTTGAATGGGCTATACAGGACTCGAACCTGTGACCCCCAGTGTGTCATACTGGTGCGCTAGCCAACTGCGCCAATAGCCC
>JARGNC010000109.1 GCA_029212425.1 Phycisphaerales bacterium
GCCGGACGCGGTGGTACCACCTCAATGCGGTTCCGTTGCGGATGGTGTATGAGCGATGGGTGAGCACTTACGAAGACCAATGGTCGGGATCGTTGGTTCGTCTGAAAGAATCGGTTGAGCGTAAACAGAAAGAAGGAAAGCAGTCATGAGTACAAAGTTTCTTGAAACACAGCCACGCGTGGCGCAGTCGCAGACGGAGATCACGATCGATGCTCCGAGGTCTGTTGTGTATCGGGCTTGGTTTGATGAGCCTCACAACTGGTTTTATGAGAGCGAGGACACCAAAGACTCGAAACCAACGCGGTGTGAGGAGCGGATGGGGGGGCGTTTCTATATCGAACTCCCTGATGGCGGGTTTAATGTGATTGGCGAGCTGACGATGATCAAGCCGAACCACAAGATCAGGATGCGTGGGGATTGCACGATGGAGAAGGCGGTGCTGATGAACATGACCATCAGCTTCGAGGATGCGGGTGACGGGACGCGAGTCTCGATTGATCACCGGATGAGCGGAGAGATCCCGGACGACTTCCCAGAGGGATTCGAAGAGGGATGGCTCGATGGGCTGCAGAAACTCAAGAAGCTGGTCGAGTCCAAATAGTTCGAGTTATTTAACCGGAATCGGTGAATCGTCTTCACGCATCGATGCCAACGCTGCCCGGAGTGCTCCGGATGGCTTGGTGTCGTTTGTTTCGGAGATTGGTTCTGGCTTTTGTTCTTCGCCTGTTGCTTCGACCGGTGCGTTTTTGACGGCTTTCTCGTCGATCTCGCCGTCTTCTCCGACTTGGTCGAAGCGGACCTCGACGCGTTTGGAGACGCCTCGTTCTTGCATCGTGACGCCGAAGAGTTTGTTGGTCGCTTGCATCGTGCGTTTGTTGTGCGTGATGACGATGAACCGGCTCTGGAGCGCGAACAGGTCGAGGGTTGAGCAGAAGCGTCCGACATTCGCTTCGTCGAGCGCGGCATCGACTTCGTCGAGCACGCAGAAGCAGGACGGCTTGGATCGGAAGATCGCGAGGAGCATCGCGACCGCGGTCATGGTCTTTTCGCCACCAGAGAGCTGGTTGATGGAACGGGGTTCCTTTCCTGGTGGTTTGGCGATGACTTCGATGCCCGATTCGAGGAGGTCGATCTCGTCGGTCTGGACCTTCTCGCCGTCGATTTCTTTGATGAGCGGCATGAGTCTGACTTCGGCGCGTCCACCACCAAAGAGGCGTCGGAACATGCCGTTGCGACCGCCGAACTCGTCTTTGATGAGTTCGAAGACTTCTCCGAAGCGTGCGCGGGAGGCGACATTGAGTTTCTCGATGAGCGTCGCGAGCTTGATTCTTGCTTCGTCGATGTCGCGGACTTGGTTGATGAGGTCTTCGTTGCGCTGCGCGAGGTTGGATTCCTCGTCGATGGAGTTGAGGTTGACATTGCCGAGCTTTTTGATCTCGTCCTTGAGGACATGGACGCTCGCGGTCATGGAGGTGACATCGATGCGTTCGATTCCTCCGTCATCCATCATGTAGCGGTACTCGGGATACTCGATGACCAGATCGACTTCGAGATCTTCCAGGGTTCGTTCTTCGATGGTTTCGCGTTTGACCTCTGTTTCACGGCGGGAGGTTTCCACGGCGTGCCAATCGCGGTTGAACGCTTCGGCTTGGTCGCGTGCGGTGCTCATCGCTTGGGTTGCGACCTTGACCGCTTCATCAGCGACGCGGACAACCTCCGCTTGTTCGTGCATTGAGGTTTCGAGGGACTCGATGAGCGCGTGGGCTTTGAGCTGCTCGTCGTGGGCTTCCTGCGCGACCTTCTTGTGTTCATCGAGGTTGGCGCGGGAGCGTTCGATCATCGCTTGGGCTTGGGCGCTGGCGCGTTCGATCTCGTCGAGTGAGCTTGTGAGCGATGAGAGATGGCGGGTTTCCGAGCGGACCTGCTCGTGAGCGGTCGAGACGGCAACGCGTGCAGTGCTGGCGCGGTCGTTGACTTCTTCGAGGGCTTTTTCGAGAGATCCCAGTGAACTTTGGCTTGCTTCGAGCTTGGTGCGCTGCTCACCAAGCAAGCGATCGAGCTGTCCCGCTTTGGTGGTGAGTGCTTCGCGTCCGACGCGGGATTCTTCGAGTCTTGTTGCGTGGGTGTGCTGCTCGTCGATGCCTCGTTGGTGTTCGCGGCCGAGTCGTTCGATCTCTGCGGTGTGGGTGTCGAGCGTGTGCTCTGTGCGGACGCGGGATTCGCGGAGCGCGGTGAGCTTTGCGTGGAGTCGGGAGCGTTGTTCGCCGAGCGATGCGGCGTCGGTGTCCACGCGGGAGAGGTGATCTTTCGCTTCGTTGAGCTGGGTGGTGATGTCCTGGATCTGACCTGCGAGTTCTTGGAGTTCGCTCTGTCGAGCGAGGAGTCCTTCGGATTCGCTCCCTGAGCGGGTACCGGCGCAGACGCGTCCGTCGGGTTCGATGACGGTGCCGTCGCGGGTGACGAATCGGCAAGGGACGGATGCGAGTGGACCTGCACCGAGCATCAATGCGGAGTCGAGATCCGTGACGAGGAGGGAGTTTCCGAGCAAACGATCGAGGAGTGCGTCTACGCGTGGGTTGTTTGATCGTGAGGTGACGGCGGTCCGTAGGCGGGTGACTCGGCCGTTGGTTGCGTCGGTGAGCCAGCCGGGGATCGCTGAGCGTGCGGAGGTGTTGAGGTTGGTGAGGGGGAGGAAGGTGACGCGTCCGGGGAGTGATGCGATCTCTTCAGGAGTCGGCATCGCGTCGATGGATTCGACGACGAGTGCTTGGAGGGTGTCTTCGAGTGCCGCTTCGATGTGGGCGGCTTGGTCGCCGGTGGTTTCGATGAGTTCGGCGAGTGGGCCGAGGACTCCGGAGAATCCTTCGCCTCGTTCTTGGAGTTCGAGGACGGCGCGGACCGCATCGTCGAGACCGACGCGTCCTTTGACCATCTCGTCGAGGGTCGCGTGGCGGGTTTCGTGACGGACGCGTTGTTCGTCGAGGGTGTTGACGCGTTTGGCGAGGTCGCCACGCGAGGAGTCGAGGGATTCGACGCGTGCGTCGAGGGCTTGGAGCTGGGATTCGTCTTGCTTGACTTTGGTATCGAGCAGGTCGAGTGCTTCTTGCGTGTTGGACGCGAGGAGCTTGGATTCGCTGATTTGGGTGTCGAGTGTGCGGAGGCGCTGGGTGAGTTCGCTGACGCGCTCGGTGATGGATTCGATGCGACGATCGTCGCTCTCGATGCGTGCGATGAGGGTAGCGTGCTCACGCTCTACGCTTGCGACGACGGAGCGTGTTTCGTCAACAATCTGACGCTGCTGGTTGAGATTGCGAGTCGCGGCTTCGCGTTCGTTGCTTGCTTCTTTGAGCTGCGCTTCGTTGGTAGCGAGGTTTTCTTGGAGGCCTTCGAGGGTTTGGGTGTGCTCGCTGATTTCTGCATCGAGTTCGGCGCGTCTGGTCGCGGATTCTGTGAGGCGAACAGTTTCGGTTTCGACGAGGTGTGCCGCGTCTTCGATCGCTTTGTGGGTCATCTCCCGGCGTTGGTTTGCGGATTCTGCTTGGTGCTTCGCGTTGGTCAGCGAGTTCTCGGTTTCGCGGAGGACACGAGCGACCGACAGGTGGTGCTCTTTGGCGATGTTGCTCGCTTCTTCCGCTTCTTCGAGTCTTTCCTGCGTCTGGTGGCGCTCGGATTCGAGGGATGCAATCTGCGAGGTCAGTCCTTCGAGGCGTCGGCGGATGTCGTCGTACTGCTCGAATCCGAGCGCGAGGCGCTGGGCGCGGTATTCGCTGTCGAGTTCTTTGAATCGGCGTGCTTTGGAAGCTTGGCCTTTGACCATGCGCAGTCGGCGTTCAGTCGAGTCGAGCTGCTCGCGGGTGACGGCGAGGTTTGATTCCGCTTTATCGAGCTTGCGCTGCGCTTCGACGCGGCGCTGGCGGTACTTCGCGATCCCGGCGGCTTCCTCGAAGATGACGCGGCGTTCCATCGGGGACGCGAGGAGCATGCGATCGACCTTGCCCTGCTCGATGATCGAGTACGCGTCGGCGCCGATTCCTGTGTCGAGGAAGAGGTCGCGGATGTCTTTGAGTCGTGCGAGCTTGCCGTTGATGAGGTACTGGGATTTGCCATCGCGGTAGAGTCGGCGCTGGACCTCGACCTGGTCCGCATCGATTGGAAGCGGACGCGCGATGCGCCGACGCTCGGTGATGATGGACGCGGCTTCGCTCTCTCCGTCATGCACGGCTTGGTCCGCTTCGGCGTCGGTGATGTGCTCGTCGTGTGCGGCGTGTGATTCGGTTGCTTCGGTTTCGGTTTCTGATTCGGCTTCTGAGACTTTGGTTTCTACCGCGTCGTCTTCGTCCACTTCGACATCTTCGATTTCCAGATCGAGGTCGTTGGATGGTTTGGATTCGTCAGCGGTTCCCGCGAGGTCCGCGAGCATCGCGGCGGATTTGGGGTTGTCGAAGGAGAGGGTGACGGCGGCCATCCCTGAGGGTTTGCGGACGGCTGATCCTGCGAAGATGCAGTCGATCATTTCTTTGCCGCGGAGGGATTTGGAGGAGCGTTCTCCGAGGACCCATTTGATCGCATCGACGACATTGGACTTTCCGCAGCCGTTGGGACCGACGATGCCTGTGATGGGGTCGTCGAAGGTAAAGGTGGTTTTGTCTGCGAAGGACTTGAAACCCGAGAGGGTGAGTTTGGTGAGGGCGAGGCCGCTTTTAAGAACGGGAGCTGATGGAGAGCCCGCTTCGGAAGCGGTGTCGGATGATGGGCTTGTGTGTGTGGTTTCGGTCGTCTTGGTCGTCTTGGTTGTCATGGTCGTCATGTCAGCGCCACCTCCGTGTCGGCGTGCAACACATCGCTTGTTGACTCGCACGCTCGGAGATCGAGGCGCGGGTTGGATATGTCACCCCGGCTGTTGTGGGCTCCGCCCGCCGGTTCTTGGGGATCATATCGTATATTGGTTGGAATTGCACGCATGGAGCGGCATTTGGAGCGGAATCATGGTACAGATTTGAGCTCGGAATGTGGGAGATGGGTCATTGCCCATCGGTTGGGTGGACCTTACCATTGGCCTCAAACCCACCCCATCCCACGCACCCCATGCATTCCATGCATTGTTCGAGGATCATCATGAGCAACCCATCCGATCGCACCTATTCCGAAACCCACGAATGGCTCAAAGTCGAGGGCGATGTCCTCACGATCGGGCTGACCTCCTACGCGGTCGATCAACTCACGGATGTGACCTTTGCGGAGATGCAGCCCGTCGGGACCGAGGTTTCACCAGGAGACTCGGTCGGCGAGGTTGAATCCGTCAAAACTTCGTCGGATGTGTACTCCCCGGTCGAGGGCGAGATCATCGAGGTGAATGAATCGCTTGAATCGAGCCCAGAAACGATCAACAGCGATCCGTTCGGCGACGGCTGGCTTGTGAAGATCAAGATCACGGATCGCGGGACGCTTGATGATGCGATGGATGCGGATGCCTATTCCGTGTCGATTGCTTGAGCAATCGCAACTTGTCATCCCAAACCCCCAATACTCAACCATGATCCGATGTGTTGATGTCCATAAGTCGTACCCTGCTGGGGATTCGAGCGTTCGTGCGCTTCGGGGGGTGAATCTTGAGATTGCCGATCCCGGGTTTTATGCCGTGATGGGTCGGTCGGGGTCGGGGAAATCGACGCTGTTGCACATCCTCGCGGCGATGGACCCACCTGATTCGGGAGAGGTTTCGGTTTCGGGGGAGCGGGTCGATCAGTTGACCGAACGGCAAGCGACGCGGTTTCGCAGGAAGTCGATCGGTGTGATCTTCCAAGCGTTCAATCTGATCCCCACGATGACGGCACTTGAGAACACACTGCTTCCCGGATTGCTTGCGGGGGATTCGACGGGCGCGTTACAGGATCGCGCGATGGAGCTTCTGGATCGGTTGGGGCTTGGGGATCGGACGACGCATCGTCCTCAGGCGCTTTCGGGTGGTGAGCAGCAGCGGGTCGCGATTGCGCGGGCGTTGTTGTACAAGCCGCCGGTGGTGTTTGCGGATGAACCAACGGGGAATCTGGATTCCGCATCGAGTTCGTTGGTCTGGCAGGTGCTCCGCGAGATTGCGCACGAGCAGGAAGTGACTGTCTTGATGGTGACGCACGAACCGGAGGCGGCGAGCTACTGCAAAAAAGTATTCGTGATGGGGGACGGGGTGGTCAAAGGCGTGATCGACGCTCCAGAAGAAGGGGGGCTCGATGCAGGCACTCTTGCGACTCGCACGCAGCATCTGCTTGGGTAGACCCTCGCGATTGATCTTGTTGTCTGCGGCGGTGTGTATGTCGGTGGTGCTGATTAGTGCCGTGGCATGTGTGATGGGTTCGTTGAACGCATCGTTCAAGCAGCAGATCGATACGCAGGTGGGACTCGCGGAGGTCCGGGTGGTCGCGATCAAGGGATCGACGATGCCTGCGTCTGTTGCGGACTCGGTCAGTGCGTGGGAGGGAGTTGAGTCGGTGCTTCCGCGATTGCAGCAGACGCAGTCGTTGATGGTGACGCTCCCGACCGCGAAGCCGATTGATGGGGTGGATCCGGATGGTGAGCACAGCGTTGTTGAGCAGAACTACTTGACGAGCGTGTTTGTCAACGGGATCAATCCCGATGCGGAGTTTGGCGCTCGGCCTGTGGTTCTTCTCGAAGGGCGATACCCGATCAATGACAATGAAATCCTGATCGACGCGCGCGTGGCGCAGCGTTTGAGCTGGGTGTACTCGACCGATGAGGGAAAGCATCGCAGCACGAAGGTGTTCGATGATCCGATTGGGTACATCTCGAACCCAATGCCGTTTGTTGGTCAGCGTACTCAAAATGAAACCGAAGCGATCGCGCTCAATCGTGGGGTTGGAATTCGGGTTGGGGATACGGTCGAGTTTGCACGCTTGCTTCGGTCGAATCTGGAACTGACGGTGGTGGGGATCTCGCAGGCGCCCCCTGTCGGTGGTCGTCCGATGGGGTACACAACGATCCCGACGCTCGATGCGATGGCGCGGAAGAAGGGGCAGATCACTGATCTGGAGGTGAAGTTGCGCGATGGCGTTGATCCGCTCGCGTTTGTCGAGGCGCACGCCGATGCGTATCCGGGACGCGCGATCGTCCAGACCACCGGACGCATCACCGCTGGAGTGGAACAGAACATCGTCGCTGCCCAGCTCGGGTTCATGCTGATCTCGGTCATCTCGCTCATCTCCGCGGCGTTCATCATCACGACCGGACTGACCACCGGGGTCGCGGAACAACAGAAAATGCTCGGCGTGCTCCGGTGCATCGGTGCGCATCGGCATCAACTCGGGATCGCGCAGCTCTTGGTGGGTTGCACGGTGTCGGGGATTGGTGCGATTGCGGGGTTGCCAATTGGTATTGGGCTTGCGTGGGTGTTGATGCAGGTGTTCGAGCAACAACTTCCGGCGGGGTTGGTGATCCCGCCTGTGAGTTTGACGCTGACCTTGCTGGGGGCGCTTGGGGCTGGGCTGGTAGGTGCGCTCTGGCCCGCATGGAGGGCATCGACGCTTTCACCGATCCAAGCGATGACACAGCAGTCGCAGCCGACGAAGCCGGCGCAGGTCGGGAAGGTGACGCTTGTTGGATTTCTTGGGATGGCGTTGATGGCGACCATCGTGCTGTCGGGTCTTGATGGGCAGACATTTTTCTGGACCTACATTTCGGTCGGTCTTCCCGCGATGTTCCTCGGGTATTTCTTGATTTCCGCAGCGGTGATCGTCGTGGTTGCCAAGGTGATCGGGCCTGTGATTTCCAAGGTGTTTCGTCTTCCTGAGTCTTTATTGGTGCGGACGGTCCGCGCGACGCCGTATCGGCATGGGTTTACCGCTGGGGCGCTGATGACCGGACTGGCGCTGCTCATCGCGATCTGGACCAACGGCTCGGCTGCGATGCGCGACTGGATCAACCAGATCCAGTTCCCCGATGCGTTCGCGTATGGCTTGCCGATGAGCGAGGATGCGATTGAGATTCTCAACAACCTTGATGTCGTCGAGCGGACCTGCGCGATCAACATGCTCGCGGTGGAGACCGACGCGTTCGGGGTCGAGGCGTTGACCTCGTACAAAACGAACTACTTTGGGTTTGAACCTGAGGCGTTCTTCGACATGGTGCATGTCGAGTTTGTGCAGGGTGATCCTGTGAACGCTTTGGCAAGACTCAAAGAGGGTGGGAGCGTGATTGTCGCGCGTGAGTTCTTGGTTGCCAAGGGCATTGGGGTGGGGGATGTGTTTACTTGCAGGGACTCAGAGGGTAATGAGCACAGCTTTGATATTGTGGGGGTGGTGACGACGCCGGGACTGGAGCTGGTTTCGCAGTACTTTGATCTTGGGGAGAGCATGGTTCAGCAAGCGATCAGTTCGGTGTTCGGATCGAGGCAGGACATGATCGAGCACTTCGGGGTCCGCGAACCGATGCTGATCCAGATTGATCTGGATGACTCGGTGCCTACGAGTGAAGCGATGGGGGAGATCGAGCGGGCGTTGGTCGGGTCGGGGGTGCTCAATGTCGGATCGGGGGCGCGGATCCGGTCGCAGATCGAAGCGGTATTTTCGTCGTCGTTTGTCGTGATCTCGACGGTCGCTCTGGGGGCGATGCTCGTCGCGTGCTTCGGGGTTGCAAACCTGATCGTTGCGGAGGTGAGTGCTCGGCGGTATGAGCTCGGGGTCCTGCGAGCGGTTGGGGCATCGAGGGGGCAGTTGGTTCGGCTCATCTGTGGTCAGGCGCTGATCATCGGGATCACGGCGTGTGTGCTTGGCACCTTGCTGGGACTCCAAGCG
>JARGNC010000110.1 GCA_029212425.1 Phycisphaerales bacterium
TGGGACATATGGACTTGTCCATATGTTCAGAATTCATGTCCCAATTCCCTTCAAACCTATTGACAGGGTCAGGATTTCGTTTATTCTACTAACGGCTTGGTATGTCTGTCACCCAGTGCCTCGCCGCACAACATTCGTTCCGTGTGTTCTAGAGAGAAGAGAGAACCACAAGAACAACTTGATGTGCAGTCCCAATGTGGGGGCTAAAACCGGGTTTGTGACAAGAGTGGGAGTGTTTCCTGTTCTTGCTAGTGTGTTTGATTCAAACGAAAGAGAGAAAACAAATGAAGATCGCAATCACTGCAATCGCTGCAATCGCTGGTGCTGCAACCGCATCACCTTACTTCACCGCTGCAAACGGCTACGAAGGTGTTGGCTCAGCACCTGCTGGCGCATTGGCAACCGTAACCATCGACATCTCAGGTATCGAAACTTGGGACGAACAAGGTTCAGCATTCAACACCGTCATCGGTGCTGGTCTCGCTGCTAACGCTCACGTCGTCGGAATCGGCTGGGACACCAACCAAATCGCTGGTCTTGACTCCGGTGGAGCTTCATGGCTCTCCGAAATGACCATCACTTTCGGTGACTCAACTGGTCCAGCAGCACTCTTCCTCACCCCATCAGGCACCGGTGCTCCAGGTACCGAGTCCAACAGCTCGGGTGGCATCTTTGACCTCACCGTTTCGGCTCTCGACTTCTTCGTCGGCGCTGACGGCGTGCTCTCAATGGAATTCTTCGAGTCATTCGTTGACCAAGCTGGTGCTGCTGAAGGTCTCTTCGACCAAGGCTCACAGCTTCAGATCCAGTACGTTGTACCTGCTCCAGGTGCACTCGCAATGCTCGGCCTCGGCGGTCTCGTCGCTGGTCGTCGTCGTCGCTAAACCGACGATTGATACAACCTTGCCTTACCCGTTCGGTTGTATCTGATTTGTGACTCGAACTTGACCCGCCGGTCGTATACCGGTAGTTCGATGAAACGAACACCCCAGGCCCTCAGCTTCTGCTGAGGGCCTGTTCTTTTTTGGACTCCTCACGATATTCGAACACCCCCAAAACCAGTTCTCAAAATCAGGGCAAAAAACAAGGGCGCCCGAGCACCCTTTGCAAATATCAAAGATGGAGTATTGAACGCGTAACGCTAGGACTGTGACAACCCGACTGGTTGAGGATTCACAGCATGGGTTGGTTCGACAACCACACCCAAAGGCTGACGCTTGCCACCCTTCGGAGGCATGCCTTCAGAATCAATATGGCGCTGGATTGCCATGATCCCCTCAAGGAGCATCTCAGGACGAGGAGGGCATCCAGGAACATAGACATCAACAGGGATGAACTGATCGACACCCTGCACCGTTGCGTAGCTGTCAAAGACGCCTCCGGTGGATGCGCACGCGCCCATCGAGATTACCCACTTGGGTTCGGGCATCTGCTCGTAGATCCGCTGGAGGACCGGGAGCATCTTGACGGAGATCCGTCCCGCAACGATCAGCAGGTCCGCTTGACGAGGGGAGAACGCCATGCGTTCCATCCCGAAGCGAGCGATGTCGTAGCGTGAAGACGCGGTCGCCATGAGCTCAATCCCGCAGCACGCGGTCGCGAAAGGCATCGGCCAAAGACTCGAGCGTCTGCCCCAGTTGACGATGTGCCGAAGCTGGGTCGTCAGGAAGTTATCAGTTGGGATAGCGGCTTCAATACCCATGGATCAACCTTTCAATCATGCACGGAGTTGATTGAGCATGATACAGCAAGTGTACGCATCGCGTCGAGGATTTGAGCCGAATCAAGCTGCGGATTCACCCGGTTGATCGTCAATCACTTCCGCAGCGGGCCAATCCGCTTGATCGATCAGATCCATCGCTCGATCATGCTCATCGAACCGGAACACGCAGACCGGACCTTCGATGCCGTCCGCTGTCGGGATCAGGTAGCAGTAGCGGATGTTGATCCGGTTGTCCGCCATGAGGACCGAGAGATCACGGATCATGCCTGGACGGTTCTCGACACCGACACCAACGACCGGTGCTTCGACGACTGGACCGATCCCTGCATCGACGAGTGATTCACACATCGCACGGAGTGATTGTTCAGGAGTACCGAGCAAACGAACGCATCCGCGATCCTGGTATTCGGTTGTTGAAATGGAAGAAATCTGCACGCCGGCGGCCTTTGCCGCGTCGAGCACGCCGGCGAGTTCGCCTGGGCGTTGCTGGAGATATACGCTGAATTCGGACATCTGTATTCTTTGCATAGGAACCTTGATTCTAGGCACAAACCTGCTTCTGGTCCCCAAACAAGCGAGAGAATCAGACCACAGCGGGCTTATCTATACCGATCGGATCGAACAAAGGTTCGGTTCGATCCGAATCAGATTCAACTCAAAATCACCGCAGAAGTTCGGATAATGTTTGCTGTCCCATCGTTGCGCGAGCCGCGTCGAGGAAAGACGCTGGGATCTTGGCGCGGGACTGGTCGCGGAGGCGGTCCAGATTCGATCCTGCGTTGAGCAGGTCCGTCAATTGGATCTGCTCCATCGGACGCGACAGGGTATACGCATCGTCCGCGTCTTCACCCTGCGAGATCAGGTTCAGAAGCCCTGCCTTGTGCAACGCACCCAAGAGGGTTGCAGCGAGGGACGGATCGATATCGAGTCCAGCCGCGAGTTCATCCGCTGTGGTGGTCTGACCATCTGCGAATCGTTGACCGATGTGCCCCCCCACTGCGATGAGGATCAGCGGATCGAGCAGGACATGCTTGCTGGATTCGGATTCGCCGCTGAGTGCTGCGAGTCCGGAGTTGACCAATCGTGTGAAGTGCTGGAGCGCGTGGGTCATCTGCATTCCAAGCAGGACGATCACCCAGGTCACATACACCCAGAGCAGGAACAGAGGGAGGATCGCGAGTGATCCATAGAACTTGGTGTAGCCCGTTGCTGACTTGAGGTACATCGTGAATCCGGATTTGCCAAGCTCCCACATAATCGCGGCAATGAACGCACCAGCGAGCGCTGAACGAACCTTGATCTTGGTGTTTGGGATCGTCAGGTATGCTGTCAGCAGCAGGATCGTCGAGATCAGCACGGAGACACCGAACCCCGCCATCGCGGCGCCGATCGCGCCCCCGTTGCCCTCCTCACCTGAAATGGAAATGATCCATTTCGCGAGGGAATCACCAACCACAAATGTCGCAGCGAGCAGCAATGTCCCGAGCGTGAGCATCGTCCAATACAGCATCAACCGTCGCAACCACGGCCGACCCGATGGCGCGGCGCATAACTGGTTGAACGATTTTTCGATTTCAATCAGCATCGACATCGCGGCGTAAATCAGCACGATAAACGACGCCATCGCGATCCATCCCGTTGGGACATTGCGGATCGATGTGTTCACGCGGATGATGAGATCCGAGATGAGCTGTTCAATGTTCGACGCAGCGTCCTGCTCCTGAGCTTCACTTTCCGTTCCCACTCCCGGATCGGACTGAGGAGGCTCGATGCTGTCGGGCGATTCTGAAACTGAGCCTGCAGAGATTTGCGAGATTCCTGCGAAGTCCAGCACTCGTCGGACACCGGAATCTACCTCTTGCTCGGACACAAACGAACCGAAAATCAGAAGTCCAATCGCCATAACTGGGATGATCGAGAAAATGGTGCGATAGGACATCGCCGCGGCCATACGCGGGATTTGTGAGCGGTACAGCCCTCCAATCCCGAGTCGGCAGACCGCGATCAGCCGTTGCCATTCATCTCCCCAGCGCTTGGACATCGGCTCAACCTCTGGCGAATCCGGTGCCGAATCCGGTGCCGAATCCGATTGTGCATCCGTCGGCTCTTGAGGGCTGGGTGGTGTCGGGTTGGGTGGTTCGGTGCTCAGCGTGAATCTTTCCTTCTGGAGCCGATCATTGGACCCAGAATCGAATCTTACTGGGAATCCTTCGGCGTGCGGCGCTTCTGAGCTTTGGAGCGTGGTCCTCGGCTCGAGTTTGTGATCCCACGCCCGTCTTTCCCGTCTGATGATTGGGAAGCGCGGTTGATCGCGTTCTTGATCGATCGACGACGAACCCCCTTCGCGGGACCCGATCGTGGATCGACATAGGGTGCTTTCGGCGTGTTTCCGCCTCGCTTTGAGGGGGATTGTTGTTCATCGCTCAGTTTCATCGCAGCCGCTTTCTTGAGCGCTTTGATCTCATCGCGTGTGAGCTCCCTCCAAGCTCCTCTTGCGACCCCTTTGAGCTCGACTGGTCCCATCCCGATGCGTTCGAGCTTGCGGACTGGGAATCCGACCGCCGCGAGCATGCGTCGGACCTGGCGATTGCGTCCCTCGCGGAGGGTGAGTTCCATCACCGTGCTGTCGCGATCCTGCGCGATGAGCTTGATTTCGACATGAGCGGTCCGCTTGGCGCCGTGGGTTTGTCCTTCGCTCCGCTGCGCCAAGAAGATGCCTCGTTCAAGTTCTTGGATCGCGTCTTCGTCGAGCTTGCCTTTGACAGTGACTCGGTAGGTCTTGGGGACCCCATAGCGCGGATGGGTGAGCCGATTCGCCAACTCGCCGTCGTTGGTCAGGAGGATCAAACCGACAGTCTCATAGTCCAATCGTCCAACAGGGAACAAGCGTGCTGCTGCTGGGTGATTCACCAGTTCAGTCACCGTCCGGCGGTCATATCCCGGCTCATCCTTCACAGAACTGAGCGTGCGTGGTGGTTTATTGAGCATCACATACAACAACCGCTCGGATTGCGGTAACACCTTGTTTTGCACGACGATACGGTCAACAGTTGGATCGACCCAGATCGGGAGATCGGTCTCGATCTTGCCGTTGACAGTGACCTCTCCGGCTTCGATGAGTGCTTCGCAAGTACGGCGCGATCCGACGCCGGCATCTGCCATGACGCGTTGCAATCGCTCACCCCGGCTGGCGTCTCGGAGATCAGCGACCTTCTTGGATGGTCGTGCATGCGGCTTGTTGTGTTGGTTGCTCACCCAAGAGTGTACGCAGTGGGTTGATCGTGATGTCAAAACCGTCGCTCAGCTTACGAATCTCTCAGCGTTGATTTTCGAGTTATTCGGTCTTAAACGCCGAAGTAGTCGGTTACGCGCGTGCCTCCACCCGCGAATCCAGATGATCGAGGAACCGATATGCAGACCCCCACAACCGCATCCAATCCAACCCTGAAATCCGGCAAAGCGGAGATCATTGTTGAGCCACAGCCATCAGGGACGCGGGCCGCGATGCCTACGAGTGAGGACATGTTCTTGTCACCTCGCGTGATGGATGCTGGGACCTTCGCTCGCTATTCGGAGATGCTCAAGTCAATCATCGCGCAAGCAACCTCGCAGGGGAGGACGCTCGAAGATTTCTCAGCGGACGCGGAGGAGATGATCCGACGCGCTGGTGAATCCAGCACGACCCTCGACAAACGATTGCAAGCGGGTATCCGAATGATGCGGATGATCGATGAGCGTGTTGATCGCACAGATGAAGCACTCGACAAAGTCCGTGACCTGCTCCCAAGCGCGGACACGATGCGCCGTCAAGCCGAGACGATGATGAACACGGTGCTCGACAGCGCCCAGATTCAGCTCGACGACATGGTCAAGGATGCGGAGATCCGAGCACAAGCCGCGGAACACCGAGCGCGTGTCGCGATGCAGCGTGCGGATGAACAGACCAAAAAGCTAGATGCGATCAATGCGGATCTTGATATGCGGATGAGCGCGATCGAGGAGCGGATGCGCGAAGCCGAGGAACACGGAGGGCAAACCATCGGGATCATCGATCGTCGATTGGTGTCCTTCCAAGAGAACATCAACGATCAGATTGAGCGTGTCGTCGAACAAGCGATGATGACCACCGCGACGATCGAGGAACGCGTTGAGAATGCGAGCACGCTCACTGATCAGCGTGTCCAATCGCTCAGCGAGTCCATTGAGCCTGTCAAAGCTGCGGCGGAACAAGCGATGCGTGCGCTGGGAATCGATCCAGAAAACCCTCGTTTTGAAGACTCTCCGCTCTCTCGCATCGAATCCCTCGTCGAGCGTGGAGAGTCGCACATCTCGGGAGTTGATCGTGTTTTGCGTCAGCTCAGCGAACTCCAGAATCAAGCGGAAGGTGTCAAAGGCGAGTTTGGCGTTTGGCTGATTGACTCTGCTGAAAAACTCGATGAACTCGAAGCACGGAAAGATCTGCTCCAAGGACCGATCCACGATGCGGCGGTCCGAATCGGAGAGATCAGTCCCGATCTCGAAGACAAAATCGAACTCGCATCCAACAAACTCGAGCACCTCAGCTCGCAATCGGGGGAACTCAAAGAATCGATCAACATGTCTTCCGCGCTCGCAGAGAAAGCAACAGACAAGCTCACCAACCAAGCATCACAACTCCAGGCACTCCTCGATGGATCGCTCCATCGGTTGACCCAACGCGTCGAACAAGCGGGGGTTTGGCTGGGATCTCTGATCACGCGTGCAGAGCAAGTGGGTCGTGATCTGGGAGCGGATCCGAGCGCATCGGTAGCTGAGGTTCTCAAGAGTGTTGAGGAAGTGCAATCGAAAGTCCTTGAGCTCAATGCGCCATCGACTCGAACCGCAGAAGCACAAGCTGAACCACAAGCAGAATCGCAGACTGGGTCACAGACTGGGTCACAAACCACCTCGCACTCTTCACAACTTACAACTCCGAGCACAGAGTCTTCCGCTCAGACCGAGATCAAGCACCCTGCTGGTCCATCTCCGATTGTCTCAAAGATGATCCCTCAGAGACTCCCGATCGATTCGATCTCGTTCGACGGCTCCAAGGTCGTGATCGAGTATGATGACGGGACACAAGGGGCAGATTGAGAGAGGATATTCTCGGATCTGAATCCGTTGCGTCTGTGTTTCGACGATTTTGTGCAATTGATGCCGGATCAAGCAATCAGGTGCTCCTGCGGTCGTTGAACTGAGTGGTCAGAGATGACCCCGAAGCCCCGCTGTCCTGTATGACCATAAACCATTGATACATATGATCTTTCAAGACCCAGCAGCTTCGATCTCCGACAGGGCATCGGACCTGGATTCAGATCTTTGTCCGGATCTGGGTGGTAAAGAATGCACAGTTTGCCGTGACAGCCCAGATCAAACTCACGGCACACCACGACGCGCTCCGAAAAGAGTGTATAAAGCGGCGATTTTCGTCGGCGTGTCTAGGATCCATCCCGGATTAGATTCCGAGTCGGATTCACCCAACGGACACAACAACGAATCCGAGATTCGAATGGAGTACGGCCTGTGATTGAGCTACGAGACATGATCCGAAACACCGCGCAAGCGATGCTCCTGACAGGGCTCCTGTGCTCATCAGCCGCGCTCGCACAAGACGCGAATGAGCCGGCGACCGAACCCACGCAGGAAGAAGTCGAAGCACTCATGGACTGGGGTAACGAGCAAGCAAAGCCAGCTGAGAATACCCAGCAACCGACCAACACGCGGAACACGCTCCGTTCATTCAACAACAATCGGAAGCCTGCTGCTACTGAACCAACAGTATCCTTCGGTGCTTTTTCTGAGCCGATGGAACTCACCACGCTGATTGATTATGTCGGAACGGCGCTCGACATCAACATCGTGATCAAGGGACAACCAGCGGGCGAGATCATGTTCCACGCTCCGCTGAGCGTTCCCAAGAGTGATCTGATCGAGCTGCTCGATGTGATGCTCGAGCAATATTCCTTCACCATCTCGCACGAACCGGTGCCTGATTTTTGGATTGTCCAACCAATCACGGATATCCGTGCTGGCAATCCTGGATCGAAGCGTTCAAGCACGGAGATCATCCCGACTCCGAACATCAAACCATCGTTGATTGTTCCCGCGCTCAGTTCGTTGCTTGGAACAGCAGCCAATACCGCGCCGGGATCCAAAGGCGGACCGCTCCAGCCGATCGATGAACTCGGTGTGTTGATTGTCAATGCGCCGCCTCGCGATATCCAGCGTGTGAAGACGCTCGTCGCTCAGCTCCTCAAGATCGACGACGACCAACGATACATCCGCTTTGAGCTCGAACATCTCGCCGCTCCTGCGGCACTCGAACGCGCTGTCGGATTGGTCGGCGGGAATAGCTCTGGACAAAGCCGCGTCGTACAAAATCAGGGCGGGAACCCCGGAACTATCGGGATGACCTCCGCCTCGCTCTCGAATATGGCAGACCGGATCACCACCGATCCGCAGGGCAACGCGTTGATCTTCAAAGGCACCGATGCTGAAATTGCTCGCGTGCAATCGGTCCTTGATGTGATCGATGTCCCCAACACACTCGAACCAAAGAACTACTTCGCTGGATCATCCGCGGCTCAGATCGCGGACATCGCAAAGAGCCGAGGATTGGGAGAGGTCATCTCCATCTCAGATGAATCGACGAACCCGTTCGGACAAGGCAACATCCGTATCAACAACCAGAACGGATTCCAGTCCCAGCAAGGCGACAATAACATCGGTGGTCCCGTCATGGTGGTCGACACCACACGCGGCAACATCATCTACTACGGCACAGCTGCACAGCAACAACAACTCAGCGATCTGATGGCTGAACTCGGAACCGAAGACGAACGCGTCGTCATTAAGGACTATGTCCTCAACCACTCCGACGCGGAAGTCGTTGCGGAACTCATGACCGCGATCATC
>JARGNC010000111.1 GCA_029212425.1 Phycisphaerales bacterium
GGTGTTGACCTGTGTGTCTTCTAATCGGAGCAGGCGGAGCATCTCTTGGACGACGGATGAGCGGTTGAGGAGGGTTCCTGCGTGTTCATCGTAGGTTTTCTCGATGGTTCCACCGGTTGAGATGAGCGTGATCTGGCGCATAGGTATAAGGTTATGCCTTGGATTGGTCGATGGTTGGGGTTGATGGCGTCTGTCTGGTGCTGTCGGCTTGTTTTGTTTGGTGTTTGGAGGTCGTGATGCCGGTTGTGAGTACAAAGGATGCGTATGAGCAGGCGCGGACGCTGTACGAGCAGGGTGCGTATCGCGCGGCTTACCGGACCACGAATCAGTTGTATAACAAGAACCCGCACTTCCCACCGATTGTTGCGTTGCATGTGAGTGTGTTGTTGCGATTGCAGAAACCGGAGGAGGGGACGCGGATTGCTCGTCGTTCGCTTCGTCATATCACGCATAAGCCGCACCGGGTTGCGGTGCTCAATACGCTTTGCGAGGGGTTGACGCAGACGGGGCATCTGGACGATGCGATTGAGTTGATGCGTGATGAGATTGTGCGTCAGCCTGACGAACCGACCTTGGTGTCTGGGTTGGGGCATGTGCTGCTGCTTGGTGATCAGAAGGATGAGGCGATCGCGCTCGTCGAAGATGCGAAGAAGCGTGGGATCATGACGCTCTCGATCGCGTCGATCTTTGGGCGTGCTGTGCTTCGGTCGGATCGGCTCGATGAGGGGATCGAGTTGATTGAGGGGTTGCTTGAAGAAGAGGGAGCCGGGGATAAGGCGGCGGATGGGAAGGCGTTCAACGCGCTTGGGCATATGTACGATCGCGCGAAGCGGTACGACGAAGCGATGGCGGCGTTCACCAAAGCGAACGACTTGGTGCCTGCGGTGTATGTTGAGGAAAAGATCGCGGCGCAGGTGCAGCATCTGAAGAACTCATGGACTGCTGAGCGGTTTGAGGGTGTGGAGCGACCAGCAGTGGGGGTGCCTCGTCCAGTGTTTATTGTGGGGATGCCTCGGTCTGGGACGACGCTGACGGAGCAGATTCTTGATGCGCATCCGCTTGCGTATGGCGCCGGGGAGCTTGGTCTGATTTCCGAGTTGTTCCGTCAGGTTGCGCCGAATCCTGATAATCCGTACCAGACTGGACCTGAGGAATATGACTCAAAGATGATCGCTGATCTTGCGAAGATTTATCGTCGCGAGACGATGGCGATGGCGGAGAATCCATCGGTCGAGGTGATTGTGGACAAGGCGCCGATGAATTTTTGGTATCTCGGGATGATCGCTCTTGCGTTCCCTGATGCGAAGATCATTCATTGCATTCGGGAGCCGAGGGACAACTGTTTGTCGTGCTTCTTCCAGGCACTCAATCCGGGACATTCGTACAGCTTTGATCTTGGGAACTGTGGTCGTTTCTATCGGCATTACCGCGAGATCACGGATCACTATTCGCAGGTGCTCCGGGATGATCGGGTCGGGGTGCCGATCTTTGATAATCATTACGAGCACACGGTCGCGGATCAGGAGGGGAAGACTCGGGCGCTGCTGGACTTTGTGGGTCTGGAGTTCGATGAGGCGTGTTTGAACTTCCACAACAGCGGACGGGTGGCGCTGACACTGAGTAATGATCAGGTGCGGCAACCGATTTATAAATCCTCGACCAAGCGGTATGAACGCTATGCTGGTCATCTCGATGCGTTGATCGAGGGGCTGGGCGATATGATTGATGAGCCTGCGACGAAATAATTAGAATTCGTATGAATGCGTCCCGATGCTTCGGGATTGATGAAATCAACTGATACGACAAGCGAGAACCTTCCATGCAACCCAATACCCAGCAGCAACAACCAACCCCCAAGGACTTCTTTGAGCAAGCGAAGCGGCTGCTCGCGGTCGGTGATGTGTTTGAAGCGTCGAAGCGTGCGGGCAAGCTCCGGGCGCACTTCCCTGAGGAGCCTCCGATTCTTGCGATTCATGGCTTCACGCTTGCGAAGCTCGGGGCGCATGGGCCTGCGATTGCGGATATGCGGAAGTCTTCTCGGCTGACATTGCAGTCGCTTGAGGATGGGGATGAGGATGATCAGTCACGCCCGAGGGTTGTGGATCAGTATGTGCATCTGCAGACGGAGATCGGACGCTCGCTCACAGCGCTTGGAGAGTTCGAGGACGCGATGGACGAGATCGAACTTGCGATCGCGATGGACCCTGATCGTGCGGATACCGTGAGTGCGAAGGCGGAACTGCTCTCAGCGATGGGTCAGAGCGACGAAGCGGTTGCGCTGCTTGAAGATGGACTGGCGCGGAAGCTCGACGAGATCCCGCTGATGATCGGGATGGCGAAAGTTCTCGATGAAGCTCCGAAAGCGGATGAAGTGCGGATGAAAGCGTGCGCGGAGAAACTCGCTGTGCTGTGCGACGAGGTTGGGCTCGCGGCGGGAGAACTGATGTCGATCCTGCGTGCACTCGGCACGATGTGCGATCATCTTGGTGAATACTCCGATGCGTACAACTCGTTTAGACGCGCGGCGAAGCTGCGGCGCGGCGGCTACAACGCTGAGCTGCACGCGAAGATCGCGAACAAGATTATGGGTCAGTGGACTCCGGATCGGATCGCGAAACTGGTCCGTCCTGAAATCGAGATCGGTGCTCGGCGGGTGCTGCTCGCGGGATCGTCGATGTCCGGGATGGTTGAGGTTGAGGCGCTGCTTGAACGGCTTCCCGATGCGATCGCGGTTGGTCCGATCGAATCGCTCGGGATGATTTGCACGACAGGGATGAACTCCGCGAAGGGTGTGCTTCGAGCAGTGGTACCGACTCCTGACGGGCATCGCGGCGATCAGCTCGCGAAACTCGCGGGGACCTATAGCTCGCACTGCGATACCGCGGCGCGGATGGGTGGGATGATTACGATTGATTCGCATCCGCACAACCTGCCTTTGATGGGGGCGGCGGCTTCAGCGCTGCGTGGGGTGCGGATCATCAACTGTCGTCGTGATCCGATTGAGCATGCACTCGCGATCTACTGTGGTGAGATGGCGGGGAACCATCCGTATGCGGGTGACTTGCTCGCAACTGCTGCGTATGTCAAGGACTGTGATCGGATGATGGATCACTGGATCGAAGCGCTTAACGACGAGCGCGTTGGTGCGAAGGTCATTGATGTGCAGTACGAGCAGCTGATGAATGATCCTGTCGCTGTGCTCCATCAGTTGGGCGATGCGCTCGGAGTCGCGGTCAGCGAAGATATGGCTGCGGGGCTTGAGGCGACTCGGGCGAAGGGTCCTGGATCTCATGCTTCGGAGTACGGCAGCGCGAGCAAGACGCTGCGTGAGTTCTTCGCTGGGGATTGATCCGTTTGGATTGAGAACTGCAGATTATTCTTGAGGACCGCACTGGCAGCCTGGTTTGCTGCATCCGCTGTCGCTGCATGCTTCTGGAGCTGGGCGTGGTCCGAGGAATCGTTCTGTCTTTGCGTTGATGAACCACGCGTGTCGTTCGAGGTGCCAGCAGTTGTAGACGGCGAGTGTGTGGATGGAGACTGGGCCGTGGTCTGGGTGGAGTCCGGTGCGTTCCCAGTCGGATGCTTCGAGTTGGTAGAGGAAGGCGATGAGCCATGATCTGAGGGTGTGGATGGTTGCGACATCTCCACCGATGGGTGGGGACATTGTTGAGCCTTGGGTGCAGCCGTAGATTGCGGAATCGACGAATGCGTGTTCGTCGAAGATCGCGAGGGTGGGATTTTCTTCAGCGTAGATCTTTCGGATTCTTGTTGCGAAGACCATCTCGACATCGGCGAGGTGTCCGAGGACGACGCGGATTGGCCAGAGTCCGATGTTCGCGTCGGGGGTCCATGCTTGATCGAGTTGTTCGTTGGAGAGTTCGAAGACGCGAGGGTCGATGGATTCGACTCCGATGCGCATGCGGGCGATGAGTTGATCGGTGGTGAGTTGCTTGAGTGCTTTGATTGAGGTGGGGGAGGGGGTGGACTGGGTCTGATCTTGAGTCTGAGTCTGTGATTGGTTGGTCATGTTGGTCATGCGGGAATGTTAGTCTCGGTTATTGGATGAACCAGCGGAGTTTGTAGTTGCCTTGCTCGAAGGAGACATCCATCCCGCTCCAGAGGAGTTCTCGGCCAACCCTTGAGACTTGGAGGCGGAAAATATTTGTTCCGACTGCGTTGGGGTAGAGTCCAGGCGTGCTTTCTCCCATCGGCATGAAGTGGAAGAGGCGGTAGACATCGCGTTTGCGGACGAGGAGTTCGTCGAACGCGATTCGTGGATCGAGTCCTCGCTGCTCGAACTCATCGATGGTGATTTGTGAGAGGATCTGCTCGACGAATAGGTCGCGTTCTTCGTATTCAAGCGCGTGGATGATGTGGTTCATCAGGTGTTTGATGGATTTGGCGTAGAGGGTGACATTGCCCTGTTCATCTTCAGCGCGGATTTGTCCTCCTGGAACGCCGAACACGGGATGGACTTTGGAGGGATCGACAGGCTTGGTGTTGCCCTCTTGTTTGTCTTTGAGTTTCGAGAGGAGACCGGTTCTGCTGACCTCGGTGCGGTATTGGGCGCAGGAGGAGATTGGGAGGACCAGCATGACGCCGCAGAGGAGTGCGGCGATCAGTTGTGCATTGATTGGTGTGATGTCGCGTGGGCTTGAGGTCATCGTTCTTCTGATACGGGCGTTGACGCGTTCGGTTCGACGGTGATGTAGGTTGGATCTGGAGAATGTCGTGACCAGCATGCGTGGAGGGCTGGATCGGTGGTGGTTTGGGTTTCGGGATTCTCTGAATCCTCGGTTGGTTGGATCCAGTGTGTGCCAACCGAACCGGGGCGGTTGAGCGCGGCTCGCGCGATGAGTCGAGCGGTGAAGAGGAGGTTCTGGACTTCCCAACCATCGGAGGAATCGAAGACTTTGTCGAGCGTGTAGCGTCCCCAGAGGTCGAACATGTCGCACGCATCAGCGAGTTGGGTCCGTGTGCGGGAGATTCCTGCGTTGTACCACATGGTCGAGCGGAGCGACGAGCGGACATCGGTGAGGTCGAGTTGTGCGTGGGTGCTTGGTTGGATGGATGAGATGACTTTGGAGGGGGTTGGTGGGGTCCCGCTGCGATCCGCGGCGTGTTGTCCTGCGATGGCGCCCATGACCAGTCCTTCGAGGAGGGAGTTGGATGCGAGTCTGTTTGCGCCGTGGAGTCCGGTGCAGGAGGTTTCACCGATCGCGTAGAGGTTGGGAATATCGGTTGCGCCGTTGAGGGATGTTTTGATGCCCCCGATTTGATAGTGGGCGGCGGGGTGTACTGGGATTGGGTCGGTTTCTGGGTTGATGGAGAAGGAGTCGAGGGTGGACCAGATGCTTGGGAAGCGTTCTTTGAAGTTTGGGATGTGCTGGCAGTGGAGCCAGACATGTTTGCCGCCTTGGAGGGCGAGTTGTTGGGAGATGGCGCGGGAGACGACATCACGAGGGGCGAGTTCCGCGAGCGGATGGATCGCGGGCATGAAGCGGTCGCCGGCATCGTTGAGGAGATGCGCGCCTTCTCCACGCACGGCTTCGGAGATCAGCGAGCGTGGTGCGCCTGGGATGTAGAGGGTGGTTGGGTGGAACTGGACGAACTCCATGTCTTGGAGTGTTGCTCCGGCGCGGTACGCCATCGCGATGCCGTCACCGGTTGCGATGGGTGGGTTTGAGGTTTCTCGGTAGACCTGTCCTGCTCCTCCGCACGCGAGGATGGTGGTGCGTGACCAGATGACTTGGAGGCCGTACTTTGGGTGCCAGGTGATGGCTCCGAGGACGGGGGCGCCTGGGTCGTTGGATGGTGTGAGGAGGTCGATCGCGAAGCAGTGGTCGAAGAAGCGGATGGAGTCGTGCTGGTTTGCTTTGTTGGTGAGGGTGTGCTGGATTTCGATTCCGGTCGCATCACCACCGGCGTGGTAGATGCGGTTCGCGTTTTGCCCGCCTTCGCGTCCTGGGGAGAGTGTGTTGGTGCTGTCTTTGTCGAAGCTTGCGCCCCATTCGATGAGTTCATTGACAAGATCTGGGCCGTCGGTGCAGATGAGATTCACCGCTGCTGGATCGCACATCCCAGCGCCTGCGGTGAGTGTGTCTTGGATGTGCGCTGCGATGGAATCGTCGTAGGTGTTTTGGTTTTTGAGGACCGCGGCGATGCCGCCTTGCGCCCAGTAGGTGTTGGTGGTGTTGATCTCGTCTTTGGTGCAGACGATGACCTCTCCAGCATCCGCGGCGGTGATCGCGGCGCGGAGTCCCGCGACACCTGATCCGAGTACAAGGGTGTCGCAGAAAATCTGAGGGAGGAGCCCTGTCCGGAAGGGGATGAGGTAGCGTTGGGATTCGAAGTGCGTGCTCAAGTGGGCTCCAGTGGTGATTTGACCGGTGCTTCTATTCTAGGTTGTTCAAGTCGGGGACGGCGTGAAACGCTGAATCTTGCCCAGTGGTGTTCTAGAGTTGTTCAATGAGCAAATCAGCAGCAAAGATCAATGTCATGATGAAAAAAGCGCATGTTGCGATGCAGCATGAGCAGTACGGGGCGGCGTTGATCCTCTATCGCAGGGCGTATGCGCTGGACAAGAATGACCATGGGATTATGTTCCGGTTGGGACATGTCTTGGTGACCGCGGGCTTTGGGGAAGAAGCGGTTGAGGTGCTCAAGCGAGCGGTCAAGAAGAAGCCGGGGGATGTGGATTCGTTGATTTTGTTGTCCACGGCTCAGCTGCTGACTGGGGATGTGGAGGGGATGCACGCATCGCTGAATAAAGCGCGTTCGTGGGATCGGGGGCATGGGTTGGTGACGCTTACGCAGGTGGAGGCGTATCTGGATTCGGGGAAGACGGATGAAGCGAAAGCGGTGCTCGATGCGCTTGCGGATATTGCTGAGCCTCATGAGTTTGTGTGGATGGCGCGGGCACGGTTTGCGCGAGATACGAAGGCGTATGGGGACGCGATTGATATTTACCAGAAGCTGATTGATGCGCCGGGGACTTCGGATTCTTGTCGTCGATCAGCGATGTACGAGTTTGGGTATGTGCTGGATCTGACTGGTGAGTATGACCGCGCGTGGGAGAAGTTCTCGCTTGCGAACGCGGGGCATATTCCTGGGAAGGTTGACGATGTGAAGTCGATCCAGAGTGTCTGGACTCCGGAGGTGATCGCGGGGTTGCCTCGCTCGACGATTCACGATGAGCGTCCTGTGATGATCGCGGGGACTCCGCGATCCGGGACGACGCTGATGGAGCGTGTGATCAATGCGCACCCGCTCGGATCGAGTGTGGGGGAATGTCCGTTGATGCTGCAGATGTACGCTCGGACGATGGTGGGCAATCTGGATCAGGAGAAGGTGGATTCATACGCGAAGGAGTATCTGGATCTGCTTGATAAGCGGATTGGTGAGGGACCTACTCGCATTATTGATAAGCACATGGGCGCGGAGAAGGATTTGGGGTTGATCAGCTGTGTGCTTCCTGGGGTGCGTGTGATTCAGGCGCTGCGCGATCCTCGGGATTGTTGCTTGAGTGCGTACTTCCAGAACTTCGGGAACAATGTGTCCTATTCGCGGGATCTGACCACGATGGGGCGCCAGTATGTGGTGTATCGGGAGATGATGGAGTATTGGAAGGAGCACCTGTCGATTCCGGTGTATGTGAGTGTGTACGAGGAGTTTGTGGCTGATCCCGAAACGAGCACGCGGTCGTTGTTGGAGTTTTTGGGGATTGAGTTTGATGATTCGACCCTGAAGTTTTACGAGAGCAAGGACCATGTGAATACGCGGAGTTCGATGCAGGTTCGCAAGCCGGTGTACAAGACGAGTACGCAGCGGTGGAAGAACTATGAGAAGCACTTGGGACCGTTGCTCAAGGTGCTTGGGCCGTACGCGGATGGGGTGATGGCTTGATTCTAGTGTGGGCTGGTGAATCTTGTTGGGGAAGGCACTAAAGTGGGTTCATGGCGAAATCTTCTGCAAAGCTCGAAAGTCTGATGCGTCAGGCGTATGCCGCGACTCGACAGGAGCACTATGGGTCGGCGCTGCTGATGTATCGCAAGGCGCTCTCGCTCGACAAGAACGACGCGAATATCATGTTCCGCTTGGGGCATGTGCTTGTGATGTCCGGGTTTTATGATGAAGCGATCGAGGTGCTGAAAAAAGCGGCGAAGCGCCGTTCGCATCACTTGGAGACTCTCGCGTTGCTCTCGCAGGCGCAGCTGTCGGTGGGGGATCTGGATGGGATGCACGCGACGCTGACCAAAGCGCTCTCGCGGGATCCGAGTCATGGGCCTTCGTTGATCGCGAAGATCAATGCGTATCTCGACTCTGGTTTGTTTGATGAAGCGCGGGAGTTGCTCAAGACTGTTGAGGATGTTTCTGATCCGCATGTGCTTGTGGTGATCGCTCGGGCTCGCTTTGCTCGTGAGACGAAGGACTACGCGACAGCGGTGGATCTGCTTGAAGGGGTGATCGCGGATGCTGAGGTGGGTGCGGATTACAAGCGGACCTCGCGGTTTGAGCTTGGTAATGCGTTCGATAAGATGGGAGAGTATGACCGCGCGTTTGAATGCTTTGTTGCTGCGAACGGGGCGCACAATGCTGGGAAGACTGTGCACAGCGAATCCGTGCAGAGCGCGTGGTCTTCGGAGGTGCTCGCA
>JARGNC010000112.1 GCA_029212425.1 Phycisphaerales bacterium
ATATCAATGGAAGCACCTTCGCATTCGCCGTAGATCCATGATTCATCAGCGATGCGTGTTGGTACAACCTCAAGATCGGAGTTGAGTCGTGAGCCGAGCATTGGGTTTGTTGCGTAGTAGGCGAGGCGCGATACCGCGTCTGGGTTGAAGCCATCGGTTTCTGATATTTCTTGTTCTGATGAACGGACGTATTCTTTGCCGCCGTTGTCAGACCATGCCATGTCGTCGATGATCTGCATTGGATCGATCATCATGGCGGGGGTTGCACCCGGGACTGGTGTTTCAATACCAAAGTCCAGTTTCCCATCGAAATCTACATCGTGCGCGGAGTCTTTCCACATGGTGTACTCTGGGCCGTAGACGCTTTGGCCGTCGACAATGCTGTGTCCTGGTCTGCGACGCATGAGGATGTAGGTCGAGGAATCGTCGTTGCTGAGATTCCCGAGCACATCGTTCGGGTTGTCGATGAATGCGTCATGGAATGACGCGCTGTTCTCACCTTCGTTGGGAAGAACAAGCGGGATGAGGGATTGTGAGACTGTGCCGTTGTAGAGAACTAGAAAGCCGTTCGATCCGATCGAGAGCCCATCGAGTGAGAATGCTTCATCAATTTCGACTTCCGACGCGTTGTTTGGGATGTCATCGTCGTTGGTGTCCGCGCCGCCTTTGAAGATACCGATTGCGTATCCGGTCAAGTCCATTCCTGGCTTGCCGTAGAGTTCGATGAACTCAAGGACTGCGTCATTGGTTGACCCTGATCCTGGAGGGTTTTGGTACACTTCATTGATCACGACTTGGCTTGATGCGGTACCGGAGAATGATGCGATGGCCATCGCTCCAAGCATGACTCTTGTCGAAAATGGTGTGTTCATGGTTCTCTCTTCCTATGTGGGTTCAGTTTGATGAACCTGTGATTGCTCCGTCATCGTTCATGACATATGAGATGACTTATCTGTACTTTCCGGTGAGCAGTTCACCGGTGAAAACTGAGTTCTCAGGAAAGTCTGGGTAGACGGCAGCTCCGTTTGCTCGCGCTTCCATTGCTGGGTCGTAGTTGAATGTTTTGTCGCCGTTCAAGTCTTCGAAGGTGGCGACATGTCCATCGGCAAAGAGGAAGTTTCCGAGCGTTTTGTCGTGTCCCCTAAGAAATCCGTTTGGCTTTGAACCATGGGCTGGGCCGAAATCTGCGAAATCGTGAGATGCCCATGTGAATCCGTCTCTCCAGTTTGGGCCGTCGGTTACGGACTTGCATGCAGGGAGGGTTTCTGAAATGAGGTCGATTGTGTCGTTGGTGTTGGACGAATCTGCATCAACGCGTGCGTCTGCCATGAGCGGGACGATCGAGGTGGAAACAATCTGCGTTGAGTGTTCTTTGAGCGGTCCGATGACACCGCGTGTTTGATCTGCGGGCTGTCCGGTTTGTCCGATTCGATTGTTCCGCCACTGGGTGTATGCCATGTACCATGACTGCGTGTAGTTTGAGTTGTACCCCTTTGCAATCAGGGTATCTCGCGTTTCTTGCGTGTACTCTTCTCCGTAACCACCATCTTTCATCCGTTCGGTGTGGAGATTCTGGTTATATTGCGCGGGTGCGGTTTGACAGAGCAACTCGCTTGGACGGAAACCGCCGTATTCGACTGCGTCATGGATCCAACCGATCCGTTCGACTGTCCCTCGTCTGTCGTTGGGGTTCCGATCCCATTTCTGCTCGAGTACGAATCCCTTTGCATGCTTTCGCACACGATTATCAAAGGGGCCTGAACTCAGGTAACCTTTGTTTGAGCTTGCGTAGGTCGTGAAGCCGACACCGAGTTGTCGGAGATTGGATGAGCATTGAATTCGCTTCGAGGTTTCTCTCGCTTTGCCCAGCGATGGGAGAAGGATCCCGATCAGCAATGACATGATTGCGATCACACCGAGCAGTTCAATCAGCGTGACTCCCTTGCTTGCGATCCTGGTATCTGTTTGATTGTTGGTAACACAATGCATTGAAGAACTCTCCATATTGATCTGATCAAACTGCTGACACACTCTTTGAATGAGGATCATTATGGAAACTTGATTGTTCTTTGATGCGATTACTTGGTTAAGAGAACATGAAGTTTGCAATCGAACTACTTGCCAACTCATGCATGTATCTCTTCACACAAAGTTAACTGCTTCTTGTGTGACTGAGTCAATGCGATTCACTAATCTTGACTCAACTGGATGGGATGTTCCCTTTCGGGTTTCATGGCGGACTGAGAGATTCGCCGAAGGATTACCGCTCAAACATGAGCGGAAGGAGAGACTCATGAAAATCACAAGCACGATCGCAGTATTGGCAGGAATCGCGGCCACCGCTTCGGCCAATGTCACTATCACCGAGGCATTCACTGGACTTTCTGGCGAAGATGGAACAGCTGACTGGTTCGAAGTCACCAACAACACCGGTGCTGCAATCAACACCGCTGACTTCTGGTACGATGACGACAGCGCTTCGTTTGGCAGCGCTGGCCAACTCGATTCCATCGTTCTTGGCGCAGGGGAATCGGCGATCTTCCTGATTTCTGATGACAATGTTGCTGTTGACGATGTCAGCTACGCATCAGCAATCGCTGAGTTTCAAGCGATCTGGTCATTCTCAGGATTGATCGGCTTGACCAATGGCGGTGGCGCTCTGGGTCAAGGTGGCGATCAGATCAACTTGCTCGACGCGGGTGGTTCGGTTGTGGTCTTCGCTGATGTTGCAGAATCTCTTTCTGGCGCACTCGAAACCATCGACTATGTTTCAGGAGCGAACTCGGTTCTTGGCGTCAACGGTGCGTACTCATCCAACGCTTTCTTCAACGATAACCTCGGTGTTCCAAACGACGAAGCAGTTCTCATTGGCTCACCAGGTACGGTACCAACTCCGGGCTCGATCGCATTGCTCGGTCTTGGCGGTATGATCGGGTTCCGTCGTCGTCGTTGAGATTTCTCGGACTTCGATAAAGTTGTCTATACGAAAGCACCCCGCATCATTGAGGCGGGGTGCTTTTTGCTGGGTCAAGATCAGCGAATTTCGAACAGTATCAACTCATCGCATTTTTCTGCAGCGACCGCAAGGAATGACTGATCCCCACGCTGGATGAACTTGAGGCCTTCGGGTCTGCAGCTTGCGTCGAGGGCAACCGCATCGAGCAAAGCTGGTGCAAATGGGTTGGAGAGATCGTACATCAAGATAGCGTGTGAGCGTTCGAGTCCTACGAATCCGATTGTTCTGCCTTGAATGTACCCAATTTCGAGTCCCTCTGGTTCTGGACCGGACTGATCGCTTCGGGAGTCGTTGTCGTTGTACAGGTCTGGGATGACCATGGATGTGATGAGTTCCAGATTTGCTTACCGGTGGCTGCATCGTGGATTGATATTGATCGTGATCCGAGTGCTGCGGGTTCGTCGATGTCTCCATCGCTGTCTGTATCGCCGTCGATCGTGCTGATGACCAAGTCTGCGTTGGAAGAGTTGAATAGTTTTTTCGCAACGACTGGATCGATCAGATTCTGTTGGATGGCGTCTCGGAACCGAATCGAGTCATCGTCTCCTTGCTCTCCTTCATTTGCTAGCAGTAGATACGAAGATCCATTTGAATCAAAGAGTTTGATCGAATCGGGTTGATGCAGCATGTTGATCGGGGATTGATCAACGATCCGGATGGCCCCTTCATCACTCGAATCGAAGGGGGCAGAACTGCTCCCTAGCGGAATGATCGACGACCATTGGTTGGATTGAAACTCGAATCGGGCGAGGGCGTTGTTTTCTTGGAGCGAAACCCAAACTCCATCGTTGAAGACGGCAAGGTATTCGGGTTCAATGTCGAGCCATGGCCTTGCCTTGTGAGCGTCCGAGATACGCAGCGTGTTCAGGTCCACATGGTCGTTTAGGAATGGTGATTGAAAGTTGACTGAAGCACCAGTTATTGGGCTGCTAAGGAATTCTGCTTGTGAGTTGATGGATTGGAGGTCGAAAATAGTGATCCCGCCTTGGAGGTCTGTGCGGTCTGGTTCACACTCGTTCGCGATCACGAGCTTTGAGCCGTCTGGGGAGAAGTCTGCACAATCGGGGTGGTAACCCGCGTCGAGCATTGTGATTCGATTCAGCGAATTGGTGTCGAAGATCATCGCGATCCCGTGCTGGAGATCCTTTGGGGATGGTACCCAAGTTATGACACCGAACCCTCTGTTGAGAGGATCAATGGCAATTGAAGTGGGCTCCCAGTTTGTTAGGTTTCCACCCCATTTATCGACTCTTAGACTGAGTGGATTCTGAAATGCAGGGTTGAGGTTGTACACGCTTAGACCATTGGCGCCGATGATAAAGAGGAACTCGGATAGATCGTCGAAGGCAAGGATCTCTGCACCGCTTTGGAGGTGGATGGCTTGGCGTTGATGCAGTTGCAATCTCGATGCGGGCGCGTCTGGTGCTGGTTGTTGACAGATTGAAATGAACAGGATTGAGAAAATCATGCTGGACGATAGTGTTTGGAAATTTCTTTCGAATCTGCAAAGCGATCATGTGCAGCGTGTTTGGTGTTCGGGTAGGGTATGAAAGACTCAGATGCATATGGAATTGTGCGGTTTTCAGCGCTTTTACGCGGGTAGAAGGACGATTCCACTTGCTGAGTAAAGATATTGTGAAGAGTTGTCGTGGTCAGTTTGGGCTACGATTTTCGAATGAATCAGAGTTGAGAGCCGTACATTTGTATTGGTTGAGATTGGCTGTTTAAGAAGGAACCAGAGCACATGAGACTCCTATTTGCCAGTGTTGCGTTGATCGGTTTGTTGATGGGTGGATGCGAAACTTTGCCAAGCGTTGAGGCAATAACTGATCAGGGTTGGACGAATCTTTTCAATGGCAAGAACCTCGACGGCTGGGCATGCGAGGGTGATCTGGATGCGTGGGGTGTGGTTGATGGGGAGCTGGTGACGCTGAAACCCGGCAAGGGGTGGTGGCTGCGGACAGACAAGATGTATCGGGACTTTGAGATCAAGCTCGAGTTCTGGATGCCTGAGGGTGGAAACTCTGGGGTTGGGTTGCGTGGGTCATCCAATGGTGATCCGGCGTTTACGGGGTTTGAGGTGCAAATCTTGGATACGCATGGTGAGGAGCCTGCGGATTACACGTGCGGCTCGGTGTACACGGCGATTACTGCTGATTCGATGGCGGTGAATCCGGCGGGGCAGTGGAACTCGTACCACATCACGGTGATCGGGGACATGATTTATGTGAAGCTCAACGGGGTGAAGGTAATTGACAAACAACAGCTTGATGATCGAGGGTATTACCGATCACCAGAGAATCCGCTACCTTTGAAGGATCGCGCGACGACGGGGTATATCTCGCTGCAGGATCATGGGCATCCGTTCCGGTATCGGAATATCAAGATCAAGGATCTGTCGGTTGATCCGGAACCTGATGGGATGGTGGCGCTGATTGATCCGCGGCTTGAGAACTGGTTTGCGGAGGACAACGCGGAGTGGACGAACGAGGGCGGGTCACTGGTTGGACGCAAGGGTCCTGGTCATTTGTTTACCAAGAGCGAGTACGAGGACTTTGAGATGCGGGCGTTGGTGAAGGTAAACGAGCGTGGGAACTCGGGGATGTACTTCCGGGTCAAGCCGAATCCTGATCCGAACAATCCTTGGCCGATCGGGTACGAGGCGCAGGTGGATAATCATGATCCGAAGAACTTCACGGGTGTGATTTATGACGAGGCATGGTCTGAGGATCACGCGGCGCCATTGACCAGAGACGATGCATGGTTTGATTATCGTGTTCGTGTTGAGGGGGATTGGATCCGCACGTGGATCAACGGCAAGGCGATGGTGGACACCAAGCTGAGCGAGTTCGATCGTGGGCATCTGGCGGTGCAGGGGCATCACGATGGGAATGTGATCGAGTACCGCGATATTCGTTTGCTTGAGCTGGACTGATTCGAGACTGATCAGAGATTGACGACTGTGTTTGTTGTAGAGCTTTCGACGCAGGCTTCGACGAAGCGGACGCCTTGCTTTCCGGCGCTCATGGTTGGGATGAGCTGGGCGAGGCGTGATGGCTCGGTGTTGTTGCGATGCGCGTGTATGTGGTCGGCGACTCCTCGGTAGATGTTGGCGAAGGCTTCGAGGTAACCTTCTGGGTGTCCTGCTGGGATGCGCGATGAGAGCTCGGCGTCTTGGTGGAGCTCTGGGCCGCCTCGGGTGTAGGTGGTTGGGTTGGCGTCGAGTTTGGTGACGACGAGATTGTCGGGGGCTTCCTGATTCCATTCGATGGATCCAAGCTCGCAGTGGATTCGGATGGTGAGGGCGTTGGACTTTCCGATGCAGATTTGGGATGCGGTGAGGACGGCGTGGGCGCCCGATTCGTAGTTGATCATGACGCTTGCGTCGTCGTCGAGGGCGCGGTTGGGGACGAAGGCTTTGAGTGTTGCGTACACAGATTGCGGTTCTTGATTGGTGATGAATGCGAGGAGGTTCTCGGCGTGGGTCCCGATGTCTCCGAGGGCTCCGGCGAGTCCGGCTCTGGTTGGGTCGACGCGCCAGGATGCTTGTTTTTGGCCGGAGGATTCAAGATCAGTCGCGAGCCAACCTTGGTGGTATTCAACGAAGGCTTTGCGGAGTGGGCCGAGCTCTCCGGAGTTGATGAAGGCGCGGGCTTGGCGGACCATAGGGTACCCGGTGTAGTTGTAGGTGACGCAGCAGAGGAGGGATTTGGACTCCGCGAGTTGTTGGAGTTCTTCTGCTTGCTCGGAGGTGTGGGTTGCGGGTTTGTCGAGGACGACATGGAATCCCGCTTCGAGCGCGGCTTTGGCGATGGGGAAGTGCGTGTCGTTGGGGGTGACGATGACGATGAAGTCTACCTTGTCGTCGCGGGCGGATTCTTGTTGAAGGAGTTCTTGGTAGGTTCCGTAGGACCGATCATTTGTAAGACCGAGTTGCTTGGTGCTTTCGTGAGAGCGTTCGGGAGTTGATGAGAGGGCGCCGGCGACGAGGGTGGCGGTGTTGTCAAGAGCGATGGCTTTGCGGTGGACTTCTCCAATGAAGGCACCACTGCCTCCACCAATCATGGCGTATGTGAGGGGGGGCTGGGGTGTGCTCATGCTTGGTCGTCCTTGTCGAATGCTGCATCGAAGGCGCGGTTGTTTGATGGGAAGTCGAGTCCTGCTACGAACTCGGCGGCTTCTTGAGCGCCGTGCTCGCGGTCCATGGCGCTGTCTTCCCATTCGACGCTGAGTGGTCCTATGTAGTTGATGCGGTTGAGCGCGCGGATGATGGATTCGAAATCGACATCGCCTCGTCCTGGGGATCGGAAATCCCAGCCTCTTTGGTGGTGTCCGAAGGAGAGGTGGCTTGAGAGGATGGAGTTTGAGCCGTCGAGGGTAGTGGCGGCGTCTTTGATGTGGACGTGGAAGATGCGGTCGGGGAACTGGTTGATGAGTTGGACGGGGTCGAGTCCTTGCCAGATCAGGTGTGAGGGGTCGAAGTTGATCCCGAAGGCGGGGTGGTCCCCCACTGCTTGGAGGGCGCGGCGGAAGGTGATGATGTCGTAGGCGATCTCGGTTGGGTGGACTTCGAGAGCGAACTTGATGTTGTGTTTCGTGAAGGCGTCGAGGATTGGGGTCCACTGGGATGCGAAGTGTTGGTAGCCCTCGTTGATGTCTTGGTCGGAGGTTGGGGGGAAGAAGTAGAGTTTGTGCCAGATGGGGGAGCCGGTGAATCCGTTGACGACGGAGACTCCGAGTTTGCTCGCGGCTTGGGCGGCGTCGATCATGTTTTGGGCGGCGCGTTTTTGGACGCCTTCCGCTTGTCCGTCTCCCCAGATGTGGTCTGGGAGGATTGATTGGTGTCGGGAGTCGATGGGGTCGGAGACGGCTTGTCCGACTAGGTGGTTGGAGATGGCGTGGCAGGAGAGGCCGTGCTGTGCGAGGGTGTCGAGTTGGGACTGGCAGTAGTTGTCTTCGGAGAGGGCGCGGTTGATGTCGAAGTGGTCACCCCAGCAGGCGAGTTCGAGTCCTGTGTATCCCCATGATGCGGCTTTTTCGGCGAGGACGGCGAGGGGCATGTCGGCCCATTGTCCGGTGAAGAGGGTGATGGGTCTAGACATTGAACACTCCGGCGGGTTGACTGGACTGGCGGTTGGGATGGGATTCTGCTAGTCTCAACGCTCTCGATCCCATTTTCTACTCACAGAGGATACACCAGAATGGAAGCAAATGATCTGAATACCCATCGGCTCGGCGGAATCGTTGGGATGCAACTCTCGGCGATGATGTTTTTGCAGTTCTTCTTGTGGGGAGCATGGTATGTGACGATGGGGCCGTTCATGGCGGGAAGTTCGATGTCCCCTGAGACCATTGGCTGGGCATATTCGGTAGGTCCGATTGCGGCGATTGTTTCACCGTTCTTTCTTGGACTGTTTGCGGATCGATACTTTGCAACAGAACGGATTCTCGGCGTGCTGCATTTGCTCGGCGGGGTATTTTTGTGCCTCGCACCTATGGCTGCGGAGCAATCGTCATCGATGTTCATCGGTGCGATTATGCTCCACATGCTGTGCTACATGCCGACGCTTGGGCTGAGTAATACGCTGGCGATGCACAACATGA
>JARGNC010000113.1:0-6715 GCA_029212425.1 Phycisphaerales bacterium
GTCATGAGTGAATCCAAAGCAAGCGAGCTGGGGCTCGCGCCGTTGTGCAAGATCGTGTCGTACAACACCGCGGGCGTGGATCCCAAGGACATCTTCACCGCGCCGATTACCGGTGTGCAGGGGGCGCTTGAGAAGGCGGGCTGGTCGCTTGATGATGTTGATCTGTATGAGATCAACGAGGCGTTTGCGGCGCAGCTGCTCTGCAATGTCAAGGCGCTGGGGATCAGCGAAGATAAGCTGAACATCTGCGGCGGTGGTGTGGCGATCGGTCACCCGATCGGTGCATCGGGCGCTCGCGTGCTGGTGACTCTGATTCACCAGCTCAAGCGGACTGGCGGCAAGAAGGGCGTTGCGGCGCTGTGTCTTGGTGGCGGGAACTCGGTTGCTGTGTGCATCGAGATGTGCTGAGCAACCAGAATAGATATTGAATGATTCGAGTTCGAATAGCTCGAAATACTGAACTGACTTTTGAACTCGATCAACTGTGATTGAAAGCAAGGATACACGATGAGCACTACGGCAACAGATACACATGTGACACTGGCGGCGGACACCAATCAGGCGCTCGGGATCGCGCAGTACGCGATTGATTTCTTGAGCGATGATCCTGCGAAGCGTGGGGATCCATCGGCGGCGGTATTGCACAGAACAAACCTGTTCTTTACCGATGCGGTGATCTGTGGGCTTTCGGCTTTGGCGCTCAAGACGAACGCGCCGACGGTTTTGCGGGAAGAGGCGCTCCAGTATGTGGTGTCGGATTCGACGCGACGGGTTGGGCGTGCGGTGAAGCGTGGGGCGACGGTGTTTGGGAGCGATGTGCAGGTGCAACCTGAGAAGGCGATCCTTGCGAATGGCTCCGCGGTTCGTGAGTGGGACTCGAACGGCACCAACTTTGGGTACAACCCGAAACTCGGGAACATCGCGGGTGAGTTTGGGCATAACGATTTCTACGGCGTGTGCATCGCGGGGGCTCAGATGACCGAACGCGATGGCGCGTATGCGCTCAAAGCGATGGTGTGTCTCGATGAGATCCGCGGTCGGTTGAGTGAGGTGTTCTCGCTCAAGACCTACAAGGTTGACCATGTGGTGCATGGTGCGATCGGTTCAGCGGCGGTGTTCGGCGCGATGATGGGCGCGACTGCGGAGCAGATCGAGAGCGCGATTGGTATGGTCGTGGCGCACTACATCCCGTTCCGTGCGATCCGTGCTGGGAAGCAGTTGTCGGACTCGAAGGGCGCGAGTGCTGCGATCTCGACCGAGGTTGCGATCATGGCGGTTCGCCGGAGCATGTCGGGGTTCATGGGACCACGCGATATCTTCCGGAATCCGGAAGCGATCTTCCGGATCTTTGAGGGTCCTGGTCAGATGTTTGAAGCGGTGGGTACGGATAAGGCAAACACAAAGCAGGCGGACGCTTCACCATTCCAACTTGTGCTGGCGCAGGGCGGGGATGACTTTGCGGTGATGGGGATGCACTTTAAGCTTGGTTTGTATGAGCACCAGAGCGCGGGCGCGCTGCAGGCGATGCTTGATCTGCTTGAGAAGGCGCCGCACCTGCTTGATGATGAGACTGGGTCGAAGATCAAGTCGATCAAGATCACGGCGTACGAGCCTGCGTATGGGATCATTGGTGATCCGGCGAAGCGGAATCCAACGACGCGTCAGAGCGCGGACCACTCGATGGTGTACATCGTTGGGACATTGCTCCGCAAGGCGCTGAGTCAGCAGAAGGCGGGTTGGACTGAGTTAATGCTTGAGCCGTATGACTATTCGCCGCAGGCGATTGTCAATGAGCGGACTCGTTCGCTGATGGAGAAGATCGAGTTCTTCCATGGCGGTAAGGAGTACGACGATCGGTACCCTGACGGGATTCCGACTTCGGTGGTGATTGAAGACACCGACGGGACGGAGTTTGAGTCCGGGATGGTGATGTATCCGGGTGGTCATGCTCGGAATACTGAAGCGGATCTGCAGGGGATTTTGGCGCACAAGTTCAATCTGCTTGGGAAGCTTGCGTTTGAAAACCCGTCGCCGGTCGTTGCTCGCTTTGAGGATCTTGGGAGCAAATCCAGCGAGGATATTGCTTCGATCCACAGTTTCGAGATTCAGACACGGGACGGGTTCGAATAATCATTCCGAATATGGAATGGAATTAACTGTTGCTTTCGAGAGCCGGGCTTTGGTCCGGCTCTTTTGTTTGTGTGGTTGTGTTTTCGGTTGGTCGGGTGATGTCGATGAGGATCCAGTCGCCTTCGGGGCCTCGTGGTTCTGCGGGGATGGGGACACCGGCTTGGTCGATGCGGAGGTTGTTGTCTTTGTCGAAGCTTGGTGGGAAGCGTTGTGTGAAGGTTGGGTAGGTGCGTTTGGTTGTGTAATTGGTGCCTCCGTCATCGACGGCGTCAGAACCGATGGAATAAATTATGTACCCGATTGAGTCGCGGGTGTTGATGTGTTTGAAGTTGAGGGTATGTCCCGGGTTGTGGAGGTCTTTGGGGATGGTGGGGAGGTAGGTTGGGGTGAGGTCTTCGAGGGTTTCGGGGAGTTGGTTGTGGTCGATTGCGTAGATCTCGATCGCGAGCATGGTGAGGATTGCATCGTGTTCTTGGTGTGCGTGGAAGGAGCGGTTGACGGCGCTTCCGACGGCGGGCATCAAGATGTCGACGAGGGAGTACTGGACGCCTGGGATGATCCTGATTTGCTCCGCGAGGAGGTCTTCTTGCTGTTTGATGAGGGGCATGTATTGGGGACCGAGTTTGGCGACGCGTTGGATGGTGTCCATCATGGAGTGGTAGCGGGTGTACTCGGTTTTGCGGTCTGGGGTGACGGCGAGGGAGAGCGGTCCTGTTGCGTATCGCATGCGTGAGTTGGCGATCTGGAAGTAGTCGTCTTGCATCCCGGCGTATTCGGCGAGCAAGTCCATGCCTTCCATGGTGATTCGTCCGTTGCCGTGTCCGTCGTCGGTGTAGGCGCGTTGGAGGAGGTCGTCGAACATCATGATCTCGCCCTGGAAGGAGTAGTCGAGCGCGGGTCGGCAGAGTGCGAGTTCGTGCGCGAGGGCGACGAGGTGGTCGCGGGTGAGGGTGTTTGGGTATTCGCGGATGACTTGTTGGATGGCTTGTGTCGTGCTTGAAATCATCGCGATGTTGACGAGGTCGGTGATGAGTGTGCCCTCGTGGTTCGGATGGCGGGACATCGCGAGCATTGCGGAGAAGTTTTCGTAGACGAGTTCGGCGTCACCCTCGCGTGCGGCGAGGAGTGCGTCGAAGTAGAGCATGTTTGAGAACCCTCGGAGTTTGCCGAGGTGTGGGAGGAGGAGATTGATCAGCGAGGGATTGAGTTGCGGGTTTGGGTCCGGCATGCTGATTTTGCCGGTTGGATCGTCTGTGCTGAAACCGAGTTCGATACCGATGATTGGTCGATGGGTGGCTTGGCGGAGGCGATCGAACTGGGGTTTGAAATCACGGAAGAGTTGGGCGGTTTCTTCGTAATCATGATGATCGGTTGGGATATTTGGGAACATGAAGATACCGGCGCTGATGGCTTCGTCGCCGTCTTCTATGTTTCGGTTGTGTTCTTTTTCGAAGGTGGCTTGGCGGGTTTGGGTTTCATGGATGTGATCTTCCCACGCATCGCGGACTTCTTTGTAGATTGGCCATGCTTTTTGGTCTTCGGTGTAGGGTGCGCTCATTGCGTTGATGGTGAGCGCGTAGTTCTCAGTGATGTTGGGTTTTCCGATGAAGAAACGGGCGGCGAGTCCGGTGTATGTGATCAGAATGAGAAGGATGGCGGCTGTGATGGAGCGGCGGATGTTGCGGAGGGTGCGCCAGTAGAGGGGGCGTTTGCGTTTGGTGGAGCGGCGGAGGAGTTTGGCGACTTTCTTTGGGTTTCCGAACGATTGGATGATTTGGTCTGAGGAGCGTCCGGCTTGGAGTGCGTCTTGGGTGTGGGCGATGAGTTCTTGGGTGATGTCGATGCGTTCGGATTTCCAGAGTTTTGTTTTTTGGACGGTTGTGTTGATGAGGGTGCGGAGTTGTTGGGGGAGGTCCGCATCGTCGAGGAGCGCGTCGGGTTGGGTGTTGGGGTATCCGCGATGGAGCATCCATCGGGAGAGTTGGAGGAGGGGAGAGTTTGCGATGGACCAGTGCCACAGGTGTGCGATGGTGGAATCGTTGTTGTTGTCGTGGTCGGAATGGTGGCTCATGCGGATACTCCGATTGATCCTCCGGCTGGGTTTCCGTCTGGATTTCCGGGGAGGATGCCGAGGTTTGCCATTGCTCCGGTGAGTTTTTTCCATGCGTCGAGGTCTGCGCGGAGTTTTTTCTTTCCTTTGCCTGTGAGGTTGTAGTACTTGCGTTTGCGGCCGTTGGGTGCTTCTTGCCAATCTGCTTCGATGAGTCCTTTGGCTTCGAGGTTGTAGAGCATTGGGTAGAGGGTGGACTGTCCCATCGCGAGGACGCCGTCCGATTGTTTGGCGAGTGTTTCGACGAGTTGGTAGCCGTACATGGATTGGGTGGAGAGGAGTTGGAGGACTGCGGTTGGGCCGGCGCCTCGCATGAGTTCGCGTTCGAGTTTCATCGTTGTGCTCCAGGAGTCTGCATGGTTGGTTTCTCATACTATGTACAGCAAAGTATACGATTCGGTTTCATTTCTTCTCGGATTGAGTGATGAATTTGGATTGGTGCACGAAATGAACTGCGGTGGCTGGTTTGGATTTTGTTTGTTTTGTAGGGTTCTTGGCTTAGAATGGGGGGATGGAGCGTTCGATTCTACATATTGATATGGATGCTTTTTTTGCATCTGTGGAGCAACGGGATCATCCTGAGCTTCGCGGGAAGCCTGTGCTTGTGGGTGGGGATGGTCCACGCGGGGTGGTCGCGGCGGCGAGTTATGAGGCGCGGGAGTTTGGGTGTCGATCGGCGATGCCTTCGGCGGTTGCGAAGCGGCTGTGTCCGCACGCGGTGTTTGTGAAGGGGTCGATGGGGGTGTACAAGGAAGTGTCGCGGCAGGTGTTTGGGATTTTGGAGCGGTTCTCGCCTGCGATTCAGCCGATCTCGATTGATGAGGCGTTTTTGGATGTGTCGGGATCGACGCATTTGTTTGGGAGCGCGACGGAGATCGCGATTGAGATTCGGAGATTGGTGCTTGCGGAGACGGGGCTGACTTGCTCGGTGGGGATTGCGCCAAACAAGTTTCTTGCGAAGCTTGCGTCGGATATGAATAAGCCTGACGGGTACACGGTGATTACGACGGAGACGGCGCAGGGGATATTGGATCCGCTGCCGGTGGATCGGTTGATGGGGGTTGGTCCATCGGCGAAGGCGCGGCTTGAGCGGATCGGTGTGAGGACGGTTGCGCAGCTTCGCAAGATGCCGGTAGAGCTGCTCGATGCGAAGCTTGGTGAGCATGGTGTTCGGTTGTCGCGGCTGTCGAGGGGGATTGATGATCGTCCGGTGCGGATGGATCGTGAAGCGAAGTCGATCTCTCACGAGCACACCTTCGCGACGGATTTGGAAAATGTTGATGAGGTACGCGCGATCATCATGCGGCAGGCGGAGGATGTTGCTTCAAGACTTCGCAAGCATGGACGGTTCGCGAAGGTGATTACGATTAAGGTGCGGTTTGGGAATTTCGAGACGATCACGCGATCGAACACACTTGATTTCCAGACCAACGAGACGAGTGTGATTCACAGGGAATCAAGGGCGTTGTTTGATGTGTGGGCGCGGGGTTTTCGTCCGGTGCGGCTGATCGGTGTGGGTTTGTCTGGGCTGACGGATTGTGCTTCGGTGGGTGGGTTGTTTGAGACGGAGTCGAGCGAGACAAACAAGGCGATTGATCAGGCGACGGATGCGATCACGACGAAGTTTGGGAAGCATGCGTTGACGCGTGCTTCGACATTGCGTGCGAAGCCTTCGCATGGGTTGCATGGGCCGGGGTCAGATCCGGAGGGTCGTCCGGGGTGAGTTTACTCGTCTTCAACTTTCTTGAAGGTGAGCATGGTGACTGCGTTGGTGGAGAGGGTGAGGGTTTCAGGCTCTGCGTGGTAGGCGTCTGTGTTTGAGAGCAGATGGAGGAAGCGGGATTCTTGTTGCATTGTGCCTTTGGGTTGGGGGCAATGCTTTCTGGTGGAGGCGACCTTCGAGATTTGGAGGCCGTCGATTCCTCTGCGCTCGTAGCTTCCTGAGAGTTGGTTGCATCCTGAAGATCCGGACATCCATGTGTTCCCTTCGAAGCGGATCCAGAGTGTGGTGCCTTCGATTGGTTTTTGTCCTTCGATGGAGGTGGCGATCCAGGTGGTGCCTTCGATCCAGGACCAGTCTTCTTTGGCTTGGTTGACGAGGTTGGCGTGGGGTGCGGCGTCGATGCGGATGAGCTCTTGGTCGCGGTCCGCGTTTTCGCATCCTGCGGTTGTGAAGATCGCTGCTGAGAGGATTGTTGTGGTGAGTGCGGTGCTGATGAGGTGTTGGATACGCATGTTCAATGATACGGCGGTGGATCAGGGATTTGGGTGATCGATGGAGTCGATTCCTGAGCCTTGCGCAAGGGTTTCGAGTGTGACGCGGTAGAGAAGCTGCATTTGGTCTTGGGCGATTCTTTGGCCGATGAGCGAGGACCAGTACATGGTTGCGGCGATGAGGATGATGGGGATGAGGAACTGGAGCGCCCAGGGTTGGTTGTGCATGATGAGCTGGGCGAATGCGAAGATCATGGTGAG
>JARGNC010000113.1:6725-8489 GCA_029212425.1 Phycisphaerales bacterium
CGTAGACCATCATGAATCCTGTCCAGACAGCGGGGTTGGGTGAGAAACGGCCTTTGATGTGTGTGGTTTTGGAGCTTTCGTCGATCGCTTCGAGGTTGAGCCAAGGTGACCAGAAGTGTCGTTGTTTGGTGGGGATGACGAGCATGAGGTGGTTTCCGGCGGCTCGGCCTTCGATTGGGTGGTCGTTGTTATCCATGATGGATTTGAGGAGATCGAGGGCGCGGGGCTGCTCGATGGGGAAGTTGAACTCGAACTTTGGACGCATGGGGGGGAGTTGCACGGGGTGATTCCGGAGTTGGGGGTGTGGAATATGTGGTTGATGATACTGAAAAAGGGTGTGGTTCACAAGTGCGGCGTGGGGGCGTGTAGGATGGGGGGTCTATTTGGAGATTGGATGATGCATATTGATGCGGTGAGTCGTTTGGAGAAGTTGATCCGGGATGTGAAGGACTTTCCGCAGGAGGGGGTGGTGTACAAGGATTTCACGCCTTTGCTCAGCGATGCTGGGGCGCTGGCGCTTTCGGTGGAGCTGATGGCGAATCCGTATCGTGGGAAGGGGATCGATCTGGTGATCGGTGCGGAGTCTCGTGGGTTTATCTTTGGGATCGCGATTGCGCAGGCGCTGGCGGCGGGGTTTGTTCCGGTGCGGAAGCCTGGGAAGCTGCCGAGGGCGGTGCATCGCGCAGAGTACAAGTTGGAGTACGGGACCGATACGCTTGAGATCCATCAGGATGCGATCCCAGAGGGGGCGCGGGTATTGATGGTGGATGATTTACTGGCGACTGGGGGGACGATGGAGGCGGCGTGCGGGCTTGTGAAGCAGGCGGGCGCGGAGATCGTGGGGATCGCGGTGTTGATTGAGCTGGATTTCTTGAATGGGCGGGAACGCTTGACGCAGTACGGGGATGTGCACTCGGTGCTTCGGTATTGAGGGTGCCTGATCGGGAAACTGGTCATGAATCTGAGCGTGTTCGGGGGGTGAAGAATCGGGGGATTGGGTGTGGTGGGTCTATGATTTCGTCTGGGATTCGGGCCGGGTTTCGGGCCGGGTTTTTTGTTGATCCTTTGTGCGGTGCTGACCCACTGTTTGGAGCGTGAAATGTCGATGACTGGTGTTGCTGCGGAATCTGGTGTTGCTGGGCTGGGGAGCTTTGTGGGTCGTCATATTGGTCCCGATGAGAGCGATGTCGCGGCGATGCTTGCGGCGGTGGGGGCGGCGGATCTGGATGCGTTTACCGATCAGGTGGTTCCCGCGTCGATCCGCATGGAGGGGGAGCTTGAGCTTCCTGCGGCGCGGAGCGAGCGGGTGCTGCTTCGGGATCTGCGGGAGATCGCGGAGAAGAACAAGGTGTTCCGTTCGTGTATTGGGATGGGGTATGTGGGGACGGTGACGCCTGGGGTTATTTTGCGGAATGTGTTTGAGAATCCGCAGTGGTACACGCAGTACACGCCGTACCAGCCTGAGACGGCGCAGGGTCGGCTTGAGGCGTTGTTGAACTTTCAGACGATGGTGTGTGATCTGACTGGGTTGCCTCTTGCGAACTCGTCGATGCTTGATGAGGGGACGAGCGCGGGCGAGGCGATGGCGATGTGCGTTTCGATCTTGCGTGATAAGCGGAAGACATTTTATGTTGCGGATGATTGTCACCCGCAGACGATCGCGGTGGTGCAGACGCGGGGCGGGTCGATTGGCGTCAATGTTGTGGTGGGTGCGGTGGAGTCGTTTGATTTGACGAATCCGGATGCGGCGGGTGTGCTGGTTTC
>JARGNC010000114.1 GCA_029212425.1 Phycisphaerales bacterium
TGAAGATGTCGGTGGGGGCGTGGGTGATGAGGTCTTGGTCGAGGTCGGCGAGGGTCGGTGGGAAGGTGTTGTGTCGGAGTTTGTGTCGGTGGAGGGCGATGAGGGTTTGGGCGGCGATGGACTCTTGAGCTCCAGCTTGGAATCGGGCGGCGGCTTTGTCGAGGGCGGGGATGAGGATTCCCATGAGGAGTCGGCCGACCTCGTTGAGTTTGGATTTTTCTTGTTCGTAGAGATCGTCGGAGGGCGTGAGCGATGGATCCCATGGGATGAGTGAACGCTGGTGTGCTTGGGTGACGATGAGTTGGTGGGTGTAGAAGATGCGTTGGAGGGATTTGTCGAGCTGGGCATCGGGGAGGTTTGTGGGGATGGTTCGGACGGAGCCGTTGGTGTTGATGGTTTGGATGCTTGCGGGGTTGAGCTTTCCTGACGCGTCTGCGAGGTGGCGGAAGGTGTCTCGGAAGAAGAGGGCTTCACCTTCCCAGATGAATGATTGGATGCCGGTGTTTTTGACTGTGGCTGCGAGTGATGCGAGGTGTTGTTCGGTGAAAGCGCCTGCGTGTTCTTCGAGTGACCACATGATGAGGTTGTTGGTGAGTGATTTGATCGCGAGTTCGACCAGTTGGCTGATGATGGCTTGGTTCTCGTTTGCGAGAGCGGCGGTGGCGTACAAGGTGTTGATGTGTTCAACGAAACGGTCTGGGTTGTTGTTGATGAGTTCGATGATCGCAGCGGTTTGGAGGAGGTTGGCGCTCTTTCGGAGTTCTCCTAATGCGGGAAGGAGGATTTTGATTCCCATTGGGTTCGGGTTTGGGTTTGGATCCCAGTTTTCATCTTCGAGGCCGTTCTTGATTCGGGCTTGGTGTTCGTAGGTGTCGGTGGAGGCGTGCATGTCGCAGCCGAGGACTGGGCGGTTGAGGGCTTGGGCGAGTTGGTTGATGAGTTCGGTCGTTTCGGGGGATTGGAGGAGGGCGGCGAGTGCGTCCCAATCGTCGGCATTGTCTGGGTAGTTTCCGAGGTCTTTGTTGTTGAAGAGGTCTGGGTTGGAGAGGGAGAGGTCTATGAGGACTGGCCAAGCTTTGTCTTGTTCGGGGATGGTGGCGAGGTAAGCGTTGTGGCTGGCGGTGGGGTTCCAGGTGGTGGTTGCTGATGGATCGGCGGGGTCGGTGTACCAAGGGGACCAGTTGCCTTGGGTGACGGGGGTGTAGTCTGGGGTGAGGTTGGCGAGTTCGGACTGGGAGAGTGGGGTGGTTCCAAAGAAGGCGTTGTAGGTCCAGATGCCTGACACGAGGAGGGCGATGAGGAGGATGGGCATGATGATGAGGAATGCTTTTTTCATGATTGGATTGTAGTGGTTCTTGGGTTCAGGGCTTGATGTGTGCAACGCGGGGGTGGGTTTGGTCGAATACCTTGGTATGCAGAACACTTCAATGGTTGTCTCGGTGGTGGTTGGGTTGGTGGGCTTTGGTTGGTTGACGCCGTGGGGGGGTGGTGGTGGGGTTGGCAGTGGGGCTGGTAGTGTGGTTGGGGATGCGGTGATTGGGTGGCTTGACGATGGGGAATCGGCTTCTGAAATTGAGGCGCGGGGTGTTGAGGCGATGCGCCGTGGGGATTGGGATGGGGCGCGTGGGGCTTTTGAGGCGTTGGTGGAGTTGAAGCCGAGGAGTTATGTGGGGCATTACAACTTGGCGAGTGTGCTTTGCCGAGTAGGGGATTTGGATTCGGCTGGGGAGTCGTTGGATCGGGCAATTGCGCTGGGGTTTGTGGATCGGGGGCAGTTGCTGCGGGATGGGGATCTGCGGGCGCTTCGGGAGACGGCGTACTTCAAGGAACTGATGGATCAGTGGGACGCGACGATTCAGACGCGGCGGGGGATTGATCTGGCGCAGATGAATGCGCTGGTGAAAGCGAAGAAGATGGAGCATCGGACGATTGAGGGGCTTCGGCTGGAGGTGGTCAGTGCGCATGATCCTGATTCGACGGATCAAGCGGTGGCGGAGCTGGAGCTGATTACGGAGTGGGCGGAGGGGGCGGTGTTTGATGGGTTGGGGCGGTCGATCGGGATGGATGGGGGCAGCGATTCGGCGTGGGTGATGGTGGGGCTTCCTGATACGCGTGGGTTTACCAAGTGGGCTGTCGGAGTGTTTGGTCCTGGGGCGCGATCTGGAATATCAAGTATTGGTGGGGCGTATGAGCATCAGCAGCGGCGGTTGGTGGCGCAGGATCTTGGTGCGACGCTGCGGCATGAGTTTGTGCATGTGCTGCACTGGCGGGATATGTCCCGGTTGGGGCAGAACCATGCGGCTTGGATTCAGGAGGGGTTGGCTTCTGTGGTGGAGGACTTTGATGTGGTGGGGGGGCGGTTGGTGCCTGTGGCTTCGTGGCGGACGAACATGGTGAAGCGGTTGCAGCGATCGCGGAGGCTGCCGAGGATTGCGGATCTGGCGGGGATGGATCTCGAGACTTTTACAGGACGCAGGCCTTTGGCGCGGTATGCGCAGGCGCGGACGGTGTTGATGTGGTTGATGGAGCGGGGGGAGCTTCGGGCGTTTTATCATACTTATATAGATACCTACGGCGAGGATCGGACAGGGCTGCTCGCGCTGACGCAGGTGACGGGATTGGAAGGGGAGGAGATGGATCGGGTGTATCGGGAGTGGGTTGCGGATCTTGAGGAGGTTGCGGAGACGGGATCGGATCTAGAAGCGACGCTTGGGATCTCGATCCGGAGCGGGGATGGCGATGGGGTGTTGATTACGGAGCTGAGCGGTGAAGCGCGTCGGCGGACGGGGCTGCGGATGGGGTCGGTGATTACTGGGATCAATGGGAGGGCAACGCGGGATCTGCATGAGTTGATCCGCGTGCTTGGGAGTTATGGGGTTGGGGATGTGGTGACTGTGCAGTGGCGGAGAGGGACGCTGCATGGGGAGAACTCGGCGGAGTTGATTGGGCGGTGATTGGGCAGTGATTGGGACGGTTGTGTGATCGAGTGGAATAGGATGGGGAATGGATACACAGAAGCAGGTTGGTGATGGTTGCGCTGAGATCGGGTTGATTGTTGCGTGCAGTGAGAATGGGGTGATCGGGGTGGATGGGGATCTGCCTTGGCGGTTGCCTGAGGATCTGAAGCATTTCATGCGGTCGACGAAGGGTCATGCGGTGATTATGGGGCGGAAGACCTTTGAGTCTTTGGGGAAGCCTTTGGATGGACGGTTGAATGTGGTGGTGTCTTCTTCTCTATCTATAAAGGAGAGGGGGGCGGATGAGGAGTGGGGTGTTGTGGTGGCGCGGTCGCTTGATGAAGCGATTTCGGTGGCGCGGGATGCGGATGCGGGGTATGGGAAGGGGTTGATTTGGATCGCGGGTGGGGGTGAGATTTATCGGCAGTCGGTGGGGCTTGCGGATGTGGTGGTGCGGACCAGGGTGCATTGCGATGCGGAGGGGGATGTGACCTTCGATGCGTTGGGTGAGGAGTGGGGGCTTGAGCGTTCGGAGGAGCATGATGCTGATGAACGGCACAGCTGTGGGTTTACGATTGAGTGGTGGCGGCGGGGTTGAGTGTTTTTGATTTGTTCTGATTGAAACTTGGGGCGGGATGAATGAAAATTGTGTATTGATGGGCGAAATGGGGCGGGCGAATTGGGTTTTCTGAAGGTCTGTGCGGACGATAAAGGTATTTGTTAGGGTATTTTTGAATTCTTTCACGAAAATTGACAAGTTCGATTGTACATTCCGCTTGCACGGACCCTGAAATTGGATTATTCTTGTTTCGGGTCAGGAACGAGTCGTTCGTTTCCAAACTAGGTATTTCTGTTAGAAAACCATTAACTGTTTCCAGATGAGGAGATTTGAAATGAAGAACGCTATTGCGCTCGCAGCTGTTGCTGGTATCGCTACCGCAGCCGCCGCACAATCCGGTTCGTTGAGCATTGTTGCTTCACAAGCCACCGTTGATTCCACCCTTACCACTTCCTTCACCCTTTCGGTGTACGGCGATGCTGACTTCGCTACACACATCACTGGTGCTGCATTCAACCTGAACGCATCCGGCGGCGACATGGTCACCGACATGGTTGCTTCAAGTGCTGCATGGGGCGGCCTCGGGTTTGAAGATCAGGGTCACACTGGCGGTGGCAACACCGGCCTGATCATGGGTCAGATCACCTTCCTCCCATTCATCGCTCCAGATGCTGCTTCAGCTCTGGGCAACGGTCCTGTCTTCTTGGGTTCATTCGCAGTGACCATCGCTGCTGACTCATCAGGCGTGATCGACTGGTCACTCGCTGGCGGTATCGGTACCTTCGCTCTCGAAGTCATCGACGTCAACGCTAACCCAGGTGGCAACCCTCCAGGGCTCATCACTCAGCTCGCTTCGCCTGACTTCGGCAGCGTCTCAGTGAACGTTGTTCCTGCTCCATCCGCTATGGCTGTTCTCGGCCTCGGTGGCTTGGTTGCTGGTCGTCGTCGCCGCTAATCGCAGCGATTATGACTACTCAGATATGATTGTCCTCCGGGATGATCGACTGAAAGCATAAAGCAAAGCACCCGCCCGGTTCGCCGGGCGGGTGTTCTTTTTGGTTGATGTTGTTTTGAGGTGGTGTTCTTTGGGTGCTCTCTGGATGGGGGGCGTGTTCAGGGTTGTTGAAGATTTCGGTTATCGGGGGATTTTGGTGCTTTTGTGGGACTTTTTCCCCTATAGTCAGTTGTCGGGATTTTGAGAGAATTTCCCGGCATTGGCCCTGGCGTCAGGGTGCAAGAGAGATGAGAACATCAACTAGGAGAGAAGAGATGAAGAAGGCAATTCTATGCGCTGCTGTTGCAGGCATCGCTGCAGCTGCTTCGGCGCAGACGGGCTCGTTGAGCATCGTTGCATCACAAGCGACTGTCGATTGGACCACCACTAGCTCGTTCACACTTTCAGTGTTCGGCGATGCTGATTTCGGGTCCCACCTCGCGGGTGGTGCATTCGCGATCAACTCGACCGGCATTGGTTCGGGCGCGATCAATGACATGGTCGGCTCCGCGGCTGCTTGGGGCGGTTTGGGTGAAGAGGATCAGGGGTACGCTGGTGGCGGCACATACAACGGCTTGATCTTTGGTCAGGTCATCTTCCTGCCGTTCATCGCTCCGGATGCTGCTTCGGCACTCGGTAGCGGTCCTGTGTTGCTTGGTTCGGTCGTGGTTTCGATCGATCCGGGAACCAACGGTGTGATCGACTTCACAACTGCTGAGGTCCAAGGCGTGAACGAGATCTTCGTTCTTGAAGTCTTTGACGATGCAGCGAATCCTGGCGGCAACCCTCCTGGTGAATCTACCCAGTTGTTCGATGCTTCGATCGACTTCGGTTCAACCTCGGTCAACTTGATCCCTGCTCCATCTGCGATGGCGTTGCTTGGTCTTGGTGGCTTGGTTGCAGGGCGTCGTCGTCGCTGAATGCGGTGATTTGAGCCAAATTTCAATATGACACCCGTCTGGTTCGCTGGGCGGGTGTTTTTTGGTTTTGATGTTTGTTCATAATTGGATTGCGTTTTGAGGTGGGGTGTGGTAGTTTTAAATGAGTTTATTATGTTGGGGACTTCAGGAGGATTGAAAATGAAGAAGACTGTGATCATGGCGGCGGTGGCTGGGCTTGCATCAGGGGCCGCGGCTCAGACTGCGTCGTTGAGTATCGTTGGGTCCCAAGCGACTGTGGACACCACGGTGACCACCATGCTGACGCTTGATATTTATGCTGACTCGAGCATTGGTACGCATGTCACTGGTGCGGCGTTCAACATCAATGGGTTTGGGAGCAACATGGTCAACAGCATGACCGCTTCGAGCGCGGCTTGGGGTGGGCTTGGCTTTGAAGACCTTGGGCATGACGGCAACGGCAGCTCGGGGATGATCATGGGTCAGATTACCTTCTTGCCGTTCATTGCTCCGGATGCTGCGTCTGCGCTTGGCAATGGACCTGTGTACATTGGGTCGTTTACTGTTGAGCTTGCGGTGGATATGTATGCAAACTACGAATGGACGCTTGGTGGTGGGATTGGCACCTTTGCACTTGAAGTGATTGATGTGAATGCGAATCCGGGCGGGAACCCTCCGGGTGAGATCACACAGATTACGGATGTGGAATTTGGATCGGTCGCGATCCGCACTGTGCCTGCTCCATCCTCGCTCGCGTTGCTTGGGTTTGGCGGGTTGGTTGCTGGGCGCCGACGGCGGTAATCATGATTTGCCTACTTCTAGGCAAGTGACAGCATTTCGAGAGTAGAGCACCTGTTCGGTTCGCCGAGCAGGTTTTTTTGGGTGAGCGGATTGTTTTCTTGTATGCAATGAGAGATAGTGGTATGTTATTATATTCGTGCTTTCAGGGGTTCGTGAATTGCATAGGAGATTGAGATATGAACAAGATGATTATGATGGCGGCGGTCGCTGGTATGGCTTCGGGCGCTTTAGCGCAGAGTGCTTCGCTGCATATTGTTGCATCGCAAGCGACGGTCGATTGTACCACGACTTCCGTCTTTACCCTATCGGTGTATGGTGATGCCGATTTTGGTACTCATATCACCGGTGCGGCTTTTACACTTGAATTAGAGAGCGGTGGTGAACTTATTCAGGATGTAGTTGCGACTGGGGCATCGTGGGGCGCATTGGGATTTGAGGACCTTGGTCATAGTGGCGGGGGGAACTCTGGGATGATTATGGGTCAGCTTGTATTCTTGCCGTTCATTGCTCCGGATGCTGCGTCGGCGCTTGGAAATGGTCCGGTGTTTCTTGGTAGCTTTGCGGTCACAATTTCATCGAGCCCAACATTTCAAACATTGGAATGGAGTCTTGGAGGCGGGGTCGGGACCTTCGCGATGGAAGTGATTGATGTGAATGGGAACCCTGGAGGGAATCCCCCCGGCGTGGTGACACAAATCGCTGCGCCTCAGTTTGGTTCGATGACTATGACAATTTGTCCATCCCCATCGTCATGTGCGTTACTTGGAATCAGCGGGTTGGTTGTTGGTCGTCGACGGCGGTAAAGTTGCTTTGACAGAATGAGATTTCAGACACCCGCTGTATTACGGCGGGTGTTTTGTTGTTAACTGGGATAATAGGTGTATCTTGTGTATAGGTTATCAGCACTTGGTTTGGAGATGAATGATGAAGAGTTGTGTACTGCTTGCGATTGCTGGGTTTGCGTCGTGTGCGTTGGGGCAGGTCGCGACGATGGATATGGTTGCTGATGGTGTGTGGGACGGCGATAACCGGATGACGCTGAGTGTGTTTGTGGATTCGGATTATTCAACACAGGGGTTTGATCCAACGCATGTGCTCGTTTCTACATTTTCATTGGAAGCGATCGGGGAGAACTCGACGGTTGAGGAGGTGTCGCTGTTGGAGAGCCCGGGGTGGCAAGATGATGGTTTTTTGTTTGATGAGGGGTATGACGGGGAGGGCGGGCATGCCGGATTTTCGGCTCTACAGCGTGCGTTTGTGCCCTTTGTTCTGCCTGATGAGGCGTCATCGCTTGCTGAGGGACCGGTGTTTGTGGCGAGCTTTGAGATGATTTTGTCGGAACCGATTACTTCAGAGACTGAGCTTGGGTGGCGGTTTGCGGCATACGACAGGCCGGAAGATAATCTCACTGGCTGGTGGCCGTTGGAGATGATCGATATCTATGCAAATCCTGCTGGAGTTGGGGGTGAATCGAGATGGTTCTTTGAAGATGATATAGAAATGGGAACATTCTACATCCCATCACCATCCGGGTTTGTATTGCTTGGGCTTGGTGGGTTCTTTGCTGGGCGGCGTCGTCGGGATGGGCTTGAGAGGAGTTTATAATGAAGAGCTGTGTTGTACTTGCGGCGGTTGCTGGGATTGTGTCGGGTGCTTCGGGACAGGTGGCTACATTGGATATGGTCGCTGATGGGGTGTGGGACGGTGACAACCGGATGACGCTGAGTGTGTTCGTGGATTCGGATTATTCACAGCCTGGATTTAGTGCGACGAATGTGGTGATGGCGCAGTTCTCATTGGTAGCAATTGGTGAGAACACGACGGTCGAAGATGTGACCATGATTGAAGGGCCTGGGTGGGAGCAAAATCAGTTTCTTTCGATGACCGATGCTGGGTACGACGGGGAAGGCGGGCATGGTGGGTTTGCTGTGCATCATAATACTGATTTTTTCCCATGGTTCCGGCCGGATGTGCTGTCTTCGTTTGAAGACGGCCCGGTATTTCTTGCGTCCTTTGAAGTGACTTTGTCTGAGCCGATTACATTGGATACTGAACTTGGATGGGAGTTC
>JARGNC010000115.1:0-1880 GCA_029212425.1 Phycisphaerales bacterium
GCATTCATCAACGCTTGACAACAAGTTGTTTGCGATTCCGGAGAGTTCCCCGAGCGATAAGGGGACTGGGCGTGAACTTCCGAAGGATCACATCAAGCAGTTCCCAGGAACTGGGCGTGAGCATGCTGGCGCGACTGGACGCGAGCATATGAGCGAGACGATTGAGCAGCTTGGGTAAGCGATTGCTTGATCTGATTTAAAAATGTTTCGAACGCTTTGGCTCGCGGGCACGGTGCCTTGGCGTGATCTGCCGAGCGGTGGATTTGAACCTATACTAGAGTCCCATCGGGGTGACCTCTGAACCGCTCGTCCCGGCGCTGATGAATCGACGGAAGCGCGGTGCGTGACGAGTAGTTCCTTGTGCAACCGATGGGTAGGAGAAGATATGCCACACCATACTGTGTATGAAGCGAAAATTGAGCACTTGCAGATCCTTGATGAGGATGGGAAGCTTGATAAGAAGCTCGCGAAGGACACGCTGAGCGATGATCAGGTCGTGTATTTGTATGAGCAGATGCGGGTTTGTCGAGAGCTTGATGAGATCGCGTTTAAGCTGCAACGTTCGGGGCGGATGGGGACCTATCCGCAGAACAAGGGGCAGGAAGCGAACGCGGTTGGGTCGGCGCTTGCGATGGTGAAGGGGAATGACTGGGTTGTCCCATCGTACCGCGAGAATGCGGCGTTGTTTATGCACGGGATGCCGATGCATTATGTCATTCAGTACTGGATGGGTGATGAGCGTGGATCGAAGTTCCCTGAGGGTGTGAACATTACGCCGCTGTCGGTTCCGATCGGGACGCACATGCTCCATGCGACGGGGATCGCGTGGTCGATGAAGGCGCGGAAGGAAGCGGACCGGGCGGTTATCACCTACTTTGGTGATGGTGCGACCTCGGAGGGTGACTTCCATAATGCGATGAACTTTGCATCGGTGATGCAGGTGCCTTGTGTGTTCTACTGTCAGAACAACTCGTGGGCGATCTCGCTCCCGCGCGAACAGCAGATGAACTCGGCAACCGTCGCTCAGAAAGCGTTGGCGTATGACATGCCGACGATTCAGGTGGATGGCAATGACATCTTCGCGGTATACAAAGCAACACAGGACGCTCGCAAGCGTGCGATCCAGGGTGGTGGGCCTTCGTTTATCGAGGGTGTGACTTACCGGCTTGCGGACCACACGACTGCGGATGATGCGCGTCGGTACCGCGATCAAGCAGAAGTCGATGCTTGGCTTGAGAAGGACCCTTTGATTCGTACGCGGAAGTACATGGAATCGGTCGGGGTCTGGGATGACAAGAAGCAAGAAGAGCTTGAGAATCGCGCCAAGACCATCGTGAAAGAGGTTGTCGATGCGGCGATCTCGGTCTCCGCTCCGACAAGCAGCGAGTTCTTTGACGACATGTATGCTGAGCTTCCTGAGGACCTTCGTCGTCAACGCGACACAATGCGGACAAGCTCGATCGGGCGCGATCCATCACAGATTGGTCTCAAAGCGCAGCATGCGGAGATCAAGGGATGATGGTGAAGATCGTTGATATCAAGGGCAAGGAGCGGTATATCAACGCGGCGTATGTGCGTTCGGTTTCTCCAAAGGGAGAGGACAAAGCGGACATCGACTTTGGACACTGGAGCGGGGCGGTTCGCGTGAAGCAACCAGCAGAGCAGGTCGCGGAGATTATCAACGCGTCGCTCCCCAGCTCGTTTGACGAATACCTTGCTGCGATTGATCAGCAGGCACAAACCAACAACAACGCAACCGCCGCGACGACCATCGCGGTCATCGGTTGAACGGAGTTTCGTGATATGGCAGAACAAACACTCGTCGGAGCAATCACTTCGACCCTCGACCAAGCACTCGCGGCGGACCCTGATGTCATCCT
>JARGNC010000115.1:1980-8232 GCA_029212425.1 Phycisphaerales bacterium
GTGCCGATGACTGTGCGGGTTCCTGTTGGGGGCGGGATCCACGCTCCCGAGCTGCACTCGGATTCTCCGGAAGCGATCTACACGCACTCTCCTGGGATCAAGGTGTTGATGCCTTCGACGCCATATGACGCGAAGGGGCTGCTCAACAGCGCGATCAAGGATCCTGATCCGGTGATCTTCTTTGAACCCAAGCGGGTGTACCGGACCTTCAAAGAAGAGGTCCCCGATGAGTACTACGAGATCCCGATCGGTGAAGCAAAGGTGGTCGCGGATGGTGATGACCTGACTGTGGTGACCTGGGGCGCACCGGTGTTCCAAGCGCTTGAAGCGATCGACAACTGTCCTGAAGATGTGTCGGTCGAGTTGATTGACCTTCGTTCGATCTATCCGTTCGACATGGACACGATTGCGGAGTCTGTTCGCAAGACAGGTCGGTGCGTGATTGTGCACGAGGCGCCGTTAACTTGTGGGATGGGTGCTGAGATCGCGGCACGGATCATGGAGGAGTGCTTCTTGCATCTTGAAGCGCCTGTCCAGCGTGTGACGGGGTTCGATACGATTATGCCTTACTACAAGCTGGAGAATGAGTATCTGCCTGAGGCACCACGGATTCTGCAAGGGATCAAGGAGTGTTTGGCGTACTGAGGACTTTATGAACAACGATCAATACAAGTCATCAAGAGAACTTCTGGAGCAAGTTGAATCATGCTTGATTTCAGACGATTTCAATACTCTGAACTCGATTGATATCGAAGTTTGCTCGTTGCTGCAAAAAAAATGTAGCGATCATTCCTTTGACGCACTCACTGCAGTACAGAAACTGTGCCTCGCTACTTTCAATGCTGAAGGGCAAATTGCTGGCGGCGGACTGTTTGACTTCTTCCAGTACACGAGTGATGTCGAAGTTCACGCCACTCTTGAGGCTTACGAAGTCTTCGGAGCCCCTGACCTCTTGAAGTTAATCCAAAAAGCAATCAAGAAATTCCCCAAATCCCCCCCACTCCCTGACCATTCGACGAGAGAAGAGATATTGGATGTTTGGTTTGATAAAGATAAAGATCCGTTCTCAAAGCTTGACGATAAATTCCACGATATCGGAAGCGCGTTGAGGGAACGATTGAAGTTCGTCACAGTGCACCCTGAGCATTTTTTCAATAGTTAAATAGACAATACCCATCACCTCTTTGAGTGAAGGAACACATATGGCTGGCAAAGTATCATCTGATCCGAACATCTTTATTCTTCCCGACCTTGGTGAGGGGCTTGAAGAAGCTGAGCTCATTAAGTGGGTCGTTAAAGAAGGCGACACTGTTGGTGAGTTGGAAGTGATCGCGGAGATGGAGACGGACAAGGCGCTTGTTGAAGTTCCGTCCCCTCGCGCGGGAACGATCAAGACGCTTCATGGGAAAGACGGCGACACCATCAAGGTCGGTGCTCCGTTTGTGACTTACGAGGGTGGTTCGGATGATGCGGCTGCGAAGGCTGCACCTGAGTCGCCATCTGCGTCGAGTTCTGAAGAAGAAGATCGTCCAGAAGATCAGGGGTCTGTGGTTGGTCAGATGTCGGACCATACTCCGGGGATGACTTCCACGGACGGGAAGGCGCTTGCGTCACCAGCCGTGCGCCGTCATGCTCGGGATTGCGGCGTGGACATCAATGCAATCGCGGGTTCGGGGATTGGTGGGCGCGTGACTCGCAAGGATGTTGATCAAGCGAAGGCGTCTGGTGGATCAGCTCCGAAGTCGGCGCCTGCTGCGTCTGCACCTGCTGCACAAGCACCTCGACCATCAGCACCTGCGGCTCCTGCACAGGCGGCTACAGCACAAGGTCACTCCCAGCCACAGCGTCCTGCGGAGACTCGTCGTCCGTTGAACCTGCCGACGACGCAGATTCCTGCGGCGCATTCACCTCAACAGATGAATCAGGGTCAGTACCCTCAGGGCTATCCACAAGGGTATCCGCAGCAGGGATACCCACAACAGCAGATGCCTCCGATGGGAGCGCCGATGGGATACGGGTATCCGCATCCTCCGATGTATCCTGGGTATGGGTTCCCCCCACCACCACCGATGGGTTATGGATATCCGGCACCAATGCCGATGCCTTATGGGTATCCGCAGCAGGGTGCTGGAGGCGTTCCGACCGCACCTGGGTATCAAGGGCCTGCGGCGCATCGTCCGATTCCAGATCCGGCACAGCAAGGTTTGGTTCAGCAAGGACAGAACGAAGCACGGATCCCGTTCAAGGGCATCCGGAAGACGATCGCGAACCGGTTGCGTCATGCCGTGGATACCGCGGTGCACTTTACAGTGGTCGATGAAGCGGATGTGACTGCACTCGATGCGCTTCGGAAGGATGTCACGGCACAGACAGGTGTGAAGATGACCTTCCTGCCTTTCATTTGTGCGGCGGTTTCAAAAGCACTCGCGGGTCGCTTTGGTGCGATGAACGCGATTGTGGACGATGAAGCGGCGGAGATCGTGCAGTATGGCGCGGTGAATCTTGGGATCGCGACGGATACGGAGAACGGGCTGATGGTGCCTGTGATGCGTGACGCGGATCGGATGAATGTTGTTGAACTCGCGGAGTCGATCGCTCAGATCGCGGCAAGCTCGCGGGATCGGTCGATTCCTCGTGAGCAGTTGATGGGATCGAGCTTTACCATCTCGAATGTGGGTTCGCATGCTGGTCGCTTTGCGACTCCTGTGATTAACTACCCCGAAGTCGCGATTCTTGCGGTCGGCAAGGCGTACGACGGGCCTGTCGTTCAGAACGGCGAGTTGATGGTGGGCAAGGTGCTCCCATTGAGTTTGGCGTGTGATCACAGGGTTGTGGATGGTGCGACGGCGGCTCTGGCGCTTGCGGAGATCGTGGAATCGCTGCAGAACCCTGAATCGCTGCTTTGAGATTGGGATGCACTGGGTCCCGAATTTGAGCCGTGAGAGCGGTTTGGGGATCAGAATTGATGAAAGCTCGGCCCAATGATGGGTTTTGGGGCTGGACGGCTCGATGTGGGCGGTCTATGCTTGACGCCCGCCGGATGGAAACCGGTGTGATTGAAGGAATTACCATGAAAAACGACACCCACCCAACTTACTACCCGTCCTGCAAGGTTTACTACAACGGCGAGGTTGTCATGACCGTCGGCGCGACTGTGCCTGAACTCAAGGTCGATGTGTGGTCGGGTTCACACCCGTTCTTCACTGGTAAAGCAACCTTCGTCGATGCGGCTGGCCGTGTTGAGAAGTTCCAGAAGAAGTTCGCTGGCAACTACTTCAAATCCAAGAAGTAAACGAGCGGCTCGATCGGGCGGCTTGAAACTTGATTCTCAATGCACTCTGCAACCTTTGTTGCGGGGTGTTTTTTTGCTGTGTGCGGATCTGTAGCTCGAATGGTTCTCGGACGATTCTTCTTGTGATGCGGGACAAACTTGGATGGTTGGAACTTGCTCGGCGTTAAATTCGTAAGTTCTTATGTTTCAGTGTTTACAGACTTGGACGGATCGGCTATTTTTGAGGTGAGGAGCGTGTTATTCCGCGATCAGAGGGCACTTTTCTGAGGGTTGTGAGATCCTATGAAAAGCGCGGGAGTAGCACATATAACGGGATTTTGTTGATAGGCGCGTGTTTGAGAACTCGGCCTGTCTATCGAACTTATGAAGGGTTTCGAAATTATGATACGAGATTCATGGATCGTGGCAGCGTTGTTGCCTGCTGTTTGTTTGACGACACCTACACACGGATCGGTCACTGCTGATTCGTGCAAAGCTTCCTGTGGGGAAGCGGTTTCAGCGCATCATGCAAGTGCTGCTGCTTCGGATGCTGTGGTTGATGAAGCGACGCTCGAGCGGTTTGCTGGTGCGATGCTTCCGATGATGCCAAAGGAAGAACAAGAAAAGATCGTTGCAGGTGGAGGTCTTGGAGCGGCATCGTTTGAAGCGAATGTGCATGGGCTGACAGAATACTCCGGCGAGGGGTCGCTCGAAGAGTGGCTTGATGCATCGCTTGAGAAGATCACCGACAATCCCATGACTGATCGTCAGATCGAGGTGTTGTACTCGATCGCGGATGCGGTTGAGTCTGGTGTCGTGATGCCTGAGCTTTGCTTTGCTCCTGATACCCCAGGTGAATATGTGTGGCTGGTGCGAGAACTGCTCACGGTCACGGCTCCTCCGAATCCCAATGCGTTCCAGCAACGGAATCGTTGGACGCGAACGACATTGAGCGGCGCTGGTCTTGGACAGGGCGATCCGACCATTATCACCTACTCGTTTGTTCCAGATGGAACCTTCATTCCCAACTCCGGAGAAGGGACTGGGAACTCGCAGCTCTTCGCGTGGCTCAACAGCATCTACGGCGATGCGGCGACATGGCAAGCGATTTTCGCGCAGGTCTTTGATCGCTGGGCGGAACTGACGGGCACAAGCTATGTCTATGAACCAAACGATGACGGTACCTCGCATCGTGACTTTGATGGTGTGGCAGGTGTTCGCGGAGATGTTCGCATCGCGGCGATGGTTCTCGATGGGAACTCCGGGTTGCTCGCGTACAACTTCTACCCCGACTTCGGTGGGGACATGGTCTTTGATGCGTTTGACTCGTTCTACAACGGGACCTTTGGTGATTCGCTTGGTCTGCGCAATGTGATCGCGCACGAGCATGGTCACGGCTTGGGCATGGGGCATGTGTGCCCGGTGTTTGAGACCAAGCTGATGGAGCCGTTTGTTTCGTTTGCGTTTGATGGTCCGCAGCTTGACGATATTCTCAACGGGCATCGTCACTACGGCGATCCGCAGGAACCCAACGATTCTGCTGCTGCGGCGACTGATCTTGGGAGCATGAGCGTCAACGAGACACTTGAGATGGATATGGTCAGCATTGACGATCCGGATGATGTTGACTTCTACAAGATCACGCTCGATGTTCCGTCGTTGATTACCTTTACCGTCACGCCTGACGCGGATTCGTACCGTCAAGGACCGCAGACTTTGAACTGCGATGAGAATGATGCGAGTTCGGTGCTGACCAACTACAACTTGGTGCATGACCTGCGTTTGAATGTGTATACCTCGGATGATCTTGTGAATCCGATCTTTACTTCGCTCAGTGGGTTCCCTGGGGAGCCTGAGATTATGGAGTTCCCTGCTTCTGAGGCGCGTGATTACTTCTTTGAAGTGTTTGTCGTTTCGTCGCAGGAGAATGTGCAGTTGTATCGGCTTGATGTCGAGACTGAGCCGATTCTTGCGATTACAGCTCAGAATCAGCCGTTCCTTGCTCCTGGTGTTGAGAACTCCTTTACGGTAACGCTGAATCCGTTTGAGCTCACAATTGAGCAGGGTTCTGAGTTCTTGTATTACCGCTCGTCACCTGGCGCGTACATGCAGGTGCCTTTGGTTCCTTCGAAGGGGATGGAGTACACCGCGACGCTTCCTGGGTTTGATTGTGATCCGAATGCGGTGATCGAGTATTACTTGGAGGCGGGTACGATCGGTTCCAATGTGCCTTACACGCTGCCGTTTGGTGGTGGTGATGATCCGTTTGAAGCGTTGATTGGTTCACCAGCAGCGTTCTTCAGTGACAACTTCCAATCGAGTTTGGGTTGGACGGTTTCCGGAGATGTTGTTGGTCAGAACGCTGGTCAATGGGAGCGTGGCGTTCCTGCAGGGGACGGGACACGCGGCGATCCAACAACGGACGGCGATGGCTCTGGTTTGTGCTATGTGACCGGGAACGGTGGTCCTGGATCGAATACCGATGTCGATGGCGGCGCGACGATTCTCAACTCGCCGATGTTTGATATTTCGAGTGTTGCTCGTCCTGCGGTTTCGTACTGGCGCTGGTATGACAATACCGGTTCGGGCTCGGGATCCGGTCCTGGCGAAGATGTCTTTACTGTCGAAGTCACTGACGACGGCGGCGAAACATGGTTCTTGATCGAGACAGTCGGCCCAAACAACTCGCAATCGCGTGGCGGATGGATCTATGTCGAGAAGGATTTGGTCAGCGTCATGGAGTCTGCTGAGATTCTTGACTTTGATTTCTCAACCAACCAGCTTCAGTTCCGCTTCATTGCAGACGACCAGATGAACGCTTCGGTGATCGAGGCGGGTGTTGATGGTGTTTCGGTGAGCGAGTTGACATGTGTTGATCCGCAGCCGGTGATTTCGCTTCCTGAGGGACCTGCGTGTGAGATGTAATCAGGCGAGGACTTCTTGTTTGATGTGACGATTGATGAGCCGATCGACTCTGTTGT
>JARGNC010000116.1 GCA_029212425.1 Phycisphaerales bacterium
GCAATTGCCGCGGCTTGCTCGTGCCCTTTGTGCACAAGCACTCGATCCGCATCGCAACCAGATTCGGACAGATCCTCCGCTTGTCCATGTCGGATCAGGTACACGATCATGCTGTTGCTCCTGTGGTGAATGCTGCGGTCCCGATCGTGAACCCACCAAATACGCCGAGGAGTCCAAACACGAGCGACATGATGACATAGACGCTTGCCATCCCCAGTCGTTGGTTCTGGATGAGTTCGAGTGTTTCCCATCCGAAGGATGAGAAAGTGGTGAATCCGCCGAGGATGCCGACGATGAGGAAGAGCATCGCGGGTGAGGATTGTTGGTCGCGGGAGATCGCGTAGGCCCATGCGAGACCGATGAGCCCGCACCCGATGATGTTGACGAGCATGGTTGCAAACGGATAGAGATTCAACCAGTGGGGGGGCTCAAAATCGGTCGGCGTGAAGCGCGCGACGAGGAGCCCGATCCCGTATCGGCTGATGGATCCGAGTCCGCCTCCAAGGAATACCAGCATGAGTTTGAGCATGGTTGTCTACTTTCGTCGGACAGAAAGGTCCATGAAACATCATCGGAGTGTAGCAAAGTCTATGTCCCAGGTGCGTTAGGACCGGTGCTCGAAGCGTGTCTCCATGCTGTGAGCATTCCAAGCACGGCAAACGCGATCGAGGACGGCGCGAGAATGCCGTGGAGCGCGCCCTTGGAGTTGTGGTAGAGGAAGTCGCTCGTCGTGCTGTCCACTGCGAAGTTCCAGTTGATGAGCGTGATCGGGAACGAGATGGATACAAAGACCAACAGGGTCAGTCCCGCCGCGATGTATCCGAGCCGTTTCGAACCACCACCCGCGAAATGGACCGCCGCGAGACCGACGGCGGAACCCCCGATCCACACAAGCTGATCGAGCCGGGGTTTGATCTCCGGATTGACCTGTTTGATGATCCAGATGGTCCAGATCCACAGCAACCCCCAAACGAGACTTGCTATCACTGCTGCAAATAGACCACGAATGGGGTGGATGGTTCGATCTGGATGCGGAGGAAGCGGGGGATCGACCCGTTCCGGGGGATGACACGATGGGTGCAACGCGCGGATCTGTTCGATTGATTCGGGTTCGGTCGTTGAGGGCGTCCCCAGATCGATCGGCAAGCGGGTGGGGCGCTTGTACGCGCCAAGGTCATGGAGGTACTGCGCGATTGCATCGGAATGAGGACCGCTCAGTTCCAGACCAAGGGTTTGATACGACTTCGCGAGTTGACCAATCGGATCGGCGATCAACGCTTCGTGGGTCATGAACGCGATGCGTCCCTCATCGAGCGATTGTGACTGCGCCACCGTCGCGTACTCGATTTCAAGGTATTCATTGACGATCCGTTCACGGAGTGCGTCTGCATCCATCCGCGATTCGAGCAGGTGCGAAGACAGGTCGTCATGCATCCGCATGTTGGATTCGATGACTTTGATCGAATCGCGCGAGACATGAATGAAGCGGACATGGTCGCCGAAGATTTCAACCAGTTCGGAGATGTGTGCGCCATGGCTCGGAGTCTTGAGAACCAGCATTTTATTCGGATGCCTGCGTGTCACCTTCCAAGCGAACCCCGCGAGGGTGCGGCGCCATCGGGCGCGTTCAGATTCGGAGCATTGTTCGAGTGTGTTCCACTTGCTCCACTTCGACCATCGGCTCGGGAAAATCAAACGACCAGGAAGCGTTGAGCATGCACCCCATCCCGCAAGCGCGAAATCATCTTCTGCTGGCCACATCGGTCCAAACCCAACATTGTCCTGTGGACGCGATGAGCCGAGGAATGGGACGAGAAGGAAACGGGTGACGGCCCAACTCAACCAGCATCCTTGTCCGAGCAGTGCTTGGTACCAGCGCGGGGTGACCGAGTCCGGATCGCACGCGATCAGGTTGTGCGCGTGCGTGGTCCCAGAGCGGTAGTACCCGACAATGACCAGCACACCTGGGGGGTGGTCGAGTTGTTCTGGATTTTTCTTGAGGAGCCTCCAGCAGATCCCAAAGACGATCCGCTCTGGGAGCGACCAGAGGGTGCCAACGAGACTTGTGAACCCGATCCCAAGCAGACGGATCCAGTATCGTGGATGGATCCGTGTTCCAGCGAGCATCCGCAACCAGACATCGAGGGGGGCCAATGCGAGCAGATGCGCGACAGGAGCCGCGAGTACTGGATTGCGATTGGAAGGGGGGATTGGGTCCTCGGGAGGTGGCATTGACGAGCATATGCCATCGAGGGCGTCCCTATTGGTTGGATTGTTTGTGAAGTGCGTGCGGGAACTGTTCGAACGCGTCATCGATCCGTGATATACGCGGATTCCATGCGTATTGTCTTTCAATGACACACACCACCAGCACACAGCCGCATCCGCTCCTTATCAAACTCGGTTTGGTCGATCACCCACGCGTGGTTCTGGACATTACTGGAAACGAAACACCTGAAAAGGACGGGATCATCGTCGTCCGCAGTCCAGCGACGGGATTGCCCCTCGCTGGAGTCCGTCTGGACGATGCGGATTCGTATGAAGCAACAACCGCGAAAGCCGCGGCTGCGTTCAAGAAGTTCCGGACTGTACCTGCGCCGCAGCGTGGTGAGCTGGTCCGTCGAATCGGGGTTGAATACAGAACGGTCCTCGAAGACCTCGGCTCATTGCTCTCGCTGGAGATGGGCAAAATCAAAGCGGAGGGGATCGGCGAGGTTCAGGAGACCATCGACATCGCGGACTACGCGGTCGGGATGTCCCGTCAGCTCTGCGGCATCACGATGCCATCGGAGCGACCAGAACACACGATGAAAGAGCAGTGGCTCCCGCTCGGACCGGTCGGGGTCATCACCGCGTTTAACTTCCCGAATGCGGTGTGGGGATGGAACGCGATGCTCGCGACCATCGCTGGAGACACGACTGTTTGGAAACCATCACTGCTCACGCCGCTGACCGCGATCGCGACGAACATGATCGCGGAGAAGGTTGCTTCGGACATGGGATTCGAGGACATCTTCCAGCTCGTCATCGGGACGGATGATGTGGTTGGAGAAACCATGATCGCGGATCGTCGATACCCGCTCATCAGCGCGACGGGGTCGTGCCGAATGGGACGCCGGGTCGGAGCAGTGGTCGCAGGTCGACTGGGCAAATGCTTGCTCGAGCTGGGTGGCAACAACGCGGTGATCATTGAACCAGACGCAAACCTGGATCTGGCGCTCAAATCCACGGTCTTCGGTGCCGTCGGGACCGCAGGTCAGCGATGCACCTCGACTCGGAGATTGATTATCCACGAATCAATCGCGGACGAGTTTGTCGCGAAGATTGCCAAAGCATACGAAACGGTGAATATTGGTGATCCGTTGGATTCATCCGTGTTGATGGGACCGTTGATTTCCGAAACCGCTGTCCAGCAATACGAACACGCGGTCACCGAAGCGGTCAAGCAAGGTGGCACGCTGCTGACCGGCGGCGAACGCGTCAAGCTCGACGGCGACCTCAGCGGCGGTCACTTCGTGAAACCAACCATCATCAAGGTTCCGGCATCAAACCAGCTCCCGATGGCGTATGAAGAAACCTTCGCGCCGATCATGTATGTCTTCACTTACAAGACACTCGATGAAGCGATCGAGATGCAGAACTCGGTCGATCAGGGACTGAGCTCCGCGATCTTCACCGGATCATCGAACGCCGCTCAACGCTTCCTAACGCCGACCGGCGCTGGATCAGACTGCGGCATCGCGAACATCAACCTTGGGACATCCGGCGCTGAAATCGGTGGCGCATTCGGTGGTGAAAAAGACACCGGAGGCGGACGCGAGTCAGGTTCTGATGCGTGGAAGGTATACATGCGCCGGCAGACATGTACAATCAACTATGGTGATGAGCTTACACTTGCACAGGGGATCCGCTTTGAATAAGCAAACGACTACCGTTGATTCGTTAGCGAGTGCCGCGGTTGCTGAGATTGTCAGCGGAATGACTGTCGGACTCGGTGCGGGACTGACCGCAGCTCGCGGGATTCATGCGCTCGCGCAGCGCGTGATCGACGAGGGGCTGGACATCAGCTGTGTCGCAGCATCGGAGCGTGCAGAAGACCTCGCACGCTCGCTTGGTCTTAAAATCGTCGACTTTGCGATGCTCGAAGAGATCGATGTGCTCATCGACGGCGCGGACGAAGTGGATCGTTCAATGGTTGTGCTCAAAGGATCACGCGGCGCGATGACGCGTGAACGCATCCTGTGCTGGGCTTCAAAGCACACAGTCTTTATGGTTAATGAGAAGAAAGTCTCTGAGACTCAGGTTGGAACTCTTTGCGCCATGCCCATCGCGGTCATGGCATACGGCGTCGCTTCAACACGCAAGGCGCTCCGCCATATCGGGATCAACGGCGTCATCCGTCAGGACATGGATGGGCGTCTGTTCCTGACCGACAACGGAAACCTTGTGCTCGATGCAACCATCAACGGCAACGAAGACCTGCTCGAAATGGCGCTCGAACTCAACGATATTCCAGGAGTGATCGATCACGGACTCTTCATCGACGAAGCGGACACGATCCTTATCGAACGTGAAGATGGCACCATCGAGCGACTCGATCGTCCCGCTCCTGAATAACGAAGACTGTTGTCTTACACCGGATAGTCATATTTCTCACAGATCGCGTTGAGACGATCCAGCGATGAACCCATGAGTTCCGCGTACGGGGTCCACTTTGCGACCGATCCCTTATAAATCCCCTGTGCCGCTTGGTGGGGTTGGAGCGTTGGGACAATCCGCTTGCGCTTTGAGAAGTTCAAGCACGCGTCGTCCCAGGGAAGACCTGCAAACTCAACGAGTCTCCGCGTTTCAGCTTCAGGGTTGCTGACGATCTTCGTGTAGTCTCCAGTGGTGAGGTTGAGCCACGGAGCGCCTTCCGGGATGACCTTGAGCCAGTGATCGTGCATCTGGAATCGGATTTCGATCATGTCCACGACCGCGTCAAACTCGTTTGTCCAGCCGTGCCCTCTTGCGAAGTTGCGGAAGAAACACGAGAGTGCGATTTCGCGTGGGTCGCGTCTTGTCAGGATCATTTTCGCGCCCGGCGCGATCGCAGCGAGGAACCCAATATGCTCATCGTTACTCGGATGCTTGTCGACAACATACTCGGAGCTCCCAGAATGCTCACGGAGCTGATCGAGGACCTGTTGACCCATCTTGTTGCGTTTGTTGCGAGATATTCTCGACAAGAACTGTGTTGATGGATTGGGGTACATTTTGCATTCGTTCGCAGCTTTGATCAGGAACGGTGCTTCTCCGGCGCTCTCAGCGAGCGGGTGAGCGGACAGGATCTGCTCTATGAGTGTTGTCCCGGATCGAGGCATCCCAGAGATCATCAATATATGAGGCCGCTGCTCAGGACCAGAATCGGTGGGTTCGAGAGTTTTGAGTGTTTCGACATCGAAAATATCCATCAACGATTTGAAGCGTGCGATCTCTGTATCGATGTTGGTTCTGGGCTTGTTTTTCGCAGCCCCTTTGATGGAGTACCCACCCATGCCGTCGCTGGTTTTGAGACTCCCTCCGCGATACGCGGCTTCCCATGCTTCTGTGTAGTTGCCTTGGCGTTCGAGGAGTGATGCGAGAAGGTATTCAAGCTCGATTCTGGGAGCATCTTTGATGGAATTGTCGGTGAGCCGACGCTGGATGCGTTCGACCGCTTCGTCGACGCGATCAGCTTTGGGTGCGAGTTCTCCGAGTGTGAGATCGAGATCCCATGAATCGATTCCGCGTCCATGCGCATCATTGAGGATCTTGATCGCTTCGTCTGATCGCCCCTCGTATTGCATGATCGTCGCGAGTCGCGCGATCGCGGGTGGATAATCCGGATCGATGCCCAGTGCTTTCTGGAGCGCATCGTTCGCTTCATCCAGACGACCGGCATACGCGCATGCTTGCGCAAGTGTGTACATGCACTTGAGGTCACTCTCGCCTGCACCCCCAGCGTTGCGGATGAGTGTTACCGCGTTGTCGTACTGACCGATCATCACGCTCATCTGCGCAGCTCGGATTCGGACTTTGAGCGCGTTGGGATGCGATCGGTGCTTCGAGAGGAAGGTTTTGTATATCTTGATCGCGCCGCCGATATCCCCGGATTTTTCGAGGTTCTGTGCGTCGTTGAACAGCGTTTGAGGGCTCTTTGGTGCCATGGACTGAGCGTAGGCGAAGAATCGCGTTTATTCCGGTGCGGGAAGGTCGCGGAGGAACTCGATGAGCCGATCCCGGCTCGGAGATTGGGCATCCCGCACATACGCACCCGCAACCCCGCATGCTGCGGCGAGGCACTGTCCAAGATTCAATCCTGCGTTCTGAGCGAAACTGAACCCACCACCGAAGTGGTCTCCCGCTCCTGTCGAGATTCGGGGTTTGCGCGTGTACGGACCTGCGAACCAGCCCGAGTCGCCGTGATCATCAGCGGCACCAGCGCCGGTGTGCTGGTGGATCACGATGCATGAGAGTCCGAGATGCTCGCGGATCCGAGCCGCGGCTTGGGGGACCATCGACGAGAGGGTCTCATTATGCTCGTCGTTGTAGACCTCAACCCCGATGACCGACGCGACGCGGCCGCTCTCTGCGAGATTGAGTCCCAGCGTGACCGGGATGTGCTCTTGCAACTCTTGGATCAGTTTCATCGCGCGAGCGATGTCCTCGTCGGTTCGCTTTGCGGGATCGGAAAGATCAAGGAAGAGTCGTCGATCTTTGTTCGGAGAGAGCTTGGGGAAGATATCTCTGCAAAGACCTTTCCAGATCCCCTCAACCCCAGCGACGAGTGTCCAGTTGACGACGGACATCAGCGTGACGGATTCGAACATTTCGATAAGTGTTTCGAGGGTCAGCGTCTGGATGATCAGGTCCCAGGTCACGCGTTGGACGGATTCGGGTTTGCCGAGCATGATCTTGCCATCTTCGAACTCGAGCGCATCGGTGCGTCCAGGAGGACAGATCGGGATGACGCGCTCGCACTTATCGACGAACGGCTTATAGATAGGATCCACTCGGTTCCAATCGTCTACCTGAGAAATCGCTCCGATATAGGTGACGATGGTCCCCAGCGATCCCAAAGCGGATGAGAGGAGCGGGCCGTTGCCTCCGAAGCGGACATCTTGGACCACCATTTCCAGATTCGCGCTCTTTCCAGCTGCAGCGCCGCATCGTGCGGCAAACTCCGGGATCGTCTTGATCCGATCGTAGTCGTCAGGTGCCATTGAGTGCCTTTGATTGACGACATGGATAATGGAATCGATGAACCCATCGAACCCGACCAATGCATGAATCGGACAGGACGGATCGAGTGCTTCAATCGCATTGGCGGCTTGATTGGCAAGTTCGGTTCGGCTGGTGTTCATGGTCCAAGCATAGACCGGTTTTGCTCCGTACAATCCCCCATGAATACCATCGTTCTTGCAACACAAAATCCAGGCAAAGTCGAAGAACTCCGCTCGCTTCTCGCGGGATCACCGATCAACATCCTCGGCTTATCTGATCTTGACGATTCGTTCCCCGAGCCTGATGAAACCGGTACCACTTTCATCGACAACGCGACGATCAAAGCGATCGAGTACGCGAAGCTCACTGGGATGCCGTGCCTTGCGGATGATTCGGGACTCGAAATCGACGCGCTGGGGGGGCGTCCGGGTGTCATCTCGTCCCACTACGCGTTCGATGGTCAGGTCGAGGGAAGAGCGGCGACGATGACGCGCCAAGAACGCGATCGACACAACATCGAACGCGTGCTCGCGGAGATCGAGGATGTCGAAATCCAAGACCGCACCGCTCGGTTTGTGTGCGTCATGGTCCTCGCAGACCCCGATGGCTCGATTCTCGCAACCTCTGAAGGAACCTTCGAAGGGCGTATCGGGGACAACATCCAAGGTGAAAACGGATTCGGATACGATCCGATCTTCCTCGTCGGAGATGACTACACAAGGACAAGTGCGGAACTCTCAGCGGACGAAAAGAACGCGGTTTCCCACAGGGGACATGCGGTTCGGGGGATGATCGAACAGATCACGACGCTCAATCCAGCGTGATTTGGGCATGATCTCAACAGCGTTGGAACCTAGAATGCTGCATGACCACAGCCGTGCTTCCGAATCTTGATCCCGCGTTGCAATCCGTTTCTGAGAAAGTCCATCGCGGCAAGCGTCTGACGCT
>JARGNC010000117.1 GCA_029212425.1 Phycisphaerales bacterium
ACAAGTGGTCGGTTGACCGCTTTGTACAGACTGGGCCGTTGATGCCTCAGAACTTCCAGCTTTTGGATATTTCTAAGCAGGGAACCGAGATGCCTGTGATTTATGACATGCCGATGGGTATCGGTGAGCCTCACTATGCACAGATCATCAAAGCGGACAAGCTCAAATCATGGTCGGTGTATCCAGAGATTGGATGGGACCCAACCATTCAAGCAGTGAATCCGTGGGCGCCTCGTCCCAAGTCTGAACGCATCGAACGCAAAGGCGAGCACGAGGTCGAGATCTTCATGACCTCGGTTCGGAGCCACTTCACTCCTGAGCATGTGACCGTCAAGCAAGGCGACAAGGTGACCTGGCACATCACCAACACCGAGCGTGCGATCGATGCCACCCACGGCTTCTCGATCCCAGTCTACAACATCACGCTGAGTCTTGAACCTGGTGAATACGCGAAGTTCGAGTTCATCGCGGATACCGCGGGGACATTCCCGTTCTACTGCACCGAGTTCTGCTCGGCGCTCCACCTTGAAATGATGGGCTACCTGATGGTTGAGCCTGCAGAATAAGTGATTCCCCTTTCACTCTCAACCGAGGTACTGGCCAACGCCGGCACCTCGGCTTCCCGCCTCGCCCAACCGAGGCTGCACAACTCAGTTCTTTGGAGACGACATGGCTTCATTCATCGATCACATCATCGGACCACGCATTGAACACGCCGACCGTCATTCGCACGCGATCCGTTACGGGACTCCGGGTTTCCTGCTGCTCTTGGCGCGGGTCATGCTTCTGGTGTCGCTCTTTGTGCCGTTCTGGCACATGGAACTGGTCGCGCCTCAGTATCCCGAGAACCTGCATCTGGTTGCGTATGTCAACCACTTGACTGGAGATGTTTCTGAGATCGATAGTCTCAACCACTACATCGGTATGCGACCACTCGGAGAGGCGGCTCAGATCGAGCGAACCGTCGGCGTGTATGTGATGATCCTCTTTGTGCTGATGATCGAACTGGCCAGCTGGATCCACAGCCGATGGGCGGTACTCCTCGTGCTTCCAGTCGTGCTCTTTCCGGTGGTGTTCTTGGTGGATCTCCATTTGTGGATGAGCCATTTCGGCATGAACCTAGACCCTGATGCACCACTCTCAAACTCAGTCGAACCGTTTGTCCCACCTGTGCTGGGTACAGGAATGGTTGGTCAGTTCAAGACCGTCGCGGCTCCGGGGTTGGGATTGATCTTGTCATCGATCTCGTCGATTGTGATCCTGGTCGCGTTGTTCTTCCATCGGAGAGCGTACTTGCCCCATTTCAAAGCGATGAAAGCTGAGAAAGCTGGATAACCAATGCTCATGTCACGCATTCTCATACTGTTGATCTCGATAGGCGTGATTGGATTGGTCGCGCCCGTCAGCATCGCCTCTGACCAACCTCAATCGGTTGATGTCATCGCGGAGCTCATTGATCAAGCGGATGATGGCGCAACCATCACCGTTCCTGAAGGGGTCTACCAAGGGAATCTGGTTGTGAGCAAACCAATCACGCTGCTTGCGAACGGCGATGTCGTGATCGACGCGCTTGGCAAGGGGACTGTCATAGAACTTCGCGCTGAAGGGATCACACTGCGAGGATTCACGGTTCGCGGATCAGGATCAACCGTTGATCACGAACCCGCTGGCGTGCGTGCGTTTGATGGGCCGGTGACTATTGAGGACAACACATTCGAGGATGTGTACTTCGGGATCGACCTGCGCCAATCTCCGGAGACCATCATCCGCAACAACCACCTCGTCGGGAAGGACCTCGAACTCGGAAGACGGGGCGATGGCATCCGTTTGTGGTGGAGCCATGGGTGTGTGATCCAAGACAACACCGCGATCGACCTCCGTGACATGGTCTTCTGGTATTCCGAGGACCTGGTCATCGAGCGGAACAAGGTATCACAGAGCCGATATGGGTTGCACTTTATGTACAGCCACAACACGGTGATGAGCGAGAATGAACTCACCGACAACTCCGTCGGAATCTACCTCATGTACTCCAACAACATCACGCTCAAACACAACCGCGTGGTGAACAACCGGGGTTCATCGGGCTACGGCATCGGGCTCAAAGACTGCGACGACATCGTCATCGAGGACAACGCGCTGCTTGCAAATCGAGTCGGTATCTACATCGACAACAGCCCATCCTCGGTAGATGCGGTCGGACTCATCACACGCAACAGTCTTTCGTTCAACGAGATCGGTTTACTGGCAACACCCATCACGCATGACAATGTCATTTCAGAAAACGTGTTCGTTGAAAACGAAGAGCAGGTAGCTGTCCACGGCGGAGGCCAGCTCACCCTCAACTCGTTTGAGAAAGACGGACGCGGAAACTTCTGGTCCGACTATGCGGGGTTTGATCTTGAAAACGACGGGATTGGTGATCTTCCACACGCACCACGCTCGCTGTTCCGGAATCTGCTGGCGCGGGAACCCAACCTACGGATCTTTGTGCATAGTCCTGCACAACAAGCGATCGAACTCACGGCTCGCGCGTTCCCTGATCTGAGTCCGCAGCCCATGTTCACTGATCCAAGCCCTTTGAGCACTGTACCGAAACTCCAGCTCATGCCCAGTTCTGATTCGACGAATCCTTGGCCGATGGCTGTGCTCTCCGCAGGGTTGTTTTTTTCCAGTCTTTGCATTGGTTGGTTCTTTGTATACACGCCATGCGAATCCGACACCCAAGTTCCTCATCCCCCCAGGAGGGTTGACGCATGATTCATGCGAAACAAGTTGTTAAAAAATTTGGCTCAATGCGAGCCGTGGATGATGTGAGCTTTGAACTTGGCGCGTCTGAATCACTCGCGCTCTGGGGAAGCAACGGAGCAGGGAAGACCACGCTCATCCGTTGTTTGCTGGGCATCTTTCCGTTTGCTGGTCAAGCAACCATTAATGGGCATGATGCGCAACAAAGCGGGAAGCTCGCGCGCGCGCTCGTTGGGTATGTTCCGCAAGAACTCTCCTTCCATGATGACGCGCGGCTCGGTCGGTCGATCCAGTTCTTTGCCAAACTACGCGGCAAACGGAAAACCGACGCGACTCGTGTGCTTGAGATGGTTGATCTGCAGGGTCACGAATCCAAACGAGTCCGTGATTTATCGGGAGGGATGAAGCAACGGCTCGCGCTAGCGATTGCACTCATCGCAGACCCACCTGTCATCATGCTCGATGAACCGACTTCAAATCTTGATGCTTCTGGCAGGCAAGAAGTTGTTGATACCCTGAGCAGATTGCGTGAAACAGGGAAGACACTGCTCTTTGCTTCTCACCGACCTGATGAGGTCCACACGCTTGCGAGCCGAGTTCTCGTGCTAGAAAGGGGCAAACTGGTTCGGGATGTGACTCCGAAAGAACTCTGGCCAACCCATCGCTCACTGCAGACCATCCGTCTGCATACCAATGAGGACAACGACGATCAAGCCGCGAGTGTGTTGCGCCAGGCGGGGCTGACCGTGAATCTGAATGGACACGGGCTCTGTGTCTCCGTCCCTCACAATCGAAAGGGCGAACCGATGACACTGCTCGCTCAAGCATCCATCGGGGTCCGTGATTTTGAGATTCTTGAGGAACTCAAACCCATTGAATCCCACGACTTTGCCGATTGCCCAATCGACACATTGGCTACCAGCAATCAATCCCATGGAGACCAGCCATGACCACACTGTCAACAGATCAATTCCATGGACATGAGATTCAAACCCACGCTGGTCCCGGACATACTTCGAGGATGTACTGCACGATCGCGTTTGCGAAGCGAGAGTTCTTTGATGCACTTTCCAGCAGATGGTTCTTGTTGTACACCGTTGCGTTTTCCGTGCTCTCGATTGGGGTTTCGTATATGTCGCTTGCGGGCTCGGGTTCTCAAGGATTCGCAGGCTTTGGTCGAACAACAGCAGGGCTTCTGAACCTCATCATGCTCGTTGTGCCGCTCATGGCTTTGATCGCTGGAGCGGGTTCCATCGCAGGGGAACGGGAACGAGGAACACTGTTGTACCTTCTTGCTCAGCCCATCACACGAACCGAACTCTTGATCGGCAAATATATCGGGCTGGGTATCGCAATCTGTTGTTCAATGGGAATCGGATTCGGGCTCAGCGCCGCGGTCCTTGCGTTCAATGCAGGCGGGGTTGGCTTGGGATCATTTTCGATGTTGATCGTGTTCACCTGTATGCTTGCCCTCGCGATGCTGTCGCTTGGGATGCTACTTTCTGTACTCTCAAGAAGAAGCGGGATCGCAACTGGGCTTGGATTGTTCAGTTGGTTGACATTGGTCTTTCTCAGTGACCTCGGACTCATGGCTGGAACGGTACTCTTTAAACTTCGTGTTCAAGAGGTCTTCGCTATCGCGATCATCAACCCACTCCAAGCATTCAAGATGGGGGTGATCGTGAACATGAATGCTTCGCTTGATGTACTCGGACCAGTCGGGAGTTATGCATCTCGCACCTTCGGAGATTCTCTTTCATGGATCTTGGCGCTGACCCTCGTGGGATGGATCGTTTTCCCGCTCGGGCTGGCGCTCATACTGTTCTGCAAACGAGGAGGAATCTGATGAAGACACCGATGCGCCGAATGATTTCCACGGCTTGTTTACTTCTGACTATTCCATCTTGTGGACGCAACGATGTTGATGCCCCCCCACCGATTGTGCTCGGGGATTCGACATGCCAAGAGTGCGGCATGATCATCAGCGACGAACGGTTCGCTACTTCAACAATCATCGAGAACGAACGCGGCTACCAACCACTCCTGTTCGATGACTTTAACTGCCAGATCAAGTTTGAACGCAAGTTCAAAGATCTCAAGATCGTCAATCGCTGGTCGCATGAGTATGTAGAATCGACATGGATCAAATCAGAAGTTGGTTGGTTCGTCTATTCCACGCAGATCCGTTCACCAATGGCATCAGGCTTGGTGATGTTTGAAACAAAGTCTCAAGCCGAGGCATTCGCGCAGCCACTGGATGCTGTGGTTCTCAATCAAGAATCTGCATGGCAGATCATTGAATAATGCTCTTTACTACACCGGCTGCGCTCTGGGCACAATTTCATATCGCTCGAAGCGATGAAGACTCAAGCTCATCCGAGCGTGATAAGATTCGATATGTCCTCTCTAACCATCTATAAAAATTCACTCTTGCTTTTGTGCTCGCTCTCCCTTATTGGTTGCAAGGAGAACACTGTGCAGGTTCAACGCATTGAGAAAGGCATTGAACAGATCCCCAGCATGGTCACAACGGAAACAACACTAGAAACTTCGGCCCAGTCAGCTCAAAGCGATCCGGTCAAAGCACATGATTCTTGGATTGTCCCCGACAGATGGGAAGTTGACACAACGCCTCGCTCAATGCGGCTGGCGACTTTCGTAATCCCTACCGACGCTGGTGGCCAAGAAGTCGCGATCACTCGTTTCCCAGGACAAGTTGGAGGCACGCTCGCGAACATCAACAGATGGCGAGAACAGATGGCTTTGGAACAAATCGACCGATCACAACTCGAGAGTTTCATCCAACGATTCACTACTCAGGATTCCGTATCACAACCCAATGGGTATCAAACCCGGATCGTATCTGAGCAAGGTGTGATGATCGCTGTCGCACTGTATGACGAGATCAATGACCAAACATGGTTTGTGCGCACGACACTCCCGACGCTTGAACTCGCCGATGCGCTTGAAGCGGAGATTGTCGAGTTCGCTCGTTCCATACTTCGATAAGACAGGTGCCGGCCATGTTGAAACAGTTGCTCTCTATACTCGCGTCGCTCAGACTCACTGTTTTGCTACTCACGCTTGCGATGGTTCTTATTTTTGTAGGGACGCTAGCGCAGACCCAGTTGGGAGTCTGGCAAGCGGTGGACACCTACTTCCGCTCATGGATCGCGATGATCGATCTTGGACACTTGACCGGAGGAGAAACACGACGCATCGGGGTCCCGCTCCCAGGCGGGCTCTCAATAGCCGCGTTGATGATTCTCAATCTACTCGCGGCTCACATCATCCGATTCAAAGCCAATCGGAAACGCATCGGGATTCTTGTGCTCCATGCTGGACTCATCGTGCTTCTGCTTGGTGAGTTCGTGACTGGGTTCCTCGAAGACGAGGGGATGATGTCGATCGACGAGGGGCAGCAGACCTCATTCCTTGAAGATATCCGAGAAGTCGAAATCGCGATCATTGATCCGAGTCATCCAGATCACGATCGTGTTGTCTCGATCTCGATGAACATGATCATCCGTGCGTCGCGTTCGCAGAAACCCATCACAGACCAGCGATTGCCATTCTCCATCCGAGTTGATCAATGGATGCCCAATGCGCAGCTGTTCCAGATCCAGCAGCACCATCCCGATCAGAATCCCGCAACTGCAGGCATCGGACTCGAAGCAATCGCCGAGGGCACTGCTCAGGTTTCGGGTGTTGACGCGAATAAGTCCGATGCCCCCGCGGCGTATGTCACGCTCCTCCACAACGACGAACCGATCGGGACTTGGATGCTCTCGTCGATGTTGACTGAACTGCAGCGCGTCGAGCACAATGACCAAACCTTCGGCATCGCACTCCGATACTCCAGAACTTACCTCCCATTCCAGATTCATCTCAACGACTTCAGCCATGACACATTCACAGGCACCTACATCGCGAAGAACTTCTCCAGCGACGTCCGGATTATTGATCCAGCGCATGGCACCGATCGTGAAGCACGCATCTGGATGAACAACCCGCTCCGGTACGCGGGACGGACTTTCTACCAAGCGTCGTATAAACCCGACGGGACCGGAACTGTGCTCCAGGTTGTCCGCAATCCGGGATGGTTGATGCCGTACCTTGCGTGCATCCTTGTGAGCGTGGGGATGATCTACCACTTCCTCCAATCCATCACCGCATTTCTTCGACGGCGATTGCGAGAAGGCCCAATCGTATTGGACTCGGATTTGGTGTCCAAGACGCCCCTCGATCGTGCCTTGCCGATCCTCGTCTTTGGAGTAGGCGTGTTCATCGCGTTCAGCTCTGCGCTGAAGCCGCTCGCACCAAGCGACTTTGATACGCAACGCTTCGCTCAGCTTCCGGTCTCTTCTGGAGGTCGCATCAAACCTATCGATACCGCAGCGCGATCAATGATGATGATCGCTGGTGGGAAACAGACCACCGAGTCAGCGGAAGGCGAAGTCTCTGCGGTCCGTTTCATGATTGATCTGATCGCGAATCCAGACCGAATCAGGGACCTCCCGCTCATCCGCGTAGACCATCCCGATGTGCTCGCACTGATCAACAAGGATCCTTCACAGAGCGGGCGAATGCCGCTTGATGATATCGAACCATTCTGGCAAGAGATCACGAATCAAGCGAGCCAAGCTCATGCTGTGGATCCCAAGCAACGCGATGGGTTCCAACGCTCAATTATACAGCTTCACGATCGAGTCAACCGCGTGCTTTCGTACGCGCAGATGCGTCAGCCATACGCGATCCCCCCGCTCTCACCCGAAGGGCAGTGGCAACCATTCCACGACGCGTTCCTGGATGATCAGGATTCCGAGGTTCCTCATCCGAGTGTTGCGTATCTGACCTCGATCATGAACGCCGCGAATGTTGGTGATGCGGAGGGCTTTGAGACTGCGGTGGATTCGTACACCGATCTTCTTGAAGATTCGATGCCAACAGTGATGCGCAAAATGCGGCTCGAAGTCTGGTTCAATCGTGCATCATTGTTTACCACCACAACCGCGGTCTACCTCCTCGCGTTCCTCTGTGTGTGCGGCTCGTTTATCATCCGCGCCGGATCACACAGCACCTTGCTTGCTGATCGGCTCCGTTTCAGCTCTTGGATGCTCCTCGTCGTCGCGGTGCTCGTACACACCTTCGCGATCGGGATGCGGATCTATCTGCAGGATCGCCCACCTGTGACCAACCTCTATTCCTCGGCAATCTTCGTCGGATGGGCATCTGCTCTTGCGGGACTCTTCATCGAGCGTTT
>JARGNC010000118.1 GCA_029212425.1 Phycisphaerales bacterium
GGGGGATTGATTCCAAAGCGCTCGAGGTTCCCAAGCGGATCTTCGGCGCTGCGCGGAACACCGAAGAGGGCGGGTCGCTGACGATCATCGCGACCTGTTTGGTGGATACCGGATCTCAGGGGGATCAGGTGATCTTTGAAGAGTTCAAGGGGACCGGCAATATGGAGCTGATCCTGGACCGGAAGATCGCTGAGAAGCGGTTGTTCCCTGCGATTAATCTCGCGGCGAGCGGGACTCGCAAGGACGATAAGCTGATTGGTGCTGAGCCTTTGAAAACGATCACGGCGCTGCGTCGTCGGATGATGAACATGCCGCCACCTCAGCAGGTGGAGCAGTTGCTTGCGGCGCTTGCGCGGTTTGAGACCAACGAGGGGCTTGTTGGCAAGGCGTGATGCAACGGGCACCGAATCTGTGGGAGTTGGTACATTTGATATTGCAATAACATGCTGATCTGGTAGGATCGGGCTTGTCGCGTGTTGTGCGGCGAGGAGAGATCAGTATGTCTATTGCGAAGCGTGTGTGTGGATTGGGTTTGGTTGCGGTCGTTGGGCTTGCTTGCGGGGGCGCGAGCGCGGAGGTTCCTACGGAGTGGACCTTTGAGCTTCAATGTAGATCGAGTTTGGACAACTCGATTTCGCCTTTCAACTTGCCGTTCCCGAGTTCGTTGTCGTCGCAGTATGTTTCGATTGGTGAAGCTGGTGATGTTGCGATCCGTTTGTTTTATGGATCGTCAGAGGGGATTTTTTATGGACAGGGCGGGGTAGGCGGGATTGCCTTTTCGTCGCCTTCTCCTGGTGATCCGGTCTGGTCGACGACGCTCGATCTCCGCAATGGGATGATCGCGATCGAGCAGGGCGGATTCAGCGACGGTGCAGAGTTGTACGATACTGCAGGTACGCTATTGGAAACCTTTACGATTGGTGGGAGTGAGGGCGTAGCGGGGTTCGGGGGGGTTACGCTCGCGAGCGACGGCGCTATCTGCTACACGGCGGACTTTGGCGCAACGGGCGACAAACTGATGATCGATCAGTTTGTAGATGGCGTGCGGACACAGAACTCGATTGCCAATACCTATGACGGGAACTACTCGTTCCTGTTTGCGCCGGAGATGAACGACTCTCGGCAGGTGGTGCTCGGAGTGATTCCCGAAACGGGACCATCGCGGCGGATTGTTCGGTTTGATTCGATGGGTGTGCCTACGACGGTTGCGGAGACTGGCGCGATGTGGAACTCGTTTGTGAACTCCACAGCGATCGCGCAGAACGGGGATGTCGCGTTCTCGGCGCGCCGGACTTCGGGATCGATCTGGGAAGTGAATCGGTGGGATGGTGCATCCGTGACGATGATCGCGGACGGGACTGACGAGGGGATTCAGAATGGATCGTTCGCGAACTTCCCTCCAGTGCTGAACTCCAATGGATGGGTTGCGTTTCGCGCGAGCGATACGGAGTTTGATTCCACGGCGATCTGGGTTGGGGACGGCGAGAACCTTGTGAAGCTGATCGAGTTTGATCAGGAGATTATGACTGATCTGGGGGTGCTGCCATTGGGCTTTGACTTTGGTGGATTGACTGGCAAGCAGGTGACGAGCGGCGTGGTTGATATCAACGACGCTGGACAGGTCGCGTTTAGCGCGTTCTTGCGGAACGGGACGATCGGCGTGTTTGTTGCGACGCCTGTGATGGGGTGTGCTGCGGACCTGACTGGCGAGGGGGATCTGAACTTCTTGGATGTGTCAGCGTTCTTGAGCGCGTTTGGGAACCAGGATCCCGCTGCGGATTTCGAGGCGGATGGGAACTTCAACTTCCTTGATGTTTCTGCGTTCCTTGCGGCGTTTGGCAAGGGGTGTCCTTGAACATCTGAGAACCGTCTGTAAATCGGATCGTTGATTGCAGGTTTATTTCTCTTTTGATTTTGGGATGTGTCTGCTTAGGAAGAGTCCGACATGCATGAGTTGTTTGTCTTCGCCTGGGTGTGAGGATTCGCAGAACTTCCAGATGTCTTCGATCATCTCGTTGAGTTTGGCGAGTTGTTCTTTGTCGACCCAGACGCTGTGTCCGCCGCAGTGGTGGTTTCGTTGGTCTGTGCGTGGGTTTGCGCCGGGTTCGTTCGCGGCTCGTTCGTGCTTGCGTGCCATGAGTCTTGCGAGCGCGTTTGCGAAGGTGGTGTGGTAGTCGAGGTTTTCGGGGTCGTCTTGGTTGAAGCGTGTGCCGATCATGACGGCTTTGGGTCTGTAGAGTTGTTCGTAGCGTTTGCCCATGAGTCGTGTTCCGGTCTCGTAGATGAGGCCGCAGCTGACGAGGTCTTGGATGTGCGGGTAAAGGGAGGTGCGGGCTCGTGCGGTGTACTGCGCGATGTCCGCGGCGGAGCATTCACCGAGTGCGCCCATGGTGTCGAGGATTTCCCATCGGACGGGATTGGCGAGTGCTTTCATCGCTTGGGTGTCTTCGACGACGAAGAACGGGATCGTTTCGGGAGGGGGTTGGTCGGTCATGGTGTGGGTTGGGTGTTGCGTTCTGGTCTGATAGGAATGGGGATTTGGATCATGTATTGATGCATGGAGTGTATGTCAAAGAGGGCTGGTTGCGTTGGGGTGGTGGCTTGGGCGGTGTTTGTTGTGGTGGAAATGGTGTGCGGAATCGCGTGAAATTGTCTCGCATTCCGTCCGGATTCTGTTAGACTGGTCGCGGGGATGCGTGCTGCTGTGCGGCGCGATGGTTGTTTTGTTTGACCGGATCGGGAGTCTGTTATGCGAGTTCAGAGTTTGCTTCGTCGTTTTGTTTTGCCAGTTGTGATGTCTGCTGGGTTGAGCTCATTTGCGGTTGCTGAAGAAGTGACTTTGCAGAACGACAGTTTGTCAGGTGGGGATAATGCGACGATTTGTCCTTGCTTTGTCGCGGGTGAAGAGGCGGCAGTTTGGCTGACTTCGCCTTGTGATGGTTCGATTGTTGCGATCCAGGTGATGTGGCGTTCGCTGCTTGGTGGCGCACAGGTCTCGCTGGAAGACTCGATTCTGATTTATGAAGCAGGCACTTTCCCGAATACCGGGTTGGTGAAAGAGGAACTCCTCGCTCCGGCGCTGCAAGACGGCGGGCTCAACGAGTTCCGGTTTATGGATGAGAACCAGACGATCCCCATCAATGTGCCTGTGTCTGCGGGCGAGGAGTTTGTGGTCTCGCTCAAGTTTTTCAACGATTCGTCGCTGAGCAATCCGAGTGTGTTGTTTGATGATTCGGGGATTACCCCTCAGAAAAACTCGGTTCGGCTTGCGAGCGGTCAGTGGAGATCGGCGGAGTCGCTTGGTGTGACAGGCGACTGGATCATCCGCGTGATCGTGGATTGTGCTGGTGGTCAGGTTGGTTCGGTGTGCATGCAAGACGGCTCGTGCATCGACAACGCAACGGAAGAAGAGGCGGCCCTGCTCGGTGGGGTGTGGAGCGGTCCCGGATCGACATGTGCGACCGCGCTGTGCTTTGGTGCGTGCGAGATTCCAGCGACCGGCGCGTGCACCCAGTTTGACAAAGCGACCTGTGATCTGGTCGGCGGCAACTGGTATGGACCAGGCTCAGAGAACTGCGAGAGCGATTGTCCTGCGGATCTGACGGGCGATGGGCAACTCAACTTCCTTGATGTGTCCGAGTTCTTGAGCGCGTTTGGGAACCAGGATCCTGCCGCGGACTTTGAAGCGGACGGGAACTTCAACTTCTTGGATGTCTCGGCGTTCCTTGCTTCGTATGGTGCAGGGTGTCCATGATGGAAACAGATCTTGTATGATGGATCGGGCGGCGGCGTTTGAGTCGCGTGCTGAAAAACTTTGACTGGAGCGATGTATGAAGGCGAAGACCAAGATTTGTGTTGGTATGTTGACATGGATCTCGGTTGCGGGGTTTGGAACCAGCTTGGCGTTGGCGCAGAGCGAAGTGCCTGTGGCTTCCACGAGCGACTCGACGAGGAGCAATCAGCACTTCGTTGACAGTCTTGATGTATTCGAGCTTGCGATTCCAAACGCGGACGCGGCGCTGTGGACACCCAGCGCTCCGTTGCAGAATCCGCCGAGCGAAGCAAAGCGGGTGCTTGGGAAGATTTTGTTCTGGGACGAGCAGCTCTCGAGCGACAGCACGATCTCCTGCGGCACTTGTCATATTCCATCGGTGGGCGGGACCGATCCGCGCGTGGGGGAGCATCCGGGGTTTGATGAGAGCTTTTTGACAGCGGATGATGTGGTTGGGTCGCCGGGCGTGCTGCGGGTTGATGAGAATGGGGAATATCGGCCTGCGGATCTGTTCGGGCATGATGTGCAGGTCACCGATCGCGTGGCGTTCTCGAATCTGATGTCGATGTTCAACGGGAGTTTGTTCTGGGATGGTCGCGCGTCGCTCGACTTTGTTGATCCTGAATCGGGGCAGCTGCTCTTTCAGTCCGGCGTTGCGGGACTCGAGATTCAATCGTTGGTCCCGATCATGAGCGAGGTCGAGATGTCGCATGTTGGTCGGACTTGGGATGATGTTCGAGAAAAACTCGAGCGGGTTCGTCCGCTCGCGGTTGCGGATTCGGTGCCTGCGGATATGGCGGATGCGGTCATGGCTCGTCCGAGTTATGGTGAGTTGTTCGAGGATGCGTTTGGAGATCCGGAGATTACCGCGGTGCGGATCGCGTTTGCGATGGCGACTTATCAACGGACGCTTGTTCCCAATGAATCGCCTTGGGATTTGTGGAACGATGGTCAAGCGGACGCGATGACTCCGCAGCAGATCACTGGATACACAGCGTATCAAGCGTCTGCGTGTACATTCTGTCATCCAGCGCCGACTTATGCGAACTCGGATTTCTTTGTGGATGGTGTTCGTCCGCCGTTTGAGGATCGTGGTCGTCAGAATGTGACAGGTTCGAACTCGGATCGCGGCGCGTTCCGTACGCCTTCGATTCGCAACGCGGGACTGCGCGACAAGCTGATGCACACTGGGACCTTTGAGGACATCAGTGATGTGTTGGATCACTACGCGCACCGGAATGGTCGTCAGCCGTTCTTTGATAACCTGAACGGATTTGTTTCTGGGGGTATCGAGTTCAGCGCTGGGGTTGAGGGGGCGGTGGTGGACTTCTTGGCGAACGCGTTGACGGATCCACGCGTCGCGAACGAGACTTTCCCGTTTGATCGTCCGAAGATGCATTCGGAGCGTGAATCAGCGAATCCAGCGATTGTTGGGAGTGGTGATGTTGGATCTGGCGGGTATGTGCCTCAGATGATTGCGGTGATCCCTCCAAACTTGGGGAACGAAGATTTCAAGATCGGTGTGGATTTCGCGCTCGGTGGTGCTCAGGCATGGGTCGCGGTGTCGCAGGATCCGCCGGTCGATGGGGTGCTCGCGGAAGATGAGTTGTACGGCCCGATCATGCTTCATGGGATGGGCAACGGCGGGGGGTACGGAACACTCGCGTATCCGATCGACAACAACATTGCGCTCGATGGTCAACGGCTGTACATGCAATGGATGGTGTCTGATCCAGCGGCAAGCGCTGGGGATGGGTTCATCCGCTCGGCGGTGGCGCAACTCGATCTGTTCTGCACCGAGTGGGTGCCTTGCACGGTCGCGTGCGCAGCGGACTTTACTGGGGACGGCTTATCGGACTTCTTTGATGTCTCGGCGTTCTTGGGAGCGTTCGGGAATCAGAATGCTGCTGCGGATCTCAATGGGGATGGATCGTTCAACTTCTTGGATGTTTCCGAGTTCCTTTCGGTGTTTGCGGCTGGGTGTCCCTGAATCTGACCTTCGTTCAGTTCTGGATTCTGTCTGTTGTGAGTATGCCATGAAGACTGAGGAGAGGGCGGAATCCGCTGTCTTGGTCTGAATTCATTGCAACCGTGGGGCTTTTGGGCCGAAAGTCCTTGTATGGGCATTCGTCCCTGTGTACGCTGTAACTCCGGGAGTTTTTTTGTCTCGGATGAAGTCTCGAATGAGCTCTGTCAACACCAACTGGATCTGTAGGAGAGAGAATCAAATGAAGAATGTTTTGTGTGCGTGTGTGCTTGCGGCGGGTTCGACCTTTGCTCAAGCACAGTTGACAAGAGTGACCGTTGCATCTGGACTCTCGGGTCCGGTGTATGTAACCCACGCGGGCGACGACTCCGGTCGTTTGTTTGTGATCGAGCAGGCTGGTCGTATCCGGATTGTGGATGCTGGTGGCGCACTGCTCGCGACCCCATTCCTTGACATCACTGGACCGGTTCGTTCGGGTGGTGAGCGTGGCCTTCTTGGTCTTGCGTTCCACCCTGACTACGCGGTCGAGGGTGCTGATGGCGAGAACAAGTTTTATGTGTACTACACCGGCGATGTCGGTGCGGGTGACACCTTTGTTTCGGAGTTCAGCGCGGTAAGCGATACGATTGCTGACCCAAGCTCCGAGCGCGTGTTGATGCAGATTGATCAGCCGTTCTCCAACCACAATGGTGGGTGGATCGGGTTTGGTCCTGACGGATACCTCTACATCTCGACCGGCGATGGCGGTTCGGGTGGTGATCCTGGAAACCGTGCGGCGAACCTGAGCAGCATGCTCGGCAAGATGCTCCGGATCGATGTCGATACGCAGGACACAGGTCTTGAGTACGGCATCCCAGCGGACAACGCATGGGCAAACGACGGCGACTCCACCACTCGCGATGAGATTTATCACTACGGACTTCGCAACGCTTGGCGCTGCTCGTTCGACCGAGACAACGGCGACATGTGGCTCGCGGATGTCGGTCAGAACGCATGGGAAGAAGTGAACCACAATGTGGGCAATGTGGGTGGTTTGTTCTACGGATGGAGGTGCCGTGAGGGCTTGGTGCAGTACAACGGGAACTGTGGCGCTTCAGGGTGGACCGATCCGCAGTATGTGTACAACCACAGCCAGGGCTGCTCGATCACAGGCGGATATGTCTACCGCGGGTGTGAGCTTGGCACTGATTTCCAGGGGTTGTACATCTTTGCAGATTACTGCACAGGTGACATTTGGTCGCTCGATCCGGATAACGGATACAGCCGGACTACAGAGTTTGCTGCTGGGTTTGGTGTGACTTCGTTCGGTGAAGACGAGGACGGCGAGTTGTACTACACCTCGGGATCATCGGTGTACAAAATCGTGAATCCATCTGCTCCTGACAAAGATGAGGACGGCATCCCCGATGCGTGTGCTGCGGGATGTCCTGCGGATTTGACCGACGATGGGAGCTTGAACTTCTTGGATGTCTCCGCCTTTCTTTCGGCGTTCGGGAAGCAAAATCCAATCGCGGATTTTACCGGAGATGGCAACTACAACTTCCTTGATGTCTCCGCATTCCTCGCGGCATTCGGCGAAGGTTGCCCATAAGCGATTCGGCTGAGTCGTCATTGATCGAAACTGAATAAATACAAGAACCGGCTGGGCTTGCTCAGTCGGTTCTTTCGTATTTGGTTTGGGTTTGATGATGAGTATTTGGTTCAAAACTGGGGTATACACCCAGTTTGGACTTTGGGATTCCCGCTAGATGTGCTACGCTTTCTTCAGAGAGAACAACCTTTTATCTGGGAGAGAGCACACTATGAAACGGGATTCGATGATGTTGGCGTGCGCGATGATGGCTTTGGCTGGGACCAGCATGGATGCGCGTGCGATTGATTGGGCGGCGGTCATCAACGGCAACTGGAACGACAGCGCCAACTGGCTCGGGGGGAATGTGCCTGATGCTTTGGGGGAGGACGCGGTGCTCGGACTGAGCGGGGCGTACACGGTTGATGTGACCAACAACTTCACGCACGGTGCGTTGACCATCTCCAACCCAGATGCAACGCTGGCGCTTGGATCGGTCTTTCATACGCTCAACGGTGATCTCTTGAACAATGGCACGGTCTTGATCAATAAAGACGCGTCCATCTTCAACAGCCATATCGCGTTCCAATTTTCCCGTGGCAAAATAATCGAGGAAAA
>JARGNC010000119.1 GCA_029212425.1 Phycisphaerales bacterium
CGCAGGAACCCCAATCACGACCCTCGACCAAGCCGCCCAGGTCATCGTCCAAAGCAATACCAACTCAGTCCCAGTGACCTACTCAACCATCGAGAATCCAGAACCACAACAAGCCACCATCACCCTGACCGACCAACAACTCCTCTCGCTCGCAAACCTCCACAAACGCTGGCCCGGCGGCCCAGACATGTCCACCCTCTTCCTCCCAGTCCAAACCATCGACAAAGCATCAGGACCCATCGACGCCGTCGCGCGTGGATTCCACGAGTCCCGCAGAGTCATGCTCCAGACCTACCTGACTTTCTTACGCCTCACCCAAGGCACCGTCAAAGTCGAACACCTCAAAGGCCCAGTCGGAATCGCGCACATCGGAACCATGATCGCCGACGAAGGTTTCATCAAAGTCCTCTTCTTCATGGGACTCATCTCAATCAATCTCGCCGTCATCAACTTCCTCCCCCTCCCCATCGTCGACGGCGGACAGTTCCTCTTCCTCATCTACGAATGGATCCGAGGCAAACCCATCCCCATCCCAGTCCAAAACGCCGTCACCATGGCAGGACTCCTATTGATCGGATCCATGTTCCTCCTCGTCACCTTCAACGACATCAAATCTCTGGTAGGTTTCTAACCCATGCCCGCCTGGTTTGGACTCATCCAACTCCTCGCAGTCGGCGCACTCAGCGCATGGATCGTTGCGGTTCTGTACACCGCGTGGTCGCTGTTGCACCCACCACGCAGAACATTCGCGTGGGCAATCCATCGTGGACTCCCAAGCGACCCATCCGAACTCGACGACCCACTCGCTTTCGACTTCCTCGAAGTCAGGTCAAAGAACCGTGAACTCCACGGCTGGAAGATCTCCGCAAACAACCCAGACGCACCAAGACTCCTCCTCGTGCACGGCTGGGGTTCATCCTCCATCGGCGCACTCAAACGAATCCCGCATCTCCTCAATCACACCTCCGGAATCATCACCGTCGACCTCCCAGGACACGGCGAATCCACCGGTACCTCCCAAATGGGAGCCACCGAACATACAGACCTCGACGCAATCCTCTCATCACTCGACGACTCCAAACCCACAATCGTCTACGGCTGGTCCATGGGAGCAGGAATCGCACTCCGCTTCGCGCATGACTACAAAGACCAACACAACATCCAAGCCGTCATCGCAGAATCACCATACATCCACGCGCACACCCCCGCGCGAAATGTCATCAACCTCCGAGGACTCCCAACCAAACTCAACCTCAAACCCGCGATCACGCTCATGGGAATCCTCAAAGGAGTCGGACCACGCTGGGAAGGATTCGCGCGAGATCAGATCGCTCGCGACACCCAAGTCCCCATCCTCCTCATCCACGGCACAGATGACCCCGTCTGCCCGCTCTCAGACGCAAAGCAAATCCAAGCCCAGTCCCCATCCGCATCACTCTTCGAAATCCAAAACGCGGGACACAACAACATCTGGACCGTCCCAGACTTCGCCGAGCAAGCATCAACCGCTATCCAAAAGTTCATCGAATCGAACGCTACGAGTTCGAAGCAAAGTCCATCGCCCGCTCCGCGATAATGTCCGAAGCGTCATACAAAGGCAGTGGGGAGGTCGTCGCAGAAATCATCAACGGCGCCTCGCTACACCCCAAGATCAACCCCTCGCAACCGTTCGCGACAAATCGATCAACGATACCCATCACCTTCGCGCGCGAGTCATCGCAGATCCCGCCATAGATCAGTTCCTCGAAGATGATCGTATCAAGCAGTTCCGCATCCTCATCGCTCGGACGCACCATCTTGATCCCCTTGATCCCAAGATCCGTCTGGTACACCGACCCCGAAGTCACATACTTCGTCCCAAGCACCCCAACCACCTTGCGTTCATCGCGAGCGATCGAATCCGCAACCGCGTCCGTCATCTTGATCCAAGGAATCGGAGAGTTCACATCCGCAAGCTGCACCGCGTGCTGCACCGCGTTGTCGGGAGTAAAGCAGAACTCCGCACCAATATCCGCAAGCTTCTGCGCCGATTCGCGGAGCATCTGTCCAACCAATCTCCAGTTGTCGCTCCGCACCGCTTGGATGTAGAGCGCCAATGGAATGTTGTAAATCGAAACCACCGGATGCCGATCCGCAGGAAGCTTTACCGCCGCGTGTCGAAACAACTGACGATAACAGCTCGCCGCCCCCTCAGGACTCACCGCCACGATTCCGATGTGCTTAGTCAAACCAATTCCTTTCAACCCACGAGCACGAACCACAGCAACAGAGACACCACATCATCCCAGATACCATCAGCCCTGTCAAACCTATACTTCTATCCATGACCACCGATCCAACAAAGTCCACAAACCCATTCGAAATCCTCGGATTCACCCCCAGTTTCTCGATCACACCCGATCAGGTCCAGCGTGCATACCTCCAGCGCCTTACCGCATCTCACCCAGATTTGAGCGGACAATCCACACAAACACTCGACCCCGCGACCCTCAACCACGCACGCGACACGCTCCTCGACGACGAAGCCCGCGCCAACCTCATGCTCGAACACCTCGGAGGCCCATCCCCAAAGGACCACTCCCTCCCAGATGGATTCCTCATGGAAATGATGCAGCTCCGCACCCAAATCGAAGAAGAACTCGATCCATCCAACCCAGACCACGCCCAAGCAAGAACCCAATGGCAAGCATGGGCAAACGCTGAACGCGCCCAAACCATCCAAACCCTCACCCAAATCTTCAAACAACTCGAATCACCAAACCCAGATGGGTCAGCAAATGGGTCAACTGATGCATCAACAGATTCGCCAGAAGAGCTCAAACAATCCATCCGAACCCACCTCAACGCCCACCGCTACACCCAACGCCTCATCGAACAGCTCGACCCAACCTACGATCCGTCAAACGCCGATTTTTGAAGTTCCCGCAATCACTGAATCCAACCAGACGAAAAAGCCACCCGCTTGCCGATAGACAAACATGGACCCAGCTGTTCAATCCCTGAGTACCCAAACACCGCTCATCATCGCGATGCTGGTCCTTCTCGTCTGCTCCGCAATCGCTTCCGCATCCGAAACCGCGCTCCTTGGACTCTCGCGATCCAAGAGAGCAGCACTCCGCCACTCCCATCCAACCACCGCCCTCGCTGTGGACATCCTTCTCTCCAAACCCCGCCAACTCCTGCTCCAAGTCCTCCTGCTCAACATGGTCGTCAATGTCGGATACTTCATCGCGACCTCCATCCTCACCCTCCGTGCACAGTCCACATCTGAACGCATCGTCATCTCCATCGCTTCGTTGTTCGCGATCATCTTGATCGGCGAAGTCTTCGCAAAGCTCGCCGCCGTCGCGTTCTCAACACTCACACTCAAAATCATCGCCCCGCTTCATGTCGTTCTCCGTCAACCGCTCCGACCCATCATTGCGTTTTTAGAGCGATTCTGCATCCTCCCAGGAACCCGTCTCCTTGTCCCAGACCCTCCGCCCCCTCCCGGAGTCACCCCAGAAGAGATGTCCACACTCCTCGCGATGGGAACAAACGAGGGACTCATCGACGAATCCGAACAAGACCTCCTCGCAGCGATCGTGATGCTCTCCCAGCGTTCCGTCGAGGACATCATGCGTCCGCGAGTCGACTTCATCTGGATCGACGCAGAAGCAACCTACGAGCAAGTCCTCGATGCATGCAAGAAATCACCAGTCTCACACTTCCCAGTCTTCGAGAACGGACTCGACGGCAAACCCATCGGAATGACCGACGCCAAACAAGTCCTCGCAGGAAAGCCAATCCGCGAGACACTCACGCCGCTCCTCTTCGTCCCTGAACAAGCCACCCTCGACACACTCCTCTCCCAGTTCAGAAGCAACGCCCAAACCGTCGCGCTCATCGTCAACGAGCACGGCACCGTCGTCGGACTCGTCACACTCACCGACATCGCAGACCAACTCCTTACAGGAACAAGCAGCCACAACTCAGTAGAAGCACAAGACATCATCCTCATCGGACCAGCGCAATGGTCCGTCCCAGGACGACTCGCCGTGCACGACTGGTCCGCACTCTTCGGAGGACTCGGACCAACAAACTCCAAAGCAAGCTCCCCCGCAAAGACCATCGCAGGTCTCATCATGCACACCCTCGGACGCGTCCCATCGACAGGCGATGAAATCAACATCGGTGCCGCAACCCTCAAAGTCCTCACAATGAACGACCTCGTCGTAGAAACCGTCGAAGTCACACTCAATCTCAATTCTGACGATTCAGATGAACCACAGGAGGGCAACCGCTGATGTCCGTCCCCGAGCTCATCATCTGGATCATCCTCGCATTGGTAGGCATCCTCGGATCCGCCTTCTGTTCCGGTCTCGAAGTCGGTCTCTATTCTGTCTCAAGAGTCCTCACCCGCGTCCGCTCAGTCGATCAGCCACGCGCCGAGAAACTCCACAACCAACTCCAGAACCCCGCCCCAGTTCTCACAACGCTGCTGGTCTACAACAACGCGTTTAACTACCTCGCCACCCTCGCATTCACCGCATTGCTCAGCGCGACATCCCTCAGCGACACACTCATCATGGTCATCCAAGCCGCTGTCCTGACCCCAATCCTGCTGATATTCGCCGAATCGATCCCCAAGGAACTCTTCCGCTCCCGCGCCAGTCTGCTCATGGAACGCCTCGTTCCCTTGGTCGTCGCGATGCGCTACACCCTCACCATTATCCCTATCACCCCCATCCTCACCTTCATCGCAACATCGATTTCAAAGCTCCTCGGCGCAGATCTCACAGGATCCGTACGCGACGCAAGACAAAACATGGCAGACCTCGTCAAGCACGCCGACGACCAGATCACCCAATCCCAAACCGAAATGATCGACCGCGCACTCACGCTCAACCAAACCCCAATCCGCACCGTCATGGTCCCCCTCTCCCGCGTCACCAAAATCAAAACCAACACCAAACGCGCTGTCACTCTCGAAAAAATCAAATCCACAAACCACACCCGCTACCCCGTCATGAACCAAGAGCGGAAGGTCATCGGATGCATCAACGGCATCGACCTCTACATCAACCCAGACAGCACCATCAAAGACCTCACCCAACCAATCCCGCGATACAACACCGAAGTCCCAATGCGCCTCGCCCTCTCCAAAATGAGAGCCGAGAACGCGCATCTCGCCATCGTCACCCGCTCCGGACACGATGTCGGACTCATCACCAGAAAAGACCTCTTATCACCCCTCATCGCGACCACCCACGATTGGTAATGGACCCGCATGAAAATCGCCGGGAATACAAACCCGATGAGCCCGGTTCACCAATCCGGAGATCCGCATCATGAAAAAACATTTCCTCCCAATCGTCTTCCTTGCACTCATCGCGTTCATCCTCGCGCCCAAAGTCCTCAACATCATCCAAGGCCCAGCCCCCACACCAAACATCTTCGCAGATGGATACTCGATCGAACAAGCCACCTACCAATCCCAAACCTCCGGAAAGCCCATGCTCATTCTGGTGACCGCGGACTGGTGTCCGCCCTGCCAAGCACTCAAAAAAGGCGCCCTGTCAGACGAGAAAGTCACCAACTGGGTCAAAGACAACATGGTCCCTGTCTACCTCGAAGAAAGCGCCAACCCTGACCAGATCCGGATGCTCCCAGTCAACGCCTACCCAACAACCCTCATCATCAACGAGGGCAAAGTCCTCGGACACTTCACCGGCAACAAATCCCCCTCCAGCTTCCTCAGCCGAATCAAAGACCTCGCATCCAAATCCTGATTCCCTGAACCAAACCGCATTCTCGTAGGTATAGATCTTCAGCAAGCAGCGATCCTGCGCCCACAAACACGATCCAAACGCGTATCGTGCTGTGCAGACCATTGCATACCACACAGGCGGACCCATCCATGTTCAACAATCGATCAACAGCACTCATCGCAATCCTCGCCGTCGCCGTCCTCGGCTCCGTCGTCGCCGTCACCACAAACGCCGCACGCACAACCGACTACGGCTTCTACGACCCCATCGTCGATGTCCACACCATGATCGAACACCTCTATGTCACCGAACCAATCGACGAAGACATCCAACTCGGCGCGATCCAAGGAATGCTCGAAGAACTCGGAGACCCCTACACCACCTTCATCCCAGCAGAACTCGAACGAGACTTCAACAAAGACATGAAAGGCCAATATGTAGGAATCGGCGCCGAAGTCATCCTCAAAGACGGCTGGCTCACCATCGCCTCACCAATGGACGACTCCCCAGCATGGAAAGCAGGAGTCATGGCAGAAGACAAAGTCATCAAAATCGACGGCGTCTCCACCGAAGGCTACTCCATCAACGACTCCATCGACAAACTCCTCGGAGAACCAAACACACCCGTCACCATCACCGTCGAACGCAACGCAGTCGAGCAAGACATCACCATCATCCGCGACCACATCAAAGTCCAAGCCGTCAAAGGCTTCATGAGATCCGAAGGAGGCGAAGGCCCCTGGCGCTACCTCATCGACGACTCCAACAACATCGCCTACATCCGACTCACCCAGTTCATCCCAGGATGCGCCGCAGACCTCAAAGCCGCCATCGACACCGCAACCCAAAACGCAGGTGGAGAACTCGGCGCACTGGTCCTCGACCTCCGCTACAACCCAGGTGGTCTCCTCGACGAAGCAGTCAAAATCGCAGACCTCTTCCTCGAAGAAGGCGTCATCGTCTCCACCAAAGGACGCGCCCACGACGACCACTCAGAATCCGCACACAAAACGGGAACACTCCCAGACTTCCCGATGGTCACCCTGATCAACTCCAACTCCGCATCCGCATCCGAGATCCTCTCCGGCGCACTCTCCGATCACAACCGCTCCATCATCATCGGCACCCGCTCCTTCGGGAAAGGGTCCGTCCAAACCGTCCGCCCACTCGAATCCGGCGCGGGAACACTCAAGATGACCGAGCAGTATTACTACCTCCCCTCCGGAAGACTCCTGCACCGCCGCGACGACTCCACAATCTGGGGCGTAGACCCAACCCCAGGATACTACCTCTCCATGACCGACCAACAACGCGCCGCGATGCTCACCGCCCGCCGCAACAACGAGGTCATCCATAAAACCGACGCCCCCGAACTCATCAACACCGATGAGATCATCGCCGCGCTCGACGATGTCCAGCTCACCGCCGCAATGTCCGTCCTCGAAAACCGCATCAACACAGGCAAGTTCGAACCCGTCGGCATCGAGTCCAACCAACCCGACGACGCCGCATACGAAGAACTCGTTGCACTCAGACTCCAAGAAGAACGCATCCTCCGCCAACTCGAACGCATCAACAAACGCGTCACCGCGATCGAGACCGTCGTCGAGAACAACGAAGACCCCCTCGATCTCTGGGACGACGAACGCGAAGTTGCAGGCGGGAGCCTCATCGTCAAGGACGCCGAAGGCAACCTCGTCACCACCCTCGAAATCACCGGCCCAAACCTCGAACGCTGGCTCATCGACGCCGATGTCAAAGTGATCGACCCCAAGTCAGACCCCAAGCAAGAACCAGCGAGCTCCGACCAGTGATCGTCCTCGGCATCGAGTCCTCATGCGACGAAACCGCCGCATCCGTCGTACAAGGCGCCACCATCGTGCGCTCATCAATCGTCGCATCCCAAACCACAACCCACGCAGAGTACGGCGGAGTGGTCCCCGAAATCGCATCACGACTCCACGAAATCAACATCCTCCCCGTCCTCAAACAAGCACTCGACGAAGCCGATGTCACATTCAATGACCTCGACGCCATCGCAGTGGGGCACCGACCCGGACTCGTCGGATCCCTGCTGGTCGGACTCTCCGCCGCCAAAGCCCTGTCGTGGTCACTCAACAAACCCCTCGTCGGCGTAGACCATGTCCACGCCCACCTCTACGCCCCCTTCCTCGACACGCCAACC
>JARGNC010000120.1:0-1088 GCA_029212425.1 Phycisphaerales bacterium
TGAGGTGGTCTCGTTGGGTGGGGTTCCCATGAACGGGAGGTACTCGACGATCTTTTTCTTGCGATTAAAGACCGGATAGGTGTAGACCTGACCTGCGGCAAAGAGGTCGTTGGTGGATGTGTACCACTTCTGCCATGCGGCGTGATCGACTCCAAAGTCTTGACCGGTCATGATGTTGAGCGAGTGATGGACTCGGTTGTTCACGACGAGTCTGCTGTCGCGGAGCGCTGCGATCAACGCTTGGACGACATACGGCTGACGGTACTGACCCAACGCGTCTGCGGCGCTGGCGCGGACATCCGCATCGGGTTCGTTTTCTTCGTTGACGACCTTGATGAGCGCGGGGACCGCGTCGTTTGTGTGGACGCGCTGGAGTGCTCTTGCAGCGGCGATCCGGACTTTGCGATCGGTGTCGCTGAGTGCTTCGATGAGGTACGAAGCGTGCGCTGGATCGCCGTGTCTTCCGAGTGCTCTGATGCATGTGGCGCGGACTCCGGGATCGGGATCGTCTGTGCCATCGATGTAGAGTTCGAGGTAGATCGGGTCTCCGCCGAAGGGGGCTGATGCGAGCATGGTGGTGCCGCGGTAGCGATTCTCGGCGTTGTACTCGTCGGTCGCGAGGATCGCAGCGGTGGTCGGCGATGTTTGGGGCGCGATGATGTCGCGGAGACTCTTTGCGCCGCGAGGAGCGTTGCCCATTGCGCCGCAGCCTGTGCTCAATACCAGACTGGTTGCGGAGAGTAGTCCTGCAAGGATCGCCTTTCGGCTGAATATGCGGGGTTTGCTGTTTGGGTGGGTCAACATCATCTCTTAGTATATCGCGTTTTGGACTCAGCGGTCTGGAATCTTAGAAGTCGCCCATCGGGTTTGCATCGGGTGAGCGGAGTCCGATGGGTTGGCTGAGGACTTCCTTCGCGATCATGGCGCGTTTGAAATCGGATCGGATCATCGTGCGGATGCTTTCTCCGGATCCGATCTGGTTTTTGGTGACAGAGCCGTCGATGATTGGGGTGTCTGCTTTGGCTTTGATTGCAGATCTTGCAATCCTGCGGCTTTCGTCCACCTGCTGCTGCGCGATCGGGGTGCGC
>JARGNC010000120.1:1188-7871 GCA_029212425.1 Phycisphaerales bacterium
CGGTTGTTGACGCGGGGACGCGGTGGGCGTGGAAGATTGGGCAGCTGCTGTGGATGCCCCACCACTCCGCTGTTCGCGGAGTTTCTTGAGTTGATCAACGCGTTGTTTGCGGAGTTGCTCGATCCGATCTCTGCGGAGTTGCTGCTTGTTGTCCCAGCTGCCGTCCTTGTCTGCTTTGGTGCTCTGAGCGATTGGGACTGTTGAGGTCGATTGCGAGTCCGCGGCTCGTGCTCCGGTTCTGAGTGAGTCTTGATCGGCTTGCTTGCGCATTGCGATCGCGCGTTTCTTTGCTTGTTGTTCTTGTGCAGATTTGATCACTCGGCCGAGGGTCGAGAACGCGCCCACGATGATGATGAAGCCCAATGGGCTGGTAAAGAATCCGATGATCGACTGGAGGTTCATAGGTAGAAGTAGTATATCAGGTCTGTGTGGTGGTTGTCAGTGGGAGGAGGACTGGATGTCCATGTATATTGCCTGAAACGAAGGGGGTTTCGAATATTCGGGATAGATTCTCGGGATTGAGTACTTCTGTTGTGGTTCCTTGTGCTTCGATGCTGCCTTGGGTATTGAGCAGGATGACGCGATCCGCGTAGCGTGAAGCAAGCGAAAGGTCGTGCGCGACGAGCGCGACGCCGATCCCACGCTGAGCGAGTTCTTGGAAACTCGACATGGTTTCGAGCTGGTGCTTGGGGTCCATCGCGCTGGTTGGTTCGTCCGCGAGGAGGTACGCATCGGAGAGTCCATCGAGCTGCGCCCAAGCTCGCGCGAGGGATACGCGTTGCTGCTGTCCCACTGAAAGCGTCCCCATCGGTTTGGATGCGAGATCTGCAAGATCGAAGCGGGCGAGCGCCCGATCGATCGCGGCGGGATCGTTGCGGAGGGACAATCGACCGAAGGAGACGACGAGGCGCGTGTCGAAGTCGAACGCGAGGGATGAACGCTGTGCGATGTACGCGAGGTGGTGGGCGCGGTCTTTGGCGGTCATCTGTTGGATTGGTTGCTGGTGGAGTTGGACTGAGCCATTGTCGGGCTTGGAGAGTCCTGCGAGGATCCGGAGGAGTGTGGACTTCCCTGCGCCGTTTGGGCCGACGATTGCGGTGATGGCGCCTTGCTCGATGGAGCAGTTGACCTGATCCAAGACCCTTGGGGATTTGGGGTAGGCAAAGGATAGATGGGTCCCAATCAATGGCATCGTGGGATGATATGAACAAGATCGCGCTCTGGACGCGGTTTGTGCCGTCATTCTCCCTTGGTGGTCGATACAGTCCCACTATGCCAGAACGCTACCGCCCACGATTAGTTGCTCATATCTCGCACTCGTCCTACGAGCCTGCTCAGATTCCCATTGTTGCTCGCGACCTGAACATCGAGGATGTCGAGGAGTTTGGGGCTGCTGTCCGTCAGCTTGCTGCGGAGGACATTGTGCATCTGGACGATGCGGGGAAAATCATGCTCCCGTTCCGCGAGGACGAGGGGGAAGCGATCGGGGAGTTTCGCTCGACCAAGAGCGGGTTCGGGTTCTTCTCTCCATCCAAGGTTACGCATGGCGGGGATGTGTTCATCCCAGCGCACTCGACGATGGGCGCGCTCGATCGCGACACGGTCAAAATCTATTACCAGCGCGACCAACGGCGCGAACGGAAGCTTGGGACGCTTGAGCGTCAGTATTCTGGAGAGGTCATCGACATCGTCGCGCGGAAGCGGTCCGCGTTTACGGGTGAGATCGACAAGCGGGATGGGCGATGGTTGGTGTATCCCGATGGACGCGAGATCACCGATCCGATCATCATCCGCGATGCGGATTCGAAGAATGTGAAGCCTGGCGATAAGGTGGTTGTGGAGATCATCGACTATCCGGAAGGCGAATATCTCGCGGAGGGCGTGATCACCAAGGTGCTTGGCGCGGCGGGTGATCCGGATGTAGAAACGCAGGCGGTGATCGCGGCGTATTCACTTCCGAGCAATGACTTCCCTGAAGCGTGTGTCCAGCAAGCACGCGAAGCGACGCAGCGGTTTGATGAAGAGATGGCGTTGTATGAGAAGCTTGGGATCGAGGCGCTGGATATGCGCCGGGACCTGACGGGGGATTTGATCTGCACGATTGATCCGCCTGATGCGAAGGATTACGACGATGCGATCTCGCTCAAGCGGTTTGACAATGGGGACTGGGAGCTGGGCATCCACATCGCGGATGTATCGCACTACATCGATCAGGGGACGGCTCTGGACGAAGAAGCGGCGGAGCGTGGGAACTCGGTGTACCTGCCTCGCTTGGTGATCCCGATGCTTCCCGAGGTGCTGTCCAACGGCATCTGCTCGCTCCAAGAGGGTGTGCTCCGGTACGCGAAGACCGCGATTATCCGCTACGACAAGATGGGAAATGTGAAATCTCGAGGCGTGTGCCAATCGCTGATCAAATCCGCGAAGCGCATGACCTACCTCGAGGCGCAGGCGCTGATCGATGGGGACATGGAAGAAGCGAAGAAGCACGCGAAAACGGATACGCCTCACACGCAGGACATCATTGATGTGTGCAAGGACATGGACACGCTCGCGCGATTGATCCGCGCTCGTCGCGAGAAGGCGGGGATGATCCACCTTGATCTGCCTGAGGTTGAGCTCGTCTTTGATGAGAACGGCAAAGTGATCGACGCGCATCAGGAAGACGATGCGTTTACGCACACGATCATCGAGATGTTTATGGTCGAAGCGAACGAATCACTCGCGACTTTGTTTGAAGGGATGCGTGTTCCTGTGCTCCGCAGAACGCACCCCGAACCAACACCTGGTGATGTGGAAGACCTCAAAAAGACCGCGATGGTTGCGGGGTATCGGATTCCCAAGAACCCATCACGCGAAGAACTCCAGACGCTGCTCAACGCGACCGCTGGGACCGGCGCGGCTCGCGCGGTGCATACCGCTGTGCTGCGGACGATGACCAAAGCGGTCTACTCACCAGCGCTCATTGGTCACTACGCGCTCGCGTCCACGGCGTACTCGCACTTCACCTCACCGATCCGTCGCTACCCCGACCTCACGCTCCATAGGGCGCTGGTCGCGTATCTCAAACGCACAAACAACGGTGAGAACTTCCCGAAGAACGACGACGCGAAGGTCGCGCTTGGCAAACAACTCCGCGATGATCCGCTGTGTCCGGATGAACAGGCACTCAAAGAGATCGGGAACAACTGCTCGAACACCGAAGTCAACGCGGCACAAGCCGAGCGTGAACTCCGTGCGTTCCTCGTGCTCCAGCTGATGGCTGAGCATATTGGTGAAGAGTTCGAAGGATTCGTAACAGGGATCACTCCGAAGGGTGTGTATGTCCAGATCGAGAAGTACCTCGCGGATGGGATGATCGCGAAGCACGATCTTCCTGGTGATACGACGCGGGACAAGAGGCCTCCTTCATACAAGATTGATGACCGGACCGGTGCGCTTGTTGATATCCACTCGGGACGGAGCTTCTCGATTGGTGATCGTGTATCGGTGACGGTGGCGCAGGTCGATCTTGCGATGCGCCGGATGGATCTGCTGATCTCGAATCCGGATCGTCGAGCGGCGGGCAAAGCGAAGGGCGGGCTCGGGATGGGTCTCAAGCTCGGCAGCGACACTCCAGGTGGTCTTGGCGAAGCGGAAGGTGCTGGTGCTGGATTCAAGAAAGCACCTGGAGGTCAACGCAGGAGCCAGAAGTCCAAGTCACGCGACAAGGGCAAAACCGACTACCGACGTGATGCGGCGGGTAAAGCGGGTCCTGGACAGAAGAAGAAAAAGAACAAACCCAAAGGCGGCGGCAAGGGTAAGGGCAAGAGCAACGGCAAGCCCAAAAACCCATAAGCTGATCCCCAGAGCTGATCCCCAAAGCCAGACTCACAACGCACAAGGAACCATGATGGACAACACGAATCGCTCGCTTCTTTCAAAGACGCTCCTGATTTCCGCATCGCTGGTGCTGCTGACCGGCGCTGCGTCGTGCGGGAAGTGGCAAGGGATGTTCAAGAGCAACGACTCCAAAGCGGTGGAAGAAACCCCTGCGTATTCCATGAAGGACAACAAGTTTGCGTGGAACAAGAAGGCGGGTCGGCCTTCGCTTGGGATGCTGCGGTTTACGAATCATTTGACCGGGTCGTTCTCATCGCTCAATCAAGCGCGGAATGATGCGGAGTTCTATGAGATCGAGTTGCACATGGTCCCGATCTGGACGGATCGGACGGATGGGCCTTGGTTGTATGTGGAGCAAGCGGTCGCGTCTTCTGCGGATCAGCCTTATCGTCAACGGGTGTACCACCTGTCGCAGACCGGGGAGAACGCGTATGTCTCGACGGTTTACAGCTTCGAGAACGCGTTGGACTTTGCGGGTGATTATCAGCTTGAGCGTCCGCTCGAATCGTTGTCGCCTTCGGACTTGACCATCCGCGAGGGGTGCGCGATCACGGTTCGTTGGGACGCATCGGAGAAGGCGTTCATCGGATCGACCAATGGGCGTGATTGCCAGTCTTCGCTTCGCGGATCGACCTACGCGACGAGCGAGGTGTATCTGCACCACGATCGGTTGATCACTTGGGATCGTGGGTTTGATGATGCTGGTGAGCAGGTCTGGGGCGCGACCAAGGGCGGGTATGTCTTTGATCGTGTTTCGATGCCTTGAGTGGTCGCGATGATTTGGTGGTGGTGATCGGTGGCGGGATCAGCGGATTGTCGTGCGCTTCGATGCTGCATCGGTCTGGGATCAATGTCCGCGTGCTTGATCAGGGGTATCGGATCGGTGGGCGATGCACGACTCGGCGGACGCATGAGGGGGAAGTGGTTGCGGATCTTGGGGCGCCTTGCTTTGGCGCGGTTGATCCTGTCTTTATTGAAGAAATCGAGCGCTGGATTGGTTCGGGTTCCTGCGCGAGATGGGACGGGGCTGGGGGTGCGTTTGTTGGTGTGCCGACGATGGATGCGATTGTGGATCGCATGGCGCAGGATGTTGATGTGCGGAGCGGGTGCAGGGTTGAACGCGTCTTTCGTCACGACGGGGCGTGGGTTGTTGAGGTTGAGCGGCGTGATGGGGCTCGCATGACTGAGCGGTGCGAGCGGATTGTGCTGGCAACGCATCCACGCGAAGCGGCTCGGCTCATCGGAGAGCATTCAGATACGATCAGCTCGATGCTCGGATCAGTAGAAACACGGTGCGTGTGGGTGCTGATGATGCGGATCAACGATCCGCTCGAAGGACTCCCGGCAATGGTTGATGCGGGCGAGGTCGGTGACGACAGTGAAGAAATCATCGCACGGATCATCCGCGATGATCACAAACCCGGACGAGTGTGTGAAACTGACTCATCGATGCTCGTGATTCATGCTCGCGAGGACTGGTCTGCTGCGAATCGGGAGCTGGATCGCGTCGAAGCTCAGCGGGTGTTGACCCAACACACGCGATCGTTGGTGTCCTCGATGCTCGGACATGATCTTGACGACCAACGCATTGGTGATGTGCAGGTGCATCGGTGGGGTTCGGCGCATCCTGTCGAGGGCCTACCTCAGCAATGCGAAACGGATGACGATGCGAGCATCGTGGTCTGCGGCGATGCGTTTGGATGGAAGGGGCTCTCGCTTGGTGTGCAGAGTGCATGGCTGAGCGGACGCGCCGCGGCGATGAGGCTGATCGAAACGACTAAATAAGTTCTAGTGATCCCATCCCATGCTTGAGGCGTGGTGATGCTCTCCGTGCGGATCGATGATGATCGCGCCGGGGGATTCGTTTGGTGCGCATGCTCGGCAGGTGCCGATTGGGCCTTGCATTGGCGGGGTCATGCTTGGGGTGGTTGTGCTTGGGATGGTTGTAGTTGGATCGATGCACATGAGCAGTTCGTAGTCCTCGCCCTCGCTCACGGCGTCGCGCCAGTCTTTGTTTGCGCGAGTGATGTGGTGGCTGATGGGGAGTTTGGTTGCGTCGATCTCGATGATGAGTCCCGATGCTTTGGCGATGCGGTCCGCGTCGCGCCCGAGTCCATCGGAGAGGTCCATCATTGCATGAACATTGTTTGCGGAAGCCCACTGCCCCACTTGGAGCCGAGGCTCAAAGAGTAGGTGCCAACCTGATGCGAAGCTCCCCCCCACTTGTCCTGTGAGGTACAGCTCATCACCCGGCTTGGCACCTGATCGCAGGACTGGCTGCGTGTTCGGTGCCATGGTGCCTCCGACGGTGACGGTGATGGTGAGCGGGTGGTCTATTGATGCGTGGGACGCGATGTCTCCACCAATGAGGGGGCATCCCCAGTGGAGCGCCCACTTGTGCATCGCGTCGAAGAGTTCGTTGGCGTGCGCGTAGTCCTTCGGCAGCACCCCGGTCCCGAGCGACCATGAGGGTGTGCCTCCCATCGCGGCGATGTCGGACACGGAGCGTGCGATCGCTTTGCGTGCGATGAGGTCGATGCTGGTGCTTGATTCGAAGTGGCGACCCTCGACGAGCTGATCGACGGTGATCAGTGTCAGTTCACCCGATGGGGTTTGGTACACGGCACAATCGTCTCCCGGTCCGACGATGAGCTGGTTTCCACCACTGATAGCGAGATCCGCGGATCGGTGGTAGATGTGGTTGTGGAGCTGGGATTCGTTCATGGATTAAAGCCCGTCGATGCCGAACTTGGTGTCTGGTGGGAAGCGGAGACCGAAGCGTTGGTCCAGCAGTTCGAGGA
>JARGNC010000121.1 GCA_029212425.1 Phycisphaerales bacterium
ATCCGACGGGGAAGACGGTGCTTGCGGCCCTTCGTGCGGATGGGACTGTTGTGGTTTCGAGTGTGCGGACTATTCGGCCGCTTGGTGGGGGGGCCGCGAGGACTCGGTTGAAGGAGACTTCGTTTGAGCTCGGAGAAACGGGTGCGGAGAATCATGAGCCTGTTGGTCTCAAGGTGAGCGCGGATGGTGGGCAGGTCTTTGTGGTGTATCGCGATGGGGCGATGGATCGGTTTGCTCGCGATGGGAGTTCGTTTGCGTTCCGTGAGCGGGTCGAGATGCTCAAGGGGAACGGGGAAGTTACTGTTGTTGAAATGGTATTGGGTGGGCAGACGGTGATTGTGGGGGATTCGCTTGGTGTTGTGCAGTCTTGGCATGTGGCGCTCGATGAGCAGGACCGGTTTGGGGATGGACGGTTCTTGGTGCGGTCGCATCGGTTCTCGAGGGAGGGGGCTGGTGCAGGGGTTATTGATCTGACTCCAAGCGGCCGGGACCGGACGATGGGTGTGCTGTACAGTGATGGGGTGGTGGTGCTTCGTCACTTGACGAGTGAGAAGACGATTGTGCGGATTGAGTCACCGGTTGAGGGGGTTGGTGCTCTTGCGATCGGGCCGAAGAATGATTCGGTGCTGGTGGTGGGTGATGATGGTGGGTATGCGTTGTATGGGTATGAGCCTGGCTATGCGGAGTTCAGCATCAAGGCGTTGTTTGGTCGCGTGGTGTATGAGGGGTTGGCGGGTCCTGAGTATGTGTACCAGTCTTCGTCGGGTGATGATTCGAGCGAGGTGAAGCTGAGTTTGATGCCACTCGTTTTCGGAACGATGAAGGCGACGATCTTTGCGATGTTGTTCGCGATTCCTGTGGGTGTGTTCGCGGCGTTGTACTCGAGTGAGTTTTTGTCCAAGCGTGTACGGAAGGTTGTGAAACCAAGTGTTGAGTTGATGGCGAGTTTGCCTTCGGTGGTGCTTGGGTTTGTGGCTGCGATGGTGGTGGCGCCGTATGTTGCGGATGTGCTTGGACCGTTTTTGATTGGCATGTTTGTGCTCCCGCTTGGAGTGTTGCTTGGGGCGCATGTTTGGCAGTTGGTGCCTTTGGCGACTCGGCTCCGGTTCCGTACAGGGCATCATTTGGCGATGGTGGCTGGGGTGCTGATGCTGAGCGTGGGCGCGGCGTGGGTTGCTGGGCCGACGATTGTGGATGTTGGGTTTACCCCAGATCGGTTTGATCGAGCGATGATGTCGGGTGCTGTGGAAGCGGTCGACGCTGATCGGTTGCCTTCATGGGCAGGGGATGCGGCGTATTCAACGCGGACACAACGTAAGCTTCGTGCGATGGATATGGGGGTTGTGGATGGGGTTGTGGTTGAGTGGGACGGGACTGAACTTGCTGCGACGAACTCTGGTTTGAATCAGGCGGATCTGCGCCGTTGGCTCAATGGAGAGTATGGCACGGCGAGACCTGGATGGGTGCTTGCGTGTTTCCCGATCGCTGCGATTGGGGTGTGGGTTGTGCAGGCGTTTACCATTCGTCGTCGGGTTGATGTGTGGCTCTCGACACAGAATGCGGTGACGGTTGGGGCTGTTGTGCTTGCGAAGTTTGTGGTGCTTTCGCTCATTGGACTTGGGGCTGCGTATGTCGCTGCGACGGCGCTGACAACTGCGGGGATTGATCCGCGGGATTCGATCTTTGGAACCTTCAGTCCGCGCAATACGCTGATCGTGGCGGTGATCATGGGGTTTGCGGTGATCCCGATTATCTTTACGATTTCAGAGGATGCGCTGCAGGCGGTGCCGGATTCGTTGCGTTCTGCATCGCTTGGGGCTGGGGCGACAAAGTGGCAGACAGCGGTGCGGGTGGTGCTCCCAGTCGCGGGCTCTGGGATTTTCTCAGCGTGCATGATCGGGTTTGGGCGTGCGGTTGGCGAGACGATGATTGTGCTGATGGCAACAGGGAACACTCCGGAGATGTCCTGGAATATCTTTGCGGGATTCAGAACGCTCGCGGCGAATATCGCGGTTGAGCTTCCAGAAGCACCGAAGGATGAGACGCATTATCGCGTGTTGTTCTTGTGCGGGTTTGTTCTTTTTGTGATGACCTTTGTGATCAATACCAGTGCTGAGATTGTTCGGCAGGTGGTCCGGAAGAGGAATGCGGGACTGTGAGCAAGCACGATCAACATGCTGAGAATCGAGCGGCTGGTCAGCAGGCGGCTGGCAATGCTGTCACCTCGCGGCGGACGCTGCCGAGTGCTGTTGGGGAACCAATGGTGTGGCTGACGGGGTCGGCGTTGGTGCTGTGTCTCGGGATGATCGCGATTTTGTTGGTGTTGGTGGTTCGCAATGGGTTGCAGACTTTCTGGCCTGGCGATATTGATCGGGTGACATTGACGGATGGGGAGGTTGTGCTTGGGATCCGGACTGATGAGGATTCGCAGGGCAGGGTGTTGTATCGAGTCGGGAACCGGGATATTGGGCAAGAGTCGTTCCGGTGGATTGATGGGGAAGAGATAGCGAGCATTGAGCAACCAGAACATGCGGTGATGCTTGAGCGAGAGGCGTGGGGGGTTTGGTTTGGTGTTCCTCAGTCCATTTTGATCGGGAATCCGAACGACGAAACGCTGTCTCCAGTTATTGAGGGGGCTGCGGATACGCTGGATCAGTTTGCGGTGTTGCATCCGGCGGCACGGGAACGGCGAGCGGAGCGCGAAGCAATGCGTAAACGCGAGCTTGGAAAGATCAATCATGGGATCGAAGCGTCTCGGCTTGCAATCTCAGAAGCGGAGATGGGGGTTGAGCAGCGGGAGCATGCGAGCGATCGGCTGGGATGGCTGAGTTGGTTCGGTGTACTCGGTGCGGTGTTGATCGCTGTGGGGTTGTGGTGGGTTAAGCGTGATGCTGGAGTGGGGATTGGTTCGGCGGGGATTCGTCAGGGGAAACTGATCCGATTTGGGTGCGGGGTTGCGATTCTCTGTGGTGCTGTGGGATTGTGGGTCGGGGCGCCTTGGAAGACGACTGGGAATACTCCTGAGGAACTCGCGGCAACGATTGAACTCATGGAGCAGCGGCAAGCGGAGTTGCAGGTTGAGTACGAGAAGGTGCTTGCTGAGATCCGTCATGGGGAAGAGGTTGATGGGCGGGAACGGTTTGTGGTTGTGGAACCAACTACAGGGCGGTTTGCGCCAATTGCTCAGACGCGTGGTGACGAGCCGATGATGATCAGTCAGGTTGTGCGATTGGTTCCCGCGAATCAGTTGACGGTTGCTGGGAAGACCAAGGTGTTCTTGGCGCGATGGTGGGAGTTTCTGTCGACGGGTCCACGAGAAGCCAATACAGAGGGCGGCGTGTATCCGGTCATCGTCGGGACGGTGTTGCTGACACTTCTGTTGACGATCTTTGTGACGCCTTTGGGTGTGATTGCGGCGTTGTATTTGCGTGAATATGCGAAGCAGGGGATTGCGACGAGTGTGATCCGTGTTGCGGTGAACAATCTTGCAGGTGTACCCAGTATTGTGTATGGGGTGTTTGGGCTGGGGTTCTTTTGTTATACGGTGGGGCGGTATGTGGATACCGGTCCGGTTGCGGGGAGTTCGCTTACCAGTGGTGTGTGGTGGTTGACCTTTGGGCTTGTGGTGGTGATGGCGATTGCTTCGTTTGGGTTTGGGTTGTGGGGGAAGCCTGACCCTGGGCATCCACCGCGGCTTGGTCACAAAGTGATGTCGCGGCTTGCGTGGCTCGGTTGGGGCGTGACCGTTGTGTTGTTGGTGACTGTGGTTTGGCGGACGCCTTACTTCGCGGGGTTCTTTGGGGCGCGTGCTGCGGAGGGGTCACCGACCTTTGGGGCTCGTGGGTTGTTGTGGGCATCGTTGACGCTGGCGCTCTTGACGCTTCCGGTTGTGATTGTTGCGACAGAAGAAGCGATCGCTGCGGTTCCCAACTCGATGCGGGAGGGGAGCTTTGGGTGCGGGGCGAGCAAGTGGCAGACGATTCGTCGGATTGTGCTTCCGGGGGCGCTTCCTGGGATTTTGACTGGCGCGATCTTGGCGATGGCGCGTGGCGCTGGTGAGGTGGCGCCGTTGATGTTGGTGGGTGCGGTGAAGTTGAATCTTGATCTCCCTGTGTCAACGACTGCTCCGTTTTTGCATGCTGACCGGAGCTTTATGCACTTGGGTTTTCATATTTATGATCTTGGATTCCAGAGTCCGGATTCGCAAGCGGCTCGTCCGATGGTTTGGACGACGACTCTGTTGTTTTTAATGATTGTCTTTGCACTCAACTTGGCGGCGATTCTGATTCGTGCGAAGTTGAGGGGACGGATGACGGGAGCGGCGATATGATGGGATCGATGCCTAAGGACAATGAATCACAGCGTGCGGTGAAGGTCGAAGTGGTCGCTTCGCAGTCTGAGATTCAGACCGGTGCTCCTGCTGGTGCTGGATCTGATGGACGCGCCGCTCCACCGCTACCATCTCCGGTGGTTCCTGGTGGGATGGGTGGGGATCCTGTTCATTACGATGTGATTGATGCGATCCGTCGTGGGGAGAATGTGAAGCCGACGGTTCATGAGGCAATGGATGATGTGGATTCGGTGATTCACACGGATGATTTCAAGCTTTGGTATGGGGCAGCGCAAGCAATCCATGGGATATCGATGTCGGTGCCTCGGGGTGCGGTAACGGCGTTGATTGGTCCATCGGGGTGTGGGAAGTCGACGCTGCTGCGTTCGATCAATCGGATGAATGATCTGGTTGAGGGGGTACGGGTTGAGGGTGGGATCACGCTCAATGGGGCGCCGGTGTATGAGCCTACGGTGGATGTGATTGAACTTCGGAAGCGTCTTGGCATGGTGTTCCAGAAGCCGAACCCATTCCCGATGTCGATCTTTGAGAATGTGGTGTACCCGCTTCGGATTGATGGGGAGCGTCGCAAGAGCGTGCTTCAGGAGGCGTGTGAGCGGAGTTTGAAATCTGCGGCGATCTGGGACGAGGTGAAGGATCGTTTGAAGGAATCTGCGCTTGGGTTATCGGGTGGTCAGCAGCAACGGCTGTGTATTGCTCGCGCAGTTGTTGCTGATCCTGAGGTGCTGTTGCTTGATGAGCCTTGTAGTGCACTTGATCCGGTGGCGACGATCCGGATTGAGGAGTTGATTACGGAAATCTCAGAGCGGTACACAGTGCTGATTGTGACGCACAATATGCAGCAGGCGGCTCGGGTTTCGAACTACACGGCGTTCATGTATCTGGGTCGATTGGTGGAGTATGGTCCGACTGGGGCAATGTTCCAGAATCCGAAGCTGATTGAAACGGCGCACTATGTATCTGGTCGATTTGGTTGAGACGCAGAGATAGACCGTTCGGTATCGGCGTTCCGGTTGAGCCGGTAAAAGATGCGTGTTGGGGGTTCAAAGTGGTGTGTTTTGTTGGAGTTGTGGGCACTGAGGCCGATAGTTGTGACTAGGATTAGTGCTGGGTATGTGCCTAGTCGTGTGGTCCGATAGTCCATCTGAACGCGGTTTTTGAATGGTTGCGTGCAGAATTGGCTGAGGTAAGCTATGAGTTCTGTGCCGAAACCGATCGTGCCGAGTGTTAATCAATGGAATGCTGCGTATATGGAAGAGCAGTATCAGCTGTACAAGGCTGATCCAGGCTCGGTCGTGGGCGAGATCAGGGCGTTCTTTGAGGGGTTTGAGCTTGCAAATGCTGGTGAGCTGACGCTGTTCGGATCTGACGCTTCATCGAAATCAGTGGTGGCGTCTGGTGGGTCTGTTGGTTCGACTGATTGGAAGCAGGAGAACGGTCCCGTTCAGGTTTGGGCCGGCGGCTTGGGAGTCGCGGGGCGTGTGTCGCACTTTGAAGCGGTTGTGAATGACTTTGTCAATGCGTATCGGGATCAGGGACACTTGTGTGCGGATATCGATCCGTTCCATCGTGAGCGTCCTCGGCCGATGCTGTTGTCACTCGAACATCATGGGCTTGCGGATGCGGACCTCAATCGGATGGTTGACGGTACTGGGATGGGGCTTGGGATGCAGGTCCCTCTGCGAGCGGTGATTGCGCGGCTTGAAGAGGTGTACTGCGGATCCATCGGCTTGGAACTGATGCATGTTGCTGATACTGATCAGCGGTCGTGGTTGGTTCACCGATTCGAGACGGTGGGCGGGAAGCTTGATCTGTCTCGTGATCGCAAGATGCTGATTCTTGAGCAGCTGACCAAATCGGAAATGATCGAGAAGTTCCTTGGTCGTCGATACCCTGGTGATAAGCGGTTCTCGCTTGAGGGCGGAGAAGCGTTGATCCCGCTTCTGGATCACTTGATCGAGACGGCGTCGGATCTTGGCGGTGAAGAAGTTGTGATGGGCATGGCGCATCGCGGGCGACTCAATGTGCTCAACAACACAATCGGAAAGACCTACGAGCAGATCTTTACCGAGTTTGAAGAGAACTGGTCTGAGGACTTTGTCGATGGTGGCGGGGATGTCAAGTATCACCAGGGATACTCAGGGACTCGGCGATTCCCGAACGGGAAAATGATGCACCTTGCGCTTGCGAGTAATCCGAGCCACCTCGAGGCGGTCAACGGGGTGATCGAAGGTCGAGCACGGGCGAAGCAGCGTTTGAAGGGCGATTTTAATCGTACGCGTGTGATTCCGATTCTGATTCACGGCGATTCTGCGGTTGCGGGTCAGGGGATTGTCTCTGAGGTTCTGAACTTCTCACAGCTTGAGGGCTACACGACCGGCGGCACGGTGCATGTCGTGATCAACAACCAGATCGGCTTTACAACCATTCCAGAAGATTCGCGTTCGAGCAGGTACTGCACGGATATCGGGAAGTCGATCGATGCTCCGGTGTTCCATGTGAACGCTGAAGATCCTGATGCGGTGGTGACTGTCGCGCAGATCGCGATGGAGTATCGTCAGCAGTTTAAGCGTGATGTGTTTATTGATCTGCAGTGTTTCCGCAAGTACGGACATAACGAGCAGGACGAAACAAGCTTTACGCAGCCATTGATGGCGAAGATGATTAAGAGCAAGGACTCGGTGCTCAAGCTGTACACAGAGAAGCTGCTCAGCGAGGGTGTGATTCAGGAAGCGGATCGTCAATCAATTGATGATCGGATTACTGAGACACTCGAACGGGCGCAGCGCTCTGCGAAGGAAAGCGCGCAGGACCCTGCGATTGATCCGGGTTCACAGCGCTGGGCTGGTCAGACGCATGAGTACAACTTTGATCGTTTGGAAACCGGGGTTTCTCGCGAAATGATCGCGGAGGTTGCTGGGGCGATCGGTTCAGTTCCTGAAGGGTTCAGTTTGAATCCGAAGCTCAAAAAACTGTTTGCAGAGCGTGCTGAGCTCGCGTCTGCGGACTTGATCAGTTATGCGGATGCGGAGCAGCTTGCGTTTGGTTCGTTGCTGGTCGAGGGACACCCGGTTCGGTTGTCTGGACAGGACTGTCGTCGCGGAACATTCTCGCATCGTCACGCGGTTGTTCGTGATATGAAGACTGCGGAGCCCTTTACGCCTTTGAACACGATTCGTGAGCTTGGGATTGAGGGGACTGATCACCCTGCAGGTACGCTTGGAGATGATGGGAAGGAACGGCAGGCGAAGCTTTGCGTGTACGATTCTCCATTGTCAGAAGCGAGTGTGCTTGGGTTTGATTATGGATACTCGCTTGCTGATCCGAGGATGCTCGTGATCTGGGAGGCGCAGTTTGGTGATTTTGTCAACGGTGCGCAGGCGATC
>JARGNC010000122.1:0-6143 GCA_029212425.1 Phycisphaerales bacterium
TCAATCGATCCGCCCATGCCATGCACTCCCGCAAAGCTTTCGAGTGTCCGCGCGGAGGTGGACCCCACTGCAAAGACGCGACCAATACTGGGCTTCCCACTGGTGAAATGACCTGCAGCCGACCCCATCGAACACTGCTCCGAGTGCATGTCGTGGTCTTCGAGTTTGTCCGCTTCGATTGGTTTGAAGGTCCCCGCGCCGACATGGAGGACAACCTCGCTCGTGTGCACGCCTTGGTCTTTGAGTCCGGACATCACGCGATCGGTGAAGTGGAGTCCCGCGGTCGGTGCCGCGACGGATCCCGCGTCGTTGAGGTCCGCGTACATCGTCTGGTACGACGCGCGATCCGACGCATCCGCGATCTCCTCGTGCCTTGCTTTCCGCTGAGACACAATGTACGGCGGGAGCGGTGTCCCCCCCACCGCATCGAGTATCTGCTGCGTGTTCTTGCAGATCATCCCGTCTACCGCGAGCACCCACGCACCAGGTCCTTCGGATGGGAACGGCTCCACAAACTCGATCACAACATCCGTCGTGTTTCCCGCAGGATCAATCAACCCCGCACAACGACCCACTCTGGGACGCTTGGTCTTCACATACGCGACCCACAGCACACGCTCAGGAGTCGAACCAGGCGCATCGTGCAGATACAGCCCCTCGACCGCACCACCTGTTTCAAGATTGCTCCCCCGGAACCGTGCAGGAACAACCCCAGACCGATTGAACACCAGCAGATCGTCGCGACTCAGCAGTTCAGGAAGATCCGAAAACACGCGATCTTCCAACCGATCCGGATCCGACTTTGAAACCACCAACAGCCGTGACGAATCCCTCGGCGACGCGGGCTTGGTCGCAATCAGAGACTCTGGGAGATCGAAATCAAGTTCATCGGTCCGCATCGTTGAGGATGGTACGCCTCGCGTTGTGTGGTCAGGACGCAACATCCCGCATGATCCGACACAGTCGTAAACAGGATGCTCCGCAGAGTTCCTGAAAGAGTCTGATTCCGACTCGGTATTTTCGGACGCTGACCAATCTCACATCCAAGGCACTGGGTTCGCAACTCCATTGGCATGGCATCCAATGGGATCAACTCGGCTACCCATGCGACACGGCACCTCGTCTCGCCGATCGTCCGGTGCGTGAGCAATGTGCGCCCTCGCGATGCCTACGACGCACCACCTGGCGCGGCGCCATTCTCACGATTCCTTCAAGCGAACCGATTGGCGAATCGAGCACCGGATCAGTTCGAGCTTTCCGAAATCCATACCCCACAGCTCAAATCCGACACACCTCAACACGCCGCGATGTCCGCCCCGCTGCTTCCGAAGTTGGGCGAGATCTCCGTTCCAGAACCACGACCATCGCTTACTGGAGTCGAGATCCGTCTGCATCAGCAATACATCCCTGCGACGGGACGAGCGCTCGATATCTACGCATAGTTCTCAACCAATGCGTATCTTGCTTGCACGAGGCGCTTGATCACACTACCATACACATATCGAACACTTGTGGAGATGTGTATGATTCTCGCCAAAAATCGCCCTATTTCAACCATGCTACTCGCTCGAGCCTTTGCTGGAGCATTTGCGCTGTTGATGATCCTCAGTATCCCGAGTTGCATCCAGCGCATCTGGGAACGCGACGATACGGCGTTGGTTCGGATTGTCAATGCGCCGCCGATGATGGTTGAGGAGGGCGAGAGTCGTCATCTCGTTGTGATGCAAGCACCTTCTCCGGGATGGTCCATCCGTCTGGATGCGACCGAACGCACGCCTATTGGCAAGCGTGTCTTTGTCACCATCCGCAAACCGGATCCGGCGTATCAATACACCCAGCAGATTGTATTGATGCGTGTGCTGACCAGTGTCCGCTTGGATTCGGAGATCGAAGTGGTAGGCCGTCTCCTTGAGCACGATGAGAAAACCAAAGGCAGGGGGTACGCCCCGGTCCCGATCGTTGAGTCATTCGAGTGAACGCTGAGTCGATGAGCCGAGAATCGCGCGACTTGCTCGCGCTCACGCTGATCCCAGGTCTGGGACCAGTGCGGATTGATCGACTCATCCAAGCCGCGGGTTCCCCAAGCGGCGTACTCTCGATGTCGCAGAGTCAACTCACGCGCGTTGAAGGGATCGGTCAACAGACCGCGTCCAAGATCATCACAACACGCGCCGATGCCGCTGGATTCGCTCAACAAGAGCTCGAAACAGTCGCCAACGCTGGTGCATCCATCGTCACCATCATGGATGAGCACTATCCGGAACTGCTCCGCGCGATCCCAGGCGCTCCACCAGTCCTCCAATATCGCGGCACGCTCGATCCCGATTCCCACAAGCACCCCATCGCGATGGTTGGATCTCGCAAATGCACCATCTATGGCACTGAACAAGCTGCACGATTCGCAAGCTCGCTGGGAAGCGCGGGATTCACCATCGTCTCCGGCGGAGCACGAGGCATCGACTCAGCAGCACATCGAGGCACGATGGACGCAGGTGGAAAAACACTCGTCGTGCTTGGATGCGGACTCGGACATGTCTACCCCAAAGAAAACGCTTCACTCTTCGATCGAGTCGCGGACACAGGCGGCGCGGTGATCTCCGAACTGCCTTTCAATACACCACCTACAAGCGAGAACTTCCCCGCTCGAAACCGGATCATCTCTGGACTCTCCCTCGGCGTGCTTGTCATTGAAGCCGGACGACGATCCGGCGCTCTCATCACCGCTCGGCACGCGGTCGAGGATCATGGACGAGAAGTTTTCGCGCTTCCTGGACGCGTCGATTCGAGCGCTTCTGGAGGCAGTAACGATCTGCTTAAATCCGGAGCACATCTGGTGACCGATCCAGGAGAAGTCATCGAGATTCTCGAACGCTCTGCAGGGAATCTGCATTCTGGTGCGCGAACCATCGCACGATCTCCTGCAGCTCGCACAGGACGCAATCACTCTACAGCACCTGTATCGACCCCAGAACCAATCGGGGATCTAGATCCGATCAGCCGACAGATTTTGGAGGCGCTTGCTGAACCACGCACAGGAGATCAGTTGTCCGAGCAGCTGGGTCTTGAGCCGGGTCAGATCCGAGCATCCGCAACGATGCTCGAGATCCAAGGGCGGATCCGACGCGCCGGTCCCTGCTTCGAGCGGACTCGCTGATACAGACTGGTTTGGACCCGATAACCATTCGTTTGTTCGGGTCACGGCAGGATTTGCGCCGGGTTTTTTTTGACCCGATAACCCCCGAATACTGTCGACTTTCGCTCGAATTTCCACAGAAATCGCAATTGCCCTTGTCGTCGGGGTGCTGATCGGCTATCATTGACCGAACATTGCTTGAGAAAAGGTGTTTGGTCACCCGAGGAAGACCCGATCAGAGTGGAAGAAGATTGAGCACACGCAGCGTGTGACTCAGCAAAATCCAGACCTGATATCGAGTTCCTCAAATGACAAGTCAGACCCAATCACCTCTCCTTAAGCTCGGCCCCGGCGGCGACTATTCACTGGAATACGACGACCAACAAGCCGCATTGGGGTCACTCGTGCTCCGCCCCAGGAGCGGGTTCTGCGAGGACATCTCGCATGGGGAAAGCGCAGGCCGCTCATTCGAGACGGGTCTGATGACTGTTGCTCGCCGGCAGCGATTGCTCGATCTGGGCATGCTCATCAGCGGGCACAAAGCGATGAACGCCCAGCGTGGGGTGCTGACTGAACTCCTCACGCAAGTTTCGAAACTCTCCGGAAAGAGCTCCACGCTCACCAATACCAGCAAGCGGAAGGATCCGAACCATGAATCTCACTCCAAAGCAGCTCAAAATTCTCCAGCTTATCCGCGATTCACGAATTCGCCGTGGCTATTCCCCGACGATGCAAGAGCTCGCCGACGAGATCGGCGTCAGCAAAGTGACCGTATTCGAACACGTCGAAGCGTTGATCAAAAAGGGAGCGCTCGTCCGAGAAGCGAACAAGGCACGCTCTTTGTCGATTGCTGAAGGTATCGCGGTCCCTGATGAATCCCGTCCGATGAAGTACCCGCTCGTCGGTAAAATCGCCGCGGGCTACCCGATCGAGAAGGTTGCTGAGTCCGACGAAGTCGATCTCATTGAGTTCCTCGGCACCGTCGATGACTCTGGTTCGACCTTCGCGCTCATCGTCGATGGAGAATCCATGCGTGACGAGGGAATCCTTGATGGCGATCTGATCCTCCTCAAACGCGCACAGGTCGCATCCAACGGCGACCGCGTCGTCGCACTCCTAGAAGATGGTTCGACCACACTGAAAACTTTCTACAAAGAAGCGGACCACATCCGTTTGCAACCCGCAAACCCGGACTTCGATCCGATCCGAGTGCAGTTCTGTCAGATTCAGGGCATCGTCAAGGGCGTCATCCGACGCTACTAAATTTCAATCTCATTCAAAGACCAACAGCGGCCAATGGGACTAGCCATTGGCCGCTGTTCTTTGGTACTGGTGCAGATTCGGTCGTGTTAGGGACAACCGGCGCTGTACAAAGTGAGAAAGGCAGAGATATCAAGGAAGTTCCAGCTGCCGTCATTGGTCAGATCCGCTGATGGATCTTGTGTATTTAGTAGGGACAGAAACTGCGAAACATCAATGAAGTTCAGCGATCCATCCTCAATAAAATCAACCAAGCAAGGCGCCGCTGGAGTGGAGCTGTATTCCACATTATCGATGGTCGCTTGCCCTTGCAGAGGTGAGTTGACATTCCCGCCGTCAAAGGAAGTGATTGAAGTGAACGAATCAATCTCAGGGTCCCACTGGGCATAGGTGTGCGAAAGACTATTGACAAGATTCCCAGAAAGTGCATCGAACACTTTGGCTTCAAACATTCCGGTCTGGACATCAACATCTAAGCTCACCGTGTACCACCGACCAAGGGTAAACTGTGGCCCGCTCATACGCAGATCAACCGCTGGGCGACCGTTGCCCGGCGCGATGAAGAGATTCCACACCCGCCCGGTCCATGCATAGATCAGAGCTTGGGGGTTCGCGTTGACATCATCCTCCCCTAAGTACCGCGAGTATCCCACACTGACAGGCCAGCCCGCGTTTGTAGAATGCATGGAATCGACTCGCACATCCATGCTCACATGATGAAACGGAACCTCAGGTGAAACATACTGATAAAACCCGTTGGTCCCAGGTTCTTGATTGGTCTGGACAGCATTCGTCGGATTGCCATGCGCATCCGTCGTCTGGATGATGGACATGGTCGGTGACAGAGCTGGGCTGTCAACAGAACGATCGGCGATGTCATTCCAATCGCCTCCTGGGAATGAGCCAACTTGGTGAAATTCAAAGTCGTCTGTGATGATCTGGGCGTGAAGGGCTGACGCAACGATCGCCATCCCGATCACGCAGGCAATGCGTGGGGCTTTCATGGTTTCTCCTGATTTGTGATGCGGGCTTTACCTGTATAGCCCGTGCTAGATGTATACGGCTTTAATTTGCAATTGTTGCTGTTTGCTATTCTTTAGTCATGCCCTTCAAACGCCCAACAGACGACGAGACCATCGACCGCCCCGACCAGATCCGAGCACTTTGCTCCCCGGTGCGCCACGAGATCCACCAGGTTGTGCTGAGTCAAGGCGAGGCTTCTGTCCGAGAGATCGCAGAACAGATGGGACGCAAGCCGGTTTCGTTATATCGGCATATCGATCAACTGGTCGAGGTGGGCTTGCTCATTGATATCGGTACCAAGAGCACAGCACGACGGGATGCAAAGATCTACACCACGAAACTTGAGTTCATGAGGTACCATCCTCGGAAGCCCGCGATGGTTGACGCGCTCGGAGAATTTGCCCGGGCCTCATTGAAAGACACTGGGCTCAAAATCACCAAGGTCTTTGATTCCGGTGACGCTGTTCTGCCGATCCCGCACCGCGACACCTTTATAGGGAGTCCAGCAGGATGGGTCGATGAAGATGAACTCGCCGAGCTCAACACCCACATCGATTCGATCCTTGAACTGCTCGCAAACAAGCCCAGAAAGAAGGGGGCTAAGCGCATCGTGATCTCGATGGGGATGTACTCCGCGAGCGGCCCAAATCCCGACTGATTCAGAAGCGTTTGTGCGCAGCACGAGATCGTTTGTCGCCCACTTTCATCACTGCACGAAGCACCGGTA
>JARGNC010000122.1:6156-7670 GCA_029212425.1 Phycisphaerales bacterium
GATCCGCTGCATGCGTGAGTTTCATATTGCGTGGATCCCCAATGACCGTCACGACGCGTTCTCCGAGTCTTTCGATCAGACCCGCGTCGTCTGTTGATGACAGGTCGCTTTGTTGATACGCACGCTCGATCAACTCACGACCAAATACCTGCGGCGTCTGCACCATCACCACATCAGCACGGTCGATCCCCCCCACGACTTCATGCATCGGGTTCGCTTCTCCTGCGCCCAAAATCGCTGCGAGTGGATCAGACTCCGCTAAGTCATCAATCGCTTCTGACGAAACACGCTTGATCGTGTCGCTCACAGGGACTGCCGGGATCACGGCATCGAACCGAGAGGCAGCATCGAACACTCGATCAATCAACTCAGGAGGAGTCGCGGGACGAGCAGCGTCGTGGATTGCGACATGCGTCGCGTCGCTCGAAACCGACTGCATTGCGGCGCGGACACTCTCCCAACGATGGTCCTTACCACCCACCACAAGCTCTGCGCCGAGAAGACTGATCCGATCCGCGTGACGGAGCTTGAAGTTGCTCATCGCTTCAGGATCGTGCGGCCCTACAACAATGAGCTGATGGACTTCCGGTCTGGTGTTGAAGAGTTCGATTGTCCGCTGAAGAACTGACTTCCCGCCGAGGTCCTCGTCGAGCTTGGATCGACCAAAGCCCAGAGAATCCGAATCTGCTGTGGAGTTGTATCTGGTGGACATCCCAGCTGCAGGGATGATGACAGCGATTTTCATACGAACCTCGATTCAGCCCCTCAGGACGAATCAAATCGTGCCTGATCGTGACAAATAGAATATCATCTGGGCCTCAAAGTATACGAGTTGAGGAGAGGGTTTCATGTCTACACCTTTGATCTATCTTGACAACGCTGCGACGAGTTGGCCCAAACAGCCATGTGTCGGTGAAGCGATGGTCGATTTCCTCAACCACAAAGCGGGCAATCCGGGTCGCGGCGGACACAAGCTCGCGCGTGCCGCAGGCGATGTGATCGAAGAAGCCCGATTCAAAATCGCTCAACTCATCAACGCGCCAAGCCCGTCAAGAGTTGTGCTCACACATGGATGCACCGACGCGCTCAATCTCGCGATCCACGGCGTCATCCGAGCAGCACAACGGACCGGCTGCGAAGATGCGGTCCATATCGTCACCACGGTTCTCGAACACAACGCGGTTCTGCGAACACTGCATTGCTATGCGTCGGACAACAAGATCAATCTTACATATGTCGAGTGTGACGAGTTCGGATACATCGATCCGCAGAAAATTGCTGATGCGTGTAACGAATGTACCGCGTTGGTCTGTATGACGCATGCATCCAACGCGATGGGATCGATCCAACCAATTCAAGAAGCGATTGAAAGCGTACGAAAAACCGCTCCCGATGCACTGGTTCTTGTAGACTGCGCCCAGACGCTTGGGCATATCAAAATTGATGTCCAGTCCATAGGCATTGACCTGCTCGCGATCGCGGGACATAAAGGGCTCGGTGGTCCGACAGGCACC
>JARGNC010000123.1 GCA_029212425.1 Phycisphaerales bacterium
AGCCAAGCTCCGCCAAAAAGGCATCGACCAATCCATCATCGCCCAAACCCTCGACGAAGAACTCAAAGACCACGACCCCTACCAAGACGCCCTCACCCTCGCCCGCCGCTCCGCCCGCTCCCTCGCCTCACGCGAGCCCGAAGTCCGCCAGCGCCGACTCATCGGACGACTCGCCCGCCGAGGATTCGACCACGACATCGTCCGCAGAGTCGTTAAGCAAATTGAATCCGAGATCATGTCTGATCAAGACCAATAAAATGCAAGGTGCCACGACTCGCCGTCCTCGGCGCAGTCGTGTCTTCCGAAAAGAAAGAACGCCCAAAGCCAAAGCTCCGAGCGTTCCTAAAATGACCCCAGCGGGATTTGAACCCGCGTTCCCAGGATGAGAACCTGGTGTCCTGGACCAGGCTAGACGATGGGGCCGCGTCCGGCTTCAGCAGACACATCCGAAGATCCATCCACCAAAGCCGGTAAGGATTCTAGGCATCACCCCCACATTCAACCGACACACGCCACTCAAACCCCCTAAGAATCCCCTGTGAACTCACCAAGCAACCACAACCGAATCCAGCGTCCACATCATCCCGTCGCACTCCCTCCAGAAACCAAGGACGCCCCCGCTCGCCTCTTCTTTGGTGGCACCTTCGACCCCCCCCACCTCGCGCACACGCAGCTCCCAATCCTCGCGGCGCAGCAATACGAGCTCACCCACGCGCTCATGCCGGGACAGTGCCACCTCGTCTATGTCCCCGCCTCACGCTCTCCCCACAAAGACACCGCGCCGACCCCCGACCAGCACCGCGTCGAGATGCTCCGCATCGCGATCAAAGACCTCGACCATCCCGCGACCGTCTGGACCCAAGAACTCGCTGATGGATTGCTCAACGAAGGACAACCCAGCTACTGGGCAGACACCTGGGCCATCGCCCACTCCATGCTCACCACAGGCACCAACCGCTTCCTCATCGGAGCGGACCAAGCACGCTCGATGCACAAATGGCACCGATACCAAGAGTTCTGGAAAGACGCGATCGTCATCCTCCGTGCTCCCCCGAACCAATCGCCCCGCCAATCAATAGACGCACCCAACGACATCACCCAACTCATCGACCAGCTCGACCAGACCGGCGCGTGGACCAACGAAGACCTCAGACACTGGGAATCCATCTGCATCCAAACCCAGACCCTCCCCTACGCCTCGACCACGATCCGCGAACAACTCGCAGCCGCCAACCGCGACAACAGACCCAACAACAGACCGGACAACAGCCCCGACAGCAGACCGGACGAGAACCAGCAAAAAACAACCCGGATCGAAGGACTCGATCCGGGTGTGCAATCATACATTTTCAAGCACCAGCTCTACAGCTAGTCCGATCAAGCCGATCAGGCCAAGCTGATTAAGCCAAGCCGATCAAGCCAAGCAAGGCTCCGCTTTCTTGACCGCTTCCTTGAGCGCATCCGCTTTGTCCGTCCGCTCCCAAGGGAAGAACCACCCGCCGTTCTTCTCGACCGCTTTGCGACCAAAGTGACCGTGACGAGCGGACTTGCGATAGATCGGCTTGCGAAGATCAAGCGAGTCGATGATCCCACGCGGAGTCAGCGGGAAGACCTCGCGGACCGCTTGAGCGATCGCTTCTTCGGAAACCTTCGAAGTCCCGAAAGTCTCCACAAACACACTGGTTGGTTCAGCAACACCAATCGCGTACGAAAGCTGGATCTCGCACTCATCCGCGAGGTCCGCCGCAACGATGTTCTTCGCGATGTACCGCGCCATGTACGCCGCGGAGCGGTCGACCTTGGTTGGGTCTTTGCCTGAGAACGCCCCGCCGCCGTGACGACCGCGTCCGCCGTAGGTATCGACAATGATCTTGCGGCCGGTCAAGCCCGCATCGCCGTGCGGCCCACCAAGCTCGAAACGCCCGGTCGGATTCACATGGATCGTGATCCCAGGATTCCACCACTTGCCGAGGACTGGTTTGATGATCTCATCAATCACTTGGTTGCGGAGTTCATCCTGACGATCGTTCCAAGTCTTGTCGTGCTGGGTCGAGATGACGACGGTATCGACGCGGACCGGCTTGCCATTGTCGTACTCGACCGTGACCTGACTCTTCGCATCCGGACGCAGTCCCGCGATGATGTCCCCCTGACGCACCTCCGCTTGACGAGCAACCAGCTTGTGGCTCAGCATGATCGGGAGCGGCATCAGCTCCTCAGTCTCCTTACACGCGAATCCGAACATCATCCCCTGATCGCCCGCGCCCTCTTTGTTCACACCCATCGCAATGTCCGGCGACTGCTGGTTGATCGAAACCAGCACCGCACACGACTCAGCATCGAAACGCATATCGCCATCGGTGTATCCGATATCCCGGATCACTTCGCGGACGGTTTCTGGGATGTCAACATACGCAGTGGTCGTGACCTCTCCCGCGATGACCGCCATACCTGTTGAGACGAGTGTTTCCACAGCAACGCGGGAGTGCGGGTCCTTCTCGAGCATCGCATCGAGGATCGCGTCGGAGATCTGGTCGGACACCTTGTCTGGGTGTCCCATGGAGACGGATTCGGAAGTAAAGAAATGAGACTCTGGCATGTATGCTCCTCGTGTCAGATAAGTTGGTTTCCGATTATACGAACAATTCCGGGCCAAAACACATTCCCGACAGCATCATTTCTTTTTACTCGACCGCTCCCATCGAGCTACGATCCATGATGCCCGCATCCACCAAGAACTCGCCGCGCAAGCCCCGTTCCTTGACCTACGCCGGTTCCGGTGTCGATATTGAAGCCGGGGACAAGTTCGTCGGCTCTATTGGCTCCCTGCTCCGCAGAACCCACGGACAGCGCGTCATCGACAATCCAGGAGGATTCGCAGGTCTCCTCAGACTCGATTACAACGAACAACTCTTCAAACACAACTACCTCGACCCCGTCCTCGTCGCGTGTGCCGACGGCGTTGGAACCAAGGTCCACCTCGCGATCGAGATGAACAAGCACGACACCGTCGGGATCGACCTTGTCGCGATGAATGTCAACGACCTCATCGTCCAAGGCGCTGAGCCGCTCCTGTTCCTCGACTACATCGCGGTCCACAAGGTCGAGCAGGATGTGTTGCATGATCTCGTCCGAGGGATCTCCGATGGATGCCAGCAAGCGGGATGCGCCCTCATCGGTGGGGAAACCGCTGAGATGAACGACCTCTACAAACCGGGTGATTACGACCTCGCTGGATTCAGCGTCGGGGTGGTCGAACTCAAAAAAGCAACCGACCCAACACGCGTGGAGCCGGGTGACATTGTGCTTGGTCTGGAAAGCTCCGGAGTCCACTCCAACGGATACTCACTCGTCCGCTCGATCATCAAGCACGCGAAGCTCAAGCTCGACAAGGTCTACCCCGAACTCGATCCAGATCGCACACTGGGAGAAGTCCTCCTCACGCCAACCCGAATCTACGCGGACTCGATCGTCAAACTCCTCCGCGCCTACAAGGTCAAGAAAGTCATCTCAGGCATGGCGCACATCACCGGAGGCGGACTCGAAGGCAACCTCAACCGTGCACTCCATGACAAGGTCGACGCGAGCATCAGCTCCAAAGCATGGACCGTACCTCCTGTATTCGACTTCCTCCAAAAACACGGCGATGTCGAAACCAGTGAAATGCGTAAGGTCTTCAATATGGGCATCGGATACTGCCTCATCGTCCGCCCCACCTTTGCCAAAGCGATCGCGCAACGCTTAGAGAAATCAGGCGAAACCGTCCATGTCCTCGGCAAAATCACAAAGGGCAAAGGCGTCGTCAAAATCAAAGACGCATAAACGCACTCAGATCCGATCCATTCAATCCATGAGCAGATCCATAGGGCAATTGCACCAATGGAATGCCTGTTCTACAATACTGATGGGACACACTACAAAGCCTGTCCACCCGACAGGCTCAATTGCAACACAGGAGCAATCTCATGGGTATGTTGAAAGAGTTTAAAGAGTTCGCCGTCAAGGGCAACATGGTCGATATGGCCGTCGGCATCATCATCGGTGGTGCGTTCGGACTGATCATCAAATCATTGATCGCGGATGTGATCATGCCACTGGTTGGTTCGGTCATCGGCGAAGTCGATTTCACCAACATGTACATCCCGCTTGCAGAAGGCGTCGAAAAAGGACTCTCACTGGAAGAAGCTCGCGCACAAGGCGCCGTCTTCGCATACGGCAACTTCATCACCATCCTCTTTAACTTCCTCATCCTCGCGTTCGTCATCTTCATCATGGTGAAGATGGTCAACAAAGCGAAGAAGAACTTCGAGAAGGAACAAGCCGCGGCACCACCCAAGGCACCATCAGCAGACATCGTCCTGCTCGGTGAAATCCGCGACCTGCTCAAGAAAGACTAAGAGCAACGCACAAGCTTCCATGAACCCGGCAACACGCCGGGTTTTTTTCTGTTTACTCTGTATCAGTCCCAAGCTGTGCAAGACGTGAGAGCCGATCCGATTCGTTCGCAACGAGCCAAGGATCAGCAGAGAGCATCGCATGCGCCCTACTAAAATAGGGCTTTGCGTCTTGTGCCTTCGACTGCGCCAGCAAGCATTCCGCGATTTCTTCAAAGACATACCCATCCGCGTTTGGATCGGATTCAAGCTCGCGTTGGATCTTCAACGCTTCGACAACGCGCCCCAACGATCGCAAGCATCGACCGACACTCCACCGCGCGATGCGGATGCTGGTCGGAGTTCCCTCTTGCACGCGAACCTCGAGCGCATCATTGAACAGTTCAAGAGCACGCTCGTGCTCTCCCGCTTCGTGAAGTGACCACGCGATGTTGTTGAGCAGCGACCCCCTCCACTTGCGTGCATCAGGTTGATCCGAGGACATCGCAAGATCCAGAGCGCGTTGGTTCCACGATTGCCCTGCATCCCCATGCTCAACAATCCCGAGCATGTGCGCTGCGTCCACCGCGAGTCCATCAAGCCCCGACTCAGTCGCGGCTTCCCAAGCACGCTCAAAGTGCGGAACCGACTCAGACCGTTTCCCAGACGAGTTGAGCAATCGACCATGCTCGAGCGATCTTCGGACCTCCAGTTCCCCGCTTGGATCCGAGAGTCCCTGATCGATCGAATCCAGTGTAGAAAACCCTTCATCAAATCGACGCTCAAGCCCCAACGCTCGCGCCAGTTGGGTCGCTGCCAGAGCCCCCAGGACGGCATTCCCTACTGAGTCCGCGCGTGCTTTGAAACACCTGAACCGCTCGCCGCTCTGCTTTGGATCGGAGAAATCCCAAAGTTTCGGCAGAGAGTTGGAGGCAAGTTTGATCGTGTTTGGATCCATCAAACCATCATATCCCGTGTTCTTGAGCGTCTGAATCGAGCAAGAATGGTCAAAACCAGGCCAGTTTCATGGAAATGTTGAAAATTACTATTCCCAGTCTTGACTTGTTCTCACCCTTGCCGGGTCTAGACTTAGGTGCATTGCCACGCGGCTTTGCAGTCGACGAAGAAGAAGCCCGGTTCTCTTACTCGATCTGATCTGACTCACGGGCATTTGGAAGACTGCAATGTTGAACCTGTATGTAGGGAACCTCCCTTACTCGATGAACGACCAAGAACTGAACGAGCTTTTCTCACAGATCGGTCAAGTACAATCCGCAAAGGTCATGAGTGACCGCGAAACCGGACGCTCCCGTGGCTTCGGCTTCGTTGAAATGGCTGACACTGATGCTGGCCACGAAGCAATCGAAAAACTCAACGGCCAAGACTGTGACGGCCGTGCACTCGTCGTGAACGAAGCTCGTCCACGCGAAGAACGCCCACGCGGCGGCGGTGGCTACGGTGGCGGCGGCGGCGGTGGTCGCGGCGGCTACGGTGGTGGCGGCGGCGGCGGCGGTGGCTACGGCGGTGGTGGCGGCGGTCGCTCAGGCGGCGGCGGTGGCTACGGCGGCGGCGGTCGCTCAGGCGGCGGTGGCGGCAGCTGGTAAACCAGCCCGTTCGTAAGAACAACAAAAACCCGCAGGTTCGCTTGCGGGTTTTTTCATGCGCCGATTCAGACACGAGTCAGGAACGATCCAAAAAAAGAATCGGCCCATCCAGTGAACTGGACAGGCCGATGAACTCCTCCGACTGGACTCGAACCAGTGACCTAGCGGTTAACAGCCGCTCGCTCTACCAATTGAGCTACGGAGGATCATGAGCAAAAATCCTAGCCCTGTCAGCGTGGGTGTCAAGTCTGATCGAGCGATCCTCGACAGATTCATCCACCAAGCTCAACCGGACGCGGTTGGGGCCGTACACAACAGTATGCCCATCGACTTATCAGCCCTTCGACTTCAACACATATTGGGTCTGATTCTGCTCATGTTTCTGGGATCAGGATCGCTCGCTCAGGACCCATTGCGGATTGACGGCACCCCCGCGACCTCGGGGTGCATGTCCATCGGTGAGTCCCCCCCCACCCCAGACCTCGCGTCATCAGCGATGCTCCGTCAACTCGCGGGAATCGCAGGATCGCTCGACGCGCGGGACCTCAGTAAACTCAGACGAACGCTGGGTCCAGAATCAGAACTGGATCAAGATCACGAGATCATCGGGACGCTCCAACTCTCCCGAGGCGATGCCTCCTCCACGCTCCCAATCGCTCGGCTCGCGACTGGAAAGCTCGCGTTGATCACGCCGGGATCGAATCTTGCATCCGTCATTGATCAGAATACGGCCGATTCTTTGGAACTCGATCACGCGATGCTCAGCGGGATTGAGCGGATCGATTTGCGTAAACCAACACAATCCCGCATCAACCAGCTCAAACACTTTGAATCTCCGGTTGTTCTTGATTCCAAAACCAGACGCGTGCGATTCAAGCAGCTCTACCCTGACTTAACACGCAGCATTGATGATGAGCGGATGCGTGTGCGATTGCCTGCTCGCAGCGAGGATGATGTGCTGCCTGGGATTCTGGTGTGGGTCAGCCCGACACCCAACGGCGCGATTCCAGCTATTTTCAATGACGCGTGCGATGAGTTGAACCTGATCGCGGTCGGAGTGGACCACAACGGGAACCAACGATCACTCACGGATCGGTTGCAGGTCCATCTGGATTCGATCACCACCATCCAGTCCCACTACCTGACCGATCCCAGACGGGTCTACATCACAGGCATGTCGGGCGGCGGACGCTGCTCGACGATCCTCCAACTCGCGTTCCCAGACATCTTCATGGGCGCTGTCCCGATCGTTGGGATGGATTCGTACCACCGCGCACCGACGGGCAAGCCCAACGAATACTGGCCTGAACGATTGGCAAGACCAGGAGCACGCTGGTTCCGGATGCTCAAAGAAAGACGGATCGCAGGAATCACAGGCTCAATGGATTTCAACGAACCCGAGATGTCTATCCGCACACAACAGATGCTCGACGACAACCACGATATCCGCTTGGATGTGATCGAGGGGATGAGGCACACCATGCCCAGCGCAGAGCAGTTTGCCGACGCGTTGCGATGGGTGGACCAGCGCCAACAAGAGCGGATCAAGACAGCAGAATCCAAAGCATCCGAGGATCTCGACTCGTTTCTATCAAAGTATGGAACTGAGCTTTCGAGCGTTCCCGTTGCGCGAAAGCAGCTGATCCAGATCACCATCGACGCGC